>JAGWAL010000002.1:7815-51456 GCA_021296415.1 Acidimicrobiia bacterium | reverse complement strand
TGAGCAGCCCGGGCAGCATCAGGATGAAGCCCACGATGGAGAGCCCCGCCTGGGCGACGAGGTTCTCGCCCCAGGTCCGCCGCAGCAGGTTCTTGGAGCGCCCGATGGCCCCGAACGCGCCGGTACCCTCGGCGATGATGACCGGCATGACCAGGAAGGTCAGGGCGCGCCACGCCAGGTCCAGGAGACTGCCCATGATCGCCCCGAAGATTCCGGCGCGGTCCCGCGCCGCCGCCTGGATGCTGTTGATGATGAGGCCCACCACGAGAGCCACGATTGCCCAGGGAGCGATGGCGCCGATCCGCTTCCAGGCGCCGCGGATGGCGCTGGCGACGGTGGGGTCACCGCCGGTGAGCCGCTCGCGAGCCCCGTGCACCAGGGCGCCCTGGAAGAAGTACACGGCGATCTCGCTGACGATGGCGCCCAGGATGACCAGCCACACCGCGCCGCCGCTGACCTCGAAGTCGTCCCAGCCCGTGGACGGGTCGTCGTCGGTGAGCGCGATCAGGCCGAAGACGATCCCGGCGATGATCAGTGCCGCCACGCCGCCGAGGACCGGTAGCCACAGCAACTCCTTGTCCTTGCGGAGGACGCGCCAAGACGTCTTGCCGAGTTCCCAGGATCTTCCGAAGTATCCCATCGGGTGCCTCCTCATGCTGGATGTGCCGTGCTCGATGCGGGTCGGTCCTCGCGGAGCGTCGTCACTGCTGCGAGGCGGGCCGCCAATTCGCAGCGTACTGCCTGAGCGCCTCGACAATCAGGCGTTCACGTCCACCACGACCCGGCCGCGCACCGCCCCGGCGAGGATGTCGGCGGCCACCCGGGGAACTTCCGCCAGGGGCACCTCGCTGGTGATGGATTCCAGGGTGGCGCTGTCCAGATCGGCGGCCAACCGGTTCCAGGCCTCGGTCCGCCGGGCCGCCGGCTGGTACACGCAGTTGACGCCCAGCAGGCTGACGCCCCGGAGGATGAACGGGAACACGGTCCCGGAGAGGTCGGAGCCTCCGGCCAGCCCACAGGCGGCCACGCATCCCTCGGGTTCGAGGGCCGCGATGAGGTTCACGAGGGTGTGGCTGCCGACGGTGTCGACGCCGGCCGCCCAGCGCGGTCTCGCCATCGGCCGGCCGCCGGGCTCGCTCAGTTCCGCGCGGTCGATGACCTCGGTGGCGCCGAGCGAGCGCAGGTAGTCGCCCTCGGTACCGGCCCGGCCCGTGGAGGCCACCACCTCGTAGCCGAGCTTGGCCAGCACAGCGATGGCCACGCTGCCCACACCTCCGGCGGCGCCGGTGACGATGACCGGCCCGTCCCCGGGTGCCACACCTTGATCCTCCAGTGCCATCACGCAGAGCATGGCGGTGTAGCCGGCTGTGCCGATGGCGGCCGCGGCGCGGGTGTCGATTGCGGCGGGCAGGCGCGTCAGCCAGCCGGCCTCCACGCGGGCCTTCTGGGCCATGCCGCCCCAGTGCTTCTCGCCGAGGTCCCAGCCGTTCACCGTGACCCGGTCGCCGGGGCGCCAGTCGGCGTGGTCGCTGGCCTCCACCACGCCGGCCAGATCAATCCCGGGTATCAGCGGCCAGGTCCGCACCACCGGCGCGCCGTTGCAGATTGCCAGGCCGTCCTTGTAGTTGACGGTCGAGTACTCCACGGCCACGGTCACCTCGCGATCCGGGAGTTGCTCCTCGGCGAGCCGGGTGATCTCGTGACCGAATCCCTCGTCGGTCTTCTCGAGCAGCAGCGCGGTGAACATGTGAGCCTCCCGGAGCGCGTGGGCGGTTGCGTCCCGAGCCTATGGCCCGGAACGCCACCCGCCCACCGCCGCCGGAGGGGCGGCGGTCCCCTGAGCGTTGCGCCGCGCCGTCACACCACCAGCCCTTGGATTTCCGCCACGGGGGCGTGGACCGAGGAACTGCGGGTGACGGCGCCGAGCGGGCCACGCATCCCGCCGAGGCCGACCGTCGTGAAGCTGCCGACGAATGTGACCGTGGCGGTGATCCGGTAGCGGTCGCGCGAGGCGCCGTCGGAGGAGTGGCGGTAGGTGTAGTTGCACGTGCTGAGCACATCGGCGAAGCCGGGGACCCAGGGTGTCCCGGGCCCGATGCAGGTGACCGAGTCGCCGTTGCCCATGTTCCAGCGCACCATCGTGGGTGTGGCGAAGATCGTGACCACATAGCCCCAGACCATGATGGTGGTGCTGTAGGTGCGCCAGTACGAGGGCGGCAGCCAGAGCCACGTCGGGGTCTGCACGAGCAGCCCGCGCCGGTAGCTCGGCGAGGTGTGGATGGTCGGTCGGGGTGGGTTGAGAGCTCCCATGGCCGAAGAGATGACGCTGGATTGGGCGGGGCGAGGTCGTGGCTTTCTGGCCGTCAGGGTGAGCGTCCTCAGGTAGTTGCCGTCGTCGTCGCAGACGTCCACCGTGTAGCTGCCGTCGGATTGGAGGTAGAAGGATCCGCAGTAGTTGGGGCCGCGGCCGGAGTTCTTGGGCGGGGGCTCCACGGTCGTCGGGCGCTTCACCGTCAGCTTCGTGCAGAGGGTCTGTGCGTCGCTGCAGTCCTCCACCTCGGTCGTGTCGGCGGCGGCGACGCTGCCCGTGGCGGCGGCGAGAACGCCGACCGCCGTCACCAGGGCGATTCCTGCCCGCGCGCGGCGCCGCCGGCGTCTCCGTCCGGTGGTGGCGCGGGCGCCGTTCCGCTGGGGCCGGGGGCCTCTCTGGTGTTCGCCTGCATGGTGCATCCGTCTGTCCTTCCTGTGTGAATGGCTTGCTCGAAGATCTCCGCCACACGCCAGCCGTCGCCCGCGCGGCGCATCAGGGCCAGATGCACGACAGTGGCCTGCTCGTCGTTGCGCACGCGACCGGTGGACACCTCGTAGAGGACCGCGGTGTCGACGAAGCAGTCCAGGAGTTCGGCGCCATGGCGGTCCCAGCCCTCGATGCGGACGATGCGACCTGCGCCGTGGTCGGGGGGAAGGCGCAGGGCTATGCCCTCGGTCGCCCGCCCCAGCAGGACGCCGACCGCTCGGCTGCGCAGCGGTTCGGTGCTGTAGAGCTCGATCCCGGGGTGCGCCGGGTTCACCGGGTGACTGGCGGCGTCCCAGTAGCTGTCCCAGAAGGCCTCGTAGGCGCTGAGGATCGCCGCGGCCAGTTCGGGCGGCGGCTCGTCGCCGTCGAGGGAGGAGCGAAGAGGGATCGGTGTGCCCGGGGCACCGTCATCGCCGGCGCCCGCGGCGTCCGGGGGTGGGCCTGCCTGCGGCGCCGCGCCGGCTGGATGTGCTTCCGGAGCGCCGCCGAGGATCTCGCCAGCGCCGCCGAGGACCTCGCCGGTCCCGGCGCCGGTCCGAGCGGTCCCGGCGGGGTTGCCGGTTCCCGGAGCGGTGTCGGCCGGCGCGGCGGCCACGTCGGGAATCCCGGGCGACATGGATGCCGCCTCGTGTGCCCCTGTGCCGGCCGGTGACGTGGCGGGAACCAGTTCGCTGATCCACCGGCCCTCCGGCAGTGGATCTCGCCCTCGGGCTCCGGCGCAGCCGGCGGTGGACAGGATCGCCACCGACAACCCGACTGCGGCGCCGCGGCGGATGGCGTCGAGACTCCTGTCGGGGCGCCCGCCGGGGGTCGTTCCATGCAGTCTCATAGTAGGAGACTACAGGAAATATCAGAAGATCATCAAATAGATCAAAAGATTATTTCGAACTCTCTCCTCGCAGCAGGTCGGGTTCGACGTAGATCACCTGGGCGATGGGCACCGCCGCCCGGAGGCGCGCCTCGGTCGCATCGACGGCACTTGCCAGCCCTTGCATGTCGAGTTCGGCGTCGAACTCGGCCTTGACGCCGACCAGGAGTTCCTGCGGTCCGAGGTGCTGGGTTCGCAGGTGAATCACCCTGCGCACTCCCGGTGCGGTCGACGCGGCCGCGAGGAGCTGCTGCCGGTGCTCGGGGAGCGCCCCTTCGCCGATCAGGAGGCTCTTCAACTCGATGGCCAGCAGGACGGCGATCGTCCCCAGCAGCGCGCCGATACACAACGTTCCTATCCCGTCCCAGACGGCGTTTCCGGTGACGTGCGCCAGCACGACGGCGACGAGCGCGATCACGAGGCCCGCCAGGGCGCCGAAGTCCTCGAGCAGGACGACGGGGAGCTCCGGGCTGCGGCTACGACGGATGAATTGCCACCATGTCTTCTGGCCGCGCAGAGGTCGTGCCTCGCGTATGGCGGTACGGAACGACAGACTCTCCAGCACGATCCCGGTGCCGAGGATGGCGACCGCCCACCACAGACCCTTGATTTCGTGGGGGTGACGCACCTTCTCGATGCCCTCGTAGACGGCGAATCCCGCGCCCAGCGTGAAGATCACGACGGCGACGATGAACGACCAGAAGTAGCGCTCCCGCCCATAGCCGAACGGGTGCTCGGTCGACGGCCTCTTGGTGGCTCTGCGGACGCCGAGCAGCAGCAGCGCCTGGTTCCCGGCGTCGGCCACGGAGTGGACCGCCTCGGCCAGCATCGACGAGGACCGTGTGAAGAAGAATCCCACGAATTTCGCCGCGGCGATGCCGGAGTTGGCCAGCAGTGCGGCAACGACCGACTTCGTCCCGACCTCGGCGGCCATGGCTCAGCCGCGCCGGAGGTGGGGACAGGAACGACGCACGCCCCATCCGTAGCACACGCGGCGCCGGCGGGGCGGGCTATCCGGTGCGCCGTTAGGCTGGCGGCATGGTCGACGGCAACGGCTCGCAGGCCACGGGGCACGTTCGGGTCGGTCGCGACGGTCACCTCGGCGAGGTCGTTCTGGACAACCCGGCGCGCCGCAACCCGCTCAGCCTGGCGGTCATGCGCGAGCTCATCGCCTGCATCACCCGGTTCGGGACCGATCCCTCGGTGCGGGTCATCGTCATCTCGGGCACGCCACCCGCCTTCAGTGCCGGCCACGACCTGGCCGAGATGGTGGATCGCCCGGACGACTTCTACGACTTGCTCTTCGACGTCTGCAGCGAACTCATGGCGACGATCCGCGACGTGCCGCAGCCGGTGGTTGCCGCCGTCGACGGGATCGCCACGGCTGCCGGCTGCCAGGTCGTGGCCGCCTGCGATCTCGTCGTGGCGACCGAGGGAAGCCGCTTCGCCACGCCCGGGGTCCGGATCGGCCTGTTCTGTTCGGTACCGATGGTGCCGCTGTCGCGAGCCATCGGACGCAAGCGGGCGATGGAGATGCTGCTCACCGGCGACCCCATCGACGCTGCCACCGCCGCCGATTGGGGGCTGGTGAACCGGGTCGTGCCGGCCGGCGAACTGCGCGAGGCGGTGTCCGACCTCGCCGAGCGGATCGGTCGCTACAGCGCGGGTGTCCTGGCGATCGGCAAGCGCGCCTTCTACGACCAGCTCGATCGCGCCGAGCCCGAGGCGTACGGCTACACCCGGAAGGTGATGGCGGCCAACGCCGCCATGGACGACGCGCAGGAGGGCATCGGGGCCTTCCTGCAGAAGCGCCCGCCGGTCTGGCCCGCGCCGGTGCCGCATACCGACGACCCGGCAGCGGTGTAGGGGAGTGGCCAAGCGCAAGCGTCGCCCGCAGACGCATGCCGCGTCGGTGCAGCCGGGCATCGTGGGTCCGCCGCGGCCGGTGCCCCGCCGGATCGCCCGCCCGCCCTATGTCCGGAACGCCCATGGAGAACCGGGGCCTGCGCGGATGGCGCCGGTGCGCTCTCCGGCGGAGATCGATGCCATGCGTCGGGCGGGTGCGGCCGCTGCCGAGGTGCTGATGATCGCCGGGAGACACGTCGCGCCGGGGATCACCACGGATGCCATCGACGCGATCGTCCACGCGGAGGTGCTCGAGCGGGGCGCCTACCCCAGCCCTCTCGGCTACCGCAACTTCCCGAAGTCCGTGTGCACGTCGGTGAACGAGGTCATCTGTCACGGGATTCCCGACAGTCGCCCGCTCGCAGCCGGCGACATCGTGAACATCGACGTGACGGTGTATCTCGACGGCGTACACGGCGACACGTCGGCCATGTTTGGTGTGGGCGAGGTGGATGACGAGAGCCGGCGGCTCGTGCGCGGGACCCTCCGAGCTCTCGAGGCGGCGATCGAGGCCGTCGCTCCGGGTGTTCCCGTGAGCGCAATCGGCAAGGCCATCGAGGGAGTGGCACGCCCCGGACGCCTCGGCGTGGTGCGCGAGTTCGTCGGCCACGGCGTCGGGCCGGACTTCCACGGCAACCTGCAGATCCCCCATTACCACGATCCGCGGAACTCCACACCGCTGGCCGAGGGCATGACGTTCACGATCGAACCGATGCTGACGCTCGGGAGCCCGCAGGTGGAGCTGTGGAACGACGGCTGGACGGCGGTGACCGCCGACCGCTCCCGCTCGGCGCAGTTCGAGCACACGCTCGTGGTGAACTCGGGCGGTGCGGAGATCCTGACCGTCGCATCCGACGGCCGCTGTGCCCACGAGTTGTCCGTGGCGTCCGCACCTGGCGCGCACACCGGCTGACCACCTCCGGCGCGCCCCGGCCCGGGGACGCACGCCGGAACTACCGGAGACCGTCCTGCGGGGACTCCCACCACCAGGCGAGGCCGGAGACGCCGACGCCGGCCGTGGCCACGAGCGCCCCGCCGAAGCCGCCGATGAAGCTTGTGGCCGGCTCGCGCACCGCCGTGACCGCCGCCAGGAGTGACTCGGCGTCATCAGCGGCATCGGCGTGGACGGCGGCGACGTGCAGGTCACGGACCTCGGCCGGGCGGCTCTGGTGCACCTGCTCCAGGATCCGGCGGTGGGCGCCGGCCGTGCTGCGACTCGGTAGCAGCCGGCGGATTCGCCCGTCGTGCACGTCGAACAGTGGCCGCACACCGAGGCGGTCACCGGCCCGTCCCGCCATGGCGGGGAGCCGCCCGCTGCGTACGAGCTGCTCGAGGCCACCGAGGACGCCTATCAGGTGGACGCGGGCGGCGACGTGGCGGGCCGCTCCGGCAGCCTGCTCGAGGTCCGCGCCCCCGCGGGCCGCCACGGCGGCAGCGTGGACGGCGAGGGCCTGGCCGCCGGCGGCGTTGGCGGTGTCCACCACGATCGTGCGCCCGCCGGCCTCCCTCGCTCCGAGTACGGCCGCTTGGTGGCAGCCCGACAACCTCGCCGACACGGTGAGCACGAGCACGCCATCGGGGCTTTGCCGCTCGCGCACGGCCCGAGCGAAGGCGCCCGGTCCCGGCGCGGCAGTGCTCAGCCTCCCGGCGGCGAGGAGGTCTCGAGGGGGGAGGGCGTTGTCGGCGACCTGTTCGCCGTCGATGGTGAGGAGGATCGGGACGACGGTGATGTCGAGTCGGCGCTCCAATTCCTCGGGGAGTGCCGCGGCGCTGTCGGTCACGATGGCGACGGTCACGAGCCCGCCTCTGCGGAAGCGGCGGACAGGTGCGCGCCGCGTGCGATCGCCCGCGCGACGGTCATGGCTCCTGCGGGCTTCGCGGATCGGCGCCAGAGCCGGTGCGTACGGCGGCGGCGCTGCCCAGCACGAGGATCCCCGAGGCCAGGAGCACGAGCCGGGTCCCGCTGAGCGTCAAGACGTCGAAGATCCTCACCTCGTCGAGGGCGTCGCGGATCGCGCCGGCCACCACCGCGGCGAGCCCCAACGCCATCCGGATGACCATGTGGAAGGCGGCGAACGCAAGGCCGCGTTCTATCTCGGTGGTGCCGGACTGCAGGGCCGTCATGCCCGACGTGAGGGCGACCGTCGCCGCCAGGCCGAAGCCGAACGCGCCCAGGTAGGTCAGCCAGAGAACGGGGCTGAGGCTCATACAGGCCACAAGGGCGCCCATGGTCAGGGTGCCGTAGCGGGTCATCTCCATCAGCGGGAGCGCCAGCTGGGTGGCGATGATCAGGCCGGCTCCCGCCCCCACACCGAAGATGGCGATCAACACTCCGAATTCCAGGTTCGATGCCGCCAATTCCACGAGCACCAGGCTCAGACCCAGGGAGAACAGCGCTCCGAGCCCGAGCGCCACCGCAGCGGCCGCCGGCATGACCGACCGGACGAGGGGAATGTGCGCGGCGTCTCGCAGACGTCCCGTGCTGGTGCCCGCCGCCACGGCGCCGGTGGGTTGCTTCAGGGGCGCCATCCGGGCGATGAGGAGAGCCGAGGCGAGGTAGGTCACGGCGTCGATCCAGAACACGGTGGCGTGCGGGCGCGACGCCAACCAGCCCTCGTCGGCGAACGGCAGCAGGGTCAGGACGGCGAACGCGCCCGCGCCGACGGGGATGCTGCCGAACGACGAGCCCAGCATCAGGCTGTTGGCCGTCGGCAGGTCGTCGGTGTCGGCGAGATCCGGGACGGCGGCGTCGCGAGCGGACAGGAAGATGACGCTTGCCGCTTCCAGGACGAACGCCCACAGGTAGATCCACCACAGCCGGGCGATGAGCGGGATGATCGCCACGATTCCCATGCGCATCAGGTCGGTCGCCAGCATGGTGCGGCGGCGATCCCAGCGCAGCGAGACTCTGGCGGCCACGGTCCCGCCGAGTGCCGCCGGCAGCAGGCGCAGCGTCAGGATCCCCCCCACGGCGCTCGTGGAGGAGGTCACCTCCCAGGCCAGGGCCATCAGCGCGAACGTGGCCATCCAGTCGCCCAGTCCCGAGATGCCCTGCCCGATGAGCAGGCGGCGGAAGTCGTGGCCGCTCAGCACACGGCGCAGCGAACTCATGGCGGACCGTCGTTGTCGCAGAGCAGGCGTTGCAGGAGGACTCGCGGCCGCCGCCCGGCCGGGGGCAGGGCGTTGTTGCCGGTCAGCCGCTTGAGCAGCATCGCCGCGGCGACGAGTGAGCCCGCCAGTGTGGCGTCGCGCCCGCCCCAGGACAGCGCCAGGAACGGAACCGCCAGAATCGCCAGGAACGATACGAACGCGGTCTGGCGCAGCACCCGGCCGACCGCCAGGCCCGCCAGCAGGAGTACGGCGCCCGGCCAGAACACCACGGCCAGTGCACCCATGGCGGGCGAGACGCCGCGCCCCCCGGCTCCCCGGAGGAAGGGTGACCAGTTGTGCCCGGCCACGGCGGCGCCGGCGGCGAGGGCGCTCACGACGGGAGCCGAGCCGGCTGCCAGGACCCCCGGCGCTCCCTTGGCGATGTCCATGATCCCCCCGAAGGCCAGCGGGGCGAAGCCGGCGACGCGGTACAGGGCTGTGCCGGAGACGGTGCCGCTGCCGACGGTGCGCAGGTCGGTGGCCGCCATCGACTGTGCCAGCAGGTTCGAGAAGGGGATCGCACCGACGACGAACGCCACGATCACGATGCGGACACCCGGGGCGACCAGGTCGTCCTGCGCCACGAGGAGCGAACCCACCGACAGCGCCGCTGCCAGGCCCGCCGCCACGAGGAGGAGGCGCACGGCGGCGGTGCGAGCGCGCCGGACCCGCGTCACGCGTGGCGGCGGGCGGTCCTTCCCGACGGGGCGTCTCACATGCCCGCGATCAACTCGATCGCCCCGGTCGGGATCGAGCCGCTGGTCTCTCCCACGATGGCGGGCGTGTGTCCTGCTGCCGCCAGGTCGCCCAGGAGGTCGTCGACCGCTCCCGGCGGGCACGCCAGGAGCAACCCGCCTGAGGTCTGGGGGTCGGCCAGGATGTTCAGCAGCACGGCGCCGCGGTCGGCGTCGGCGGGCTCGAAGCGTAGGTGCGCCTGCACGGCGGCGATGTTGCGTCCCGTCCCGCCGGGGACGTGACCGGCGGCGGCGAGGGTCTCGACCTCCGGAAGCAATGGCACGGTGGCGGCGTCGAGGCGCGCCCCGAGGTTGCTGGCCGCGCACATCTCCCGCAGGTGGCCGAGGAGGCCGAATCCCGTGACGTCGGTGGCGCCCGTGACTCCCGCCTCCAGTGCCAGCCCCGCGGCCGTGTCGTTCAGCCGGCACATCTGGGCCACCGCGGCCTCGAGAGCGCTCTCCGGCAGGCCGGAGTCGCCCGGTGCCAGTCGCTTGTGCGCCGTGGTGACGATGCCGGTGCCCAGCGGCTTGGTGAGCACCAGGAGCTGGCCCGGCTCGGCGCCACCGGAGCGCAGCAGCCGGTCGGGATCCACCTCGCCGGTGACGACCTGGCCGTAGACCGGTTCGGGCCCGTCGGTCGTGTGACCGCCGACCACACTCCAGCCGCCCTCGGCTGCGGTGCGGGCGCCGCCGCGCAGCACCTCGGCGAGCAGATCGAGGGGAAGGCGTTCACGCGGCCAGACCACCACGTTCAACGCGAACAGGGGTCGGCCGCCCATGGCGTAGACGTCGCTGGCGGCATTGGCGGCGGCGATGCGTCCCCAGGTGTGCGCGTCGTCGGTGACCGGCGGGAAGAAGTCGACCGTCGCCACGAGGGCGCGGCCGTCCGGCCGGCGCCAAACGGCGGCGTCGTCGCCGGTGCCGATCAGCAGATCGGGGTGGATCTCGTGGGTGAGGGAGCGCAGAACCTGCGCCAGGTCGTCGGGACCGAGCTTGCCGGCTCAACCCGCGCCGTGGCTGTACTGCGTCAGGCGGTACGTCATGGGGAAGTCCCGTGTCGTGTCTCGTATCGGGTCATGGCGGGATGCCCCGCTGCCGTCAACGCTAGTTCTCGTCACCCGGCGCGGCCGTACCGGCCCATGTGCCAACCGCGGCGCCCCTTCCCCGCCACCATGGACAAGGCATCCGGCGTCGGCGTTCGTTCAGCGTTGGCAACTGGGGCAGTAGGTGGTGTTGCGGGCGTCGAGGACGCGACTCCGCAGTTCCGCACCACAGCGGCGGCAGGGTTCGCCGCCGCGGCCGTAGCAGTCCAGATGGGCGTAGTTGTCGCCCCCCGGGCCCAGCAGGGTGCGGTAGTCGCGGAACGTGGTGCCGCGGTGGGCGATGGCCTGCCGCAACACCTCGGGGATCGCCGCGTGCAGGGCGGCGGCCTCGGCCCGGGTGATCCGGCGCTTGGCCGGGTTGATGCCGGCCCGCCAGAGAGCCTCGTCGGCGTAGATGTTGCCCAGCCCCGCAACCGGGCGCTGGCTGAGCAACTGGGTCTTGACCCGTCGCCGGCTCTGCCGCAGCGCCGCCCACAATCGGGCGGCGTCGAACTCGGCGCCCAGCGGCTCGGGACCCAGCTGCGCCAGCGTCGGGATGGTGTCGTAGCACCCTGCGGGGACCAGCCGCACTCTCCCGAAGCGACGCACGTCGTGCAACTCCAGGACGGCGCCGTCGTCGAGACTCCACCACGCCCGCACGTAACCGTCACTGGGCGGCGCGGCGGCGGTGAACTGTAGGCGCCCCGTCATGCCCAGATGCACGACCAGATCCTGTCCGCCGCTTAGTGCGACGATGAGGTACTTGCCCCGGCGCGACAGGCGCGCAACCGTCCGGCCGGCAGCATCCCGAGCGGGGAGGAACTTCTCCGAGGCGAGGCTTCCGGCCTCGGTGATGCGGCGCCCCACAAGCCGCGGCTCCAGCTGGCCACGGATGGTCTCCACCTCGGGCAGTTCAGGCACCGCGGGATCCGCCCGTATGCGCGATCGCGCAGCCCGAGCCGCGCCGGCACCTGCCGGCCGCGTCCCCGGCGGGCCGGGTGGTCACACTCTCGTGCGGCGTTGTCGGCTCGAGCTGCGGGGCGCGGGCCACGCCGACAGTCAGACGGCCTCGGCGAGGGCGGGGGCGTCGGGTCGGAGCGAGCCGGCCTGGTGGCGGCGCTCGACTTCGGCGAGTCCCTCGGGGCAGTGCCGGACGAAGGCGCACCAGCCGCACAGCGGACCGGGATCCGGCGGGAACTCGCCCGTCTCCGAACGCCGGAGCAACTCCTCCCACGTGTCGGCCAGACGCTCGGTGACCTCACCGATGTTCTCGGCCGTGACCTCGGCCTCGTCGATCCTCTGGCCGAGGTACAGGAGACGCGCCCGCGCCGGGAGCGTGCCCTGCAACTCGGCGAAGGCGGCGGCGTACAGGAGCACCTGCTCGAGCCGGTCGCTGGAGAACCGCCGGCCCGGCGCCCGTCCCGACTTGTAGTCGCTGATGACCAGCCCGTCGGCGGTGCTCTCGACACGGTCGATGTATCCGATGAAGGGGACGCCGCCGATCTCGACCGACACCTCCGTCTCGGTGTCGATGAGTTCCACCGTCTTGGGATCCTCGAGGTCCCACAGCCCCTCGATGGCTCGCCAGGCCGCCCACTTGAAGTTCCGGACGCCGTCGGGATCCAGCTCGAGCGCCCTGAAGTCCCTGTCGTCCTGCATGTCCGACCAGACTTCCGTCGCAAGCGCTCGGGCGCGGTCCATCGTTCGGTCCTGAGGCTCGAGGCTCAGCAGGTCCTCGAGCACGCGATGGGCGAACGTGCCCGCCAGGGCCGCTTCCCCGGGCGGATCGGGCAGCCTGTCGATGTAGCGGAACTTCCAGCGCTGGGGGCATTGCCGGAACACGGAGGCGCTGGAGGGGGAGAGGTGCTTGGGGGGTACGGGTATGTGCACCACGCTGTCCGTCTCACCGGACGCCGGTGGCGCCCCGGCGTCAGCTTCCAGGCCGGCAGTGGACAGGAGGGATTGACCGGGGTCCGCGCCGAGGTCGGCGTCCGTTGATTCCATGCATGTAGTTCTACCACCTGGCTGTGACACGGGTCCGACTTCCGTCCGGCACGGGGGCGCGGTGCAACCGCGGCCGGGGCCGCGGCGGGCAGACTGGACAGATGCCGTGGCTCGTGGCAGGGGACAGGGTCTTTGCGAGCCTGGAGGTGGCGCGCGGCGCCCGCCGACGTGCCCGCGGGCTGCTGGCCCGCGACCGCTTCGAGGGGGCGCTGTGGTTGCCGCGGACGCGGGCGGTGCACACCCTGGGGATGCGTTTCACCATCGACGTGGCCTACTGCGACGCCGAGGGGAGGGTGCTGGAGATCGTCACGATGCGACCGTGGCGGCTGGGCCGGCCGCGCCTGCGGGCCTGCAGCGCGGTGGAGACCGAGGCGGGGTGCCTGCAGCGCTGGGGAGTCGGCGTGGGCACGGTCCTCGAGATCAGGGAGTAGGCGCAGTGCCCGGTGACCCGGCGCTGGTGCTGGTGGCGACGCCCATCGGCAACATGGGCGATCTGGCGCCGCGTGCCGTCGAGGAGCTGTCGACCGCCGACGTGATCGCCTGCGAGGACACCCGGCGGACGAGCCGCCTGCTGGCGCTCGCCGGGATCTCCGGCAGGGAACTGCTTGCGATCAACGAGCACACCGAGGCGGAGGCGGCACCGTCGCTCGTGGCGCGCATCCGGTCCGGCGCGCGGGTGGCGTACGTGACCGACGCCGGGACGCCGGGCGTCGCCGATCCCGGTGAGCGCCTCGTCCGGGCCGCAGCCGATGCCGGCTGCGCCGTGACGATCGTGCCGGGGCCGTCGGCGCCCCTGGCGGCGGCGGCGGTCAGCGGTCTGACATCGGGCAGGTTCGTCTACGAGGGGTTCCTGCCACGCCGTGGCGCCGCCCGCAGCGCGCGCCTGGCGGAGCTGGCCGCTTCCGAGCGGGCGGTGGTGCTGCTGGAGGCCCCGCACCGCTGCGAGCGCACCGCCGTCGACCTCGCCGGGTCGTTCGGCCCGCAGCGACGGGCCGTGGCGGTGCGCGAACTCACCAAGCTGCACGAGGAGATCTGGCGGGGCACACTCGCCGAGTTGTCCGACTGGGCCGCCTCGGGCATCCGGGGCGAGCTCGTCCTCGTCATCGAAGGGGCGCCGCCGCCGGCTCCACCCACCGATGCCGACATCGCCGAGGCGCTGGCGGCGGAGCGGGCCGCCTCACCCGAGGCCTCGGTGCGCGATCTCACCTCCGCCGTCGCCGCGGCCCTCGGTGTGAGCCGGCGCCGGGTCTACGCGGTCGCCCGCGGACCGGAACGTCCCTGAACACCGGAGCCGCCGGAAGCGCCCCGGACAGCCCGCGAGCAGGCGCCGGTATCGTGGCGGGGTGGCCCGGTACTTCGCAACGACCCCCATCTATTACGTCAACGACGTGCCGCACATGGGCCACGCCTACACGACGCTGAACGGCGATGCCCTGTGCCGCTGGCGGCGACTGCACGGCGACGAGGTGTTCTACCTCACCGGCACCGACGAGCACGGGCTGAAGGTGCAGCGCGCCGCCGAGGAGAACGGCCTCACCCCCCAGGAGCAGGCCGACCGCACCAGCAGGCGCTTCCGCGAGGCGTGGGACCTGCTCGACATCGCCTACGACGACTTCATCCGCACCACCGAGGCGCGCCACCACACGGCCGTGCAGACCCTGCTGGAGCGCTGCTACGAGAACGGCTACGTCTACAAGGACACCTACCAGGGTGTGTACTGCGTGTCGTGTGAGGCGTACTACGCCGAGGCCGATCTGACCGACGGCAACTGCCCGATCCACGAGAGCCCGGTCGAGGAGATGGCGGAGGACAACTACTTCTTCCGGCTGTCGGCGTTCCGCGACCGGCTCCTGGCGTGGTTCGAGGCCGTGCCCGACAACATCACCCCCGAGCGCTACCGGAACGAGGCCCGGGCGCTCGTCCGGGGCGGCCTGGAGGACCTCTCGATCACACGCACCTCCCTGCAGTGGGGGATCCCCGTGCCGTGGGATCGCAAGCACGTCTTCTACGTGTGGTACGACGCCCTCACCAACTACGCCACCGCCGCCGGCTACGGCACCGACGACGAGCGTTTCGCCACCTGGTGGCCGGCGTGCCGCCACCTGCTCGGCAAGGACATCATCCGCTTCCACTGTGTGTACTGGCCGGCGATGCTGATGGCGGCGGGAGTGGAACCCCTGCCGCGGTTCCACGTGCACGGCTGGCTGCTCGTGAGCGGCGCCAAGATGGCCAAGTCCAGCGTGGTTCAGATCGCGCCGGCCGATCTGGCCGCCGACCTCGGCGTGGACGGTCTGCGCTACTCGGTGCTGCGGGACAACCCCTTCGGGCCCGACAGCGATTTCAGCTACGAGGCGCTGGTCCAGCGCTGCAACAGCGACCTGGCCAACGGGCTCGGCAACCTGCTGCAGCGCGTCACCAGCATCGTGGCGCGCTCCGCCGGGTCGCTCGGCAGCGCGCCGGTACCCGAAAGCCCGCTGGGGGTCGTCACCGAGCAGGCGTACGCGTCCGCCGCCGAGGCATGGGACCGGGTGCAACCTTCGGTCGCGCTGGAGGCGACCTGGCGCATCGTCCGGGAGACCAACGAGTACCTGCAGGCGCATCAACCCTGGAAGCTCGACCCCGGGCCCGCGCGGGATGCCGTGCTCGGCGACGCCCTGGAGGCCCTGCGGATCGTGGCGGTGCTGGCGCATCCGGCGATTCCGCGGTCGTGCGCCGAGGTGTGGCGGCGCATCGGCCTCGCCGGCGACCCGTCGCAAGCGCGCCTGCCCGGCGCGGCGATCTGGGGGCAGTATCCCGGTGGCCTGACGGTCACCGCCGGCGCCCCGCTGTTCCCGCGCCTGTCGGCCGACTGAGCGGCGGTCGTGGCCGGGGTGCGTCCCGCCGGTGCTCCCGGCGGGACGTGGATCGACACGCACTGCCATCTGAAGCTCGAGTCCTGCGACGGCGAGGTGGCTGCGGCCCGCGCCGCGGGTGTGGCCGCCCTCGTCGCCATCGGCACCGACGTGGCCGATTCCCGCGAGGCGATCGCCGTGGCAGGCCGCCATCGGGAGGTCCGCGCCTCCGTCGGGGTCCATCCGCACGAGGCGAGCACCGGAACCGAGGGGCTCACCGAGCTGCTGGCTCTCGAGAACGTCGTGGCCGTCGGGGAGTGCGGATTGGACTACCACTACGACCACTCGCCGCGTCCCGACCAGCGGCGGGTCTTCGCTCACCAGATCGCGCTGGCGCAGGAGGCGGGACTCGCGCTCGTCGTGCACAGCCGTTCGGCGTGGGACGACACGTTTGCCATCCTGGCTGCCGAGGGTGTGCCGGAGCGCACGGTCATGCACTGCTTCACCGGCGGCGTGCGCGAGGCCGAGCGGGCGCTCGCGATCGGGGCCTACCTCTCGTTCAGCGGCATCGTGTCCTTCCCCAAGGCGCCGGAAGTGCGTGAGGCGGCGGCCCGCTGCCCCGCCGACCGGCTGCTGGTGGAGACCGACGCACCGCTCCTGGCACCGGTGCCCCTGCGCGGCCGACCCAACAGCCCCGCCAACGTGCCGCTGGTCGGCGCTGCGGTGGCGCAGGCACGAGGCGTGCCACCGCACGAGGTGGCGGCGATCACGACGGCCAACGCCGTTCGGGTCTTCGGACTGGACGGGCTCATCGCGAGCTGAGGCCCCC
Organism: Acidimicrobiia bacterium; assembly: GCA_021296415.1. Lineage (GTDB taxonomy): Bacteria > Actinomycetota > Acidimicrobiia > Acidimicrobiales > CATQHL01 > VXNF01. The sequence continues at coordinate 35,256 of JAGWAL010000002.1, read as the reverse complement.
GGCCGGCGGCGATTCGTCCCCCCGGGAGCATCGGTCGTAGCCTTTTGTGCTTATCAGGGTTCACTGCATTCGGCGAGCGTGGGCGGCGGGAATGATCGGGCGCGCTCGGGTGACTGCTCCGTGCCGCCGAGCCCCGGCCTTCGGCGCGCGCGTGACGATCGCGGTGGTTGTGTCGCTTGCCGCCGCCTGCGGGTCGGAGACAACCGGTTCCGGCGAGCAGCCGCCGGAACCGGGTACCTCGACGCCGTCGGTGGCCGCCGACGGCTCAGCCGCCGCGCCGTCGGGCTCCGGTGAGCCGCCCGCCGCCGCAACGCCGGGTTCGGCTCCCGCTCCGGCTCCGGGCGATGCCGCGCCGCAACCTCCGGCCCCGTCGCCGCCGGGTGCTGTGCCGCAGTCGACTCCGGCTAGTTCGCCGCAAGCTCCGGCCGGCTCGCCGCAAGCACCGCAGCAGGTCGAAACGTCAGAGGGGCGCACGTTCCCCTCGGGAGCGGTGTGGGAGGCGCTGCGGCAGTGCGAGTCGCAGGGCGACTACGGGTTCGTGCATCCCTCCGGGCAGTACTTCGGGGCCTACCAGTTCACGGTCGCGACGTGGGATCGCCTGGCCGGGCAGCGCTACACCGAGCTCCTGGGTGTCCTCCCGGCCGAGGCGGCCCCCGCGGACCAGGACCGGATGGCGTACTACCTGTGGATCGAGTCGGGCTCCGCTCCGTGGCCGGCCTGCCGGCACGTCTTCAGCGGGGAACCGCCGGCGGACGGGACGGCCGCACCGGCGACGGCCCCCGCCTCGCCGCCGGACCCTCCCCCCGACGAGGGCGACGGGGGAGAGAATCCGGCACCGGCCCCCAGCTCGGAGGAGACGGCCGGCGCCGACCCGGACGGCGAGGATGCGAGCGGGCCTCCCCCGACCGGGGACGCCGGCGAGCAACCGGACGGTGCGCCGGACACCACACAACCCCAAGAGACGCCGGAACCGGAGGTCGATCCGTCGCTGCAGCCGGCGATCCCCCCGGACGTGCCGGGCTTCCCGACGCCTGAGCAGTGGGCGGACCTGCGGCACTGCGAGTCCAGTGGCAACTACCGCGCCGTCAGTCCCGACGACCGCTACTACGGCGCCTACCAGTTCTGGCCCGACACCTGGGACTTCGTGGCCAGCCGCAACTACCCGCGGCTCGTGGGCATCCTCCCGTCTGCGGCCACGACCCACGACCAGGACCGCATGGCCTACAGGCTCTGGGAGGAGCGCGGCGACCAGCCGTGGCCGGTGTGCGGACGCTACCTCCGGCCCGGCGCCTGAATGGGGGCGCCACGGTGACACTCGGGGCCGCCGCGGTGGCCGACCTGCTCCGCCGCCACGACGTGCGGCCGCGCCGCTCGCTGGGACAGCACTTCGTCATCGACCCCAACACCGTGGAACGGGTCGTGCGCCTGGCGGGCGTCGCGCCCGGCCAGCGGGTGGTGGAGATCGGCGCGGGCTGCGGGGCGCTGACCGTCGCCCTCGCCGATGCCGGCGCCGGAGTGCTCGCCGTGGAGATCGACGAGCGTCTCCTGGGCGCCCTCGCGGAGGTGACCGTCGGTCGCGACGTGGAGGTGCTGCACGCCGATGCCACCGATCTGGCGGCCTGGGCGCCGCGGCTGGATGCCGCCAACTCGACGGAGAGCGACAGCGACCGCTGGAGGCTGGTCGCCAACCTGCCCTACAACGTGGGAACCCCGCTCCTGCTGGACGTGCTGGACCATCTGCCACAGATCACCGACATCGTGGTCATGGTGCAGCGCGAGGTCGCGGAGCGTCTGGCCGCGGCGCCCGGCCACCGGGCCTACGGCCTGCCGTCCCTCAAGGTCGCCTGCTGGGCGCGGGCCGATGTGCTCGGGGGTGTGCCGCCGACGGTGTTCTGGCCCCGTCCCCGGGTCTCCTCGGCCCTGCTGGCGATCCGCCGGCTTCCCGAGCCCGCTGCGGCCAACGTCGAGGAGCTCTTCGGGCTGGCGCGCCGCGCGTTCGGTCAGAGACGCAAGATGCTGCGGTCGTCGCTGCGCGGTGCCGTCGAGCCGGCGGCGTTCGCTGCGGCGGGAGTGGATCCGGCCGCCCGTCCCGGTGAGTTGACGGTTGGTGACTGGTCGCGCCTGGCGTTCGCCGTGACGGCGGCCGCCGCCCCGGCCGGGGCCGCCGAGAGGCGCGGGAGCGAACCGTGACCGCGGCGGTGCTGGTGGCGCCGGCCAAGCTCACCCTCGCCCTGCGGATCATCGGGCGGCGCCCCGACGGGTACCACCTCATCGAAGCGGAGATGGTGACGCTCGACCTGGCGGATCGCCTCGTCGTCGAGCCGGGCGACGGGCTGATCGTGATGGACGCCGGCGCTGTCGGGACGCCGGGGTCGGCGGAGGTGCCCGCGACCCACCCGGACGTGCCGGTCGGCGCGGAGAATCTGGTGACGCGGGCGCTGGCTCTGGTGGGCCGCCGGGCCCGTGTGACCTTGTACAAGGCCATCCCGGCCGGTGCGGGACTGGGTGGAGGTTCCGCCGATGCGGCGGCGATCCTTCGCTGGGCGGGCTTCGACGACGCCGAGCGCGCCTCGCAACTCGGCGCCGACGTGGCCTTCTGCCTGCGCGGTGGGCGCGCCGACGTGCGCGGCATCGGCGAAATCATCGAGGCCCTCGCCTTCGAACCGCGCACGTTCACCCTGTGCACGCCGCCCTTCGGGTGTTCGACGGCTGCGGTCTACCGCGCCTGGGACGAACTCGGGGGGCCCGCCGGAGCTGCCGGCAACGACCTCGAGCAGGCGGCGGTTGCCGTCGAGCCGCGCCTGGCCCACGTGCGTGACGAGTTGGCGGAAGCCACCGGGCAGCGTCCTCGGCTCGCCGGCAGCGGTTCGACGTGGTTCGTGGAAGGGTCCTACCCGGCTCCGGGGCGGAGGGTGGTGCGGACGATACCGGCCAACTGAGCAGCCGGTCGACGGCTCAGCGGCCCCTGCGGCGCTGGAAACGGGTGCGCCGGCGCATCTTGCGGTACTTCTTCTTCCGCATGCGCTTGCGGCGCTTCTTGATGAGCGAACCCATGGGTGCGCGAGCCTAGCGGGTCGGCGGCGCGAAGCACCGCTGCCGGCGGATCGGTGGTCCGGGCCGCCACCGGCTGCGAGGCGCCCGCTAGCGTGGCGGTACGGTGGCCGGTAGTTCAACGGTAGAACGCCTGACTTTGGATCAGGAGGTTGCAGGTTCGAGCCCTGCCCGGCCAGCATGATGCCCCGACCCACCCGGCAAGCAGACTGATCGCCCCGTGAGCGCGTTCGGCGGAGTCGACGTCTCGGCGATCGTGCTGGCAGCCGGTCGCGGCGCCCGGATGCGGTCGAGCGTGCGCAAGCCTCTCCACCGGATCGGCGGGGCACCGATGCTGGCCCACGTGGTCGACGCGCTCAGCGCCTGCCGCCCGGACCGCATCGTGGTCGTCCTGGGACCGGACGACGAGATCGTGGCGAAGGAGATGCAGTCCCGCACGGGACATCTGCCCCTCGACTTCGCCGAGCAGCCCGTCCCACGCGGCACCGGCGACGCCGCCGCCTGCGGCTTGGCGGCTCTGCCCGATCCGGCGGGCGATCCCGAGGCGGGCGAGTTGATCATCGTTCCCGGCGACGCGCCCCTGTTGCGCCCAGCGACGCTCCGATCGCTCGTCGAGAGCCATCTCGACAGCGGCGCCGCCTGCACGCTGCTGACGGCGCGCGTCGGCGACCCCTCGGGCTACGGGCGCGTCGTGCGAAGCGGCGACGGCGCGGTGCGTCGCATCGTCGAACAGGCCGATGCCTCGGCGGTCGAGGCGGCCATCGACGAGATCGGCACCTCGGTCTACGTGGTCCGCCGCAGCTTCCTCGGCCCGGCGCTGCGCCGCATTCGCCCCGACAACGCCGCCGGCGAGTTCTACCTGACCGACGTCGTCAAGGTCCTCGCCCAGATGGGCCACAGGGTGGAGGCCTCCACCCTCGGTGATCCCACCGAGGCCCAGGGCGTGAACAACCAGGAACAGCTGGCCCGTGCCCGCGCCGAGGTCGGGCGGCGTGTGATCGACGGATGGCTGCGGGCGGGTGTGGCCATCATGGATCCAGCCAACACCTACCTGGACGTGACCGTCCGCCTCGCCGCGGGGGTGGTGCTGCTTCCCGGCACCGTTCTGGAGGGTCACACCGTCGTCGGCAAGGGGGCCGTCATCGGTCCGCACACGCGGCTCGTCGACTGTGCGGTGGGCGCCGAGGCGGTCGTCGAGATGAGCCACGGCACCGACGCCGAGATCAGTCCCCGGCAGCACGTGGGACCGTTCGCGATACTCGGGCCCACGGCGGTCCCACCGGAGCCGCAACCCGACGAGGGAGGATGACCGTGCACCTCGTGACAACCAAGCGCCTGCAACTCCTGTCGGGCCGGGCAAACCTGGAGTTGGCGGAGTCGATCGCCGAGCATCTCGGGGTCGGGCTGTGCGAGACGAACCTGTCGGAGTTCGCCAACGGCGAGATCCACTGCCGGTTCGGGCAGTCCATCCGCGGCGCCGACGTCTTCATCATCCAGTCCCACGCGGCGATCGACGGCCGGTCGGTCAACGACGCCGTCATCGAGCAGCTCGTGATGGTCGACGCGGCGAACCGCGCCTCGGCCAAACGCGTCACCGCCGTCTGCCCGTTCTTTCCCTACGCCCGCCAGGACCGCAAGGCCGAGGGGCGCGAACCCATCTCGGCCAAGCTGATGGCCAACCTGCTGGACGTCGCCGGGGCCGGCCGTCTCATCAGTGTGGACCTGCACTCCGGCCAGATCCAGGGCTTCTTCGACGGACCCTGGGACCACCTCACGGCCATGCCCGTGCTCTGCGACCGCATTGCCGACCTAGGCGACGACCTCGTGGTGGTGTCACCCGACGCGGGTCGCGTGAAGGTCGCCGAGCGCTACTCCATCGCCCTGGGGGCCGACCTGGCGATCGTTCACAAGCGCCGGATCCGGGGAGAGAAGAGCACCGTGCAGGCCCTTGAGGTCGTGGGCGAGGTCGCCGGGCGCGTCTGCGTCCTGATCGACGACATGATCGACACGGGCGGGACGATCGTGGCCGCAGCCGAGCAGTTGATGGCTCGGGGTGCCGACGAGGTGTACGCCGCCACGACGCACGGCCTGTTCTCGGGACCGGCCGTGGATCGCCTGAAGAACTCGGTGATTCAGGAGGTCATCGTCACCGACACGCTGCCGATGCCCCCGGAGAAGACCATCGACAAGCTGGAGATCGTCTCGGTGGCGCCGACCATCGCCAGTGCCATCCGGGCCGTGTTCGAGGACACCTCGGTGAGTGAGATCTTCGGCGGCAACAACTTGTCCTGACTGGCGCCGGGTCGGGAGCGCTCCCCGGTAGGCTCGCGCCGGTTCGCCCGCCGATTCTTCGCCGCTGGATGTCATGCAGGAAGTCGTTCTCCCCCTCGAACTAGGCCGTCCCACGGGTAGCGCGCCGTCCCGCCGCCTCCGCCAGCAAGGCAAGGTGCCTGCGGTGGTGTACGGCCTCGGCCACGACGCCGTGAGCGTGACGGTGGACTACCGCGACCTGCGCGGTGCCCTGTCCACCGAGGCCGGGCTGAACGTGGTGCTGAACCTCGAGTTCGGCGAGCAACTGCAGCTCGCGCTCGTGAAGGAACTGCAGCGCCACCCCGTGCGCGGCGACGTGACGCACGTGGACTTCGTCCGCGTCGATCCGGATGCCGACGTGGCTGTGGACGTGCCGATCCGGCTGACGGGGGAGGCCTCCGCGGTGCTGGACATGAACGGCATCGTCGACCAGTCGCTGGCCGCTCTGCGTGTCCTCGCCAAGCCTCGCTCGATTCCCAACTCGTTGACGATCGACATCACCGACCTGACCGTCGGGACCGCGCTCACCGTGCGAGACGTCGAACTGCCTCCCGGTGTGGTGTGCCTGGTTCCCGAGACGGCGCCGGTGGTCTCCGGGATCATCACGCGCATGGCTCTCGAGGAGGCGACGTCCGAGGAAGAGGACGAGGAGACGGACGCCGAGGGTGACGAGGCCGCGGAGGACGACGCCGGCGACAGCGACTGAGAGCGGCGATGTCCCTGCGCCGGCGGCGGTCGACCGGGACGCAGCGCACGGGGACCCCGGCGGATCTCCTGATCGTCGGACTCGGCAACCCGGGACCGAAGTACGCCGCAACCCGCCACAACGTGGGCGCGGCGGCGGTGGAGCTCCTCGCCGACCGTTGCGGCGGCCGCCTGCGGCGCCGGCCCCGGATTCCGGCGCTGAGCGATGAGGTGCGCATCGAGGGGCGGCGCGTGGCGCTGGCCTTCCCGCAGACCTACATGAACGGCTCCGGCGAGGCCGTGCAGAAGCTGCTGAGGCGCCACGGCATCGACGACCTGGCCCGGCTGGTGGTGATTCACGATGAGCTGGACCTGGCGACCGGCCGCGTCCAGGTCCGTGTGGGTGGAGGTCTGGCAGGACACAACGGCCTCCGGTCGATCCGCGATCACCTGCGGGCCACGTCGTTCGTGCGGGTTCGCATCGGCATCGGTCGGCCGCCCAGCGCCGAGGCCGGCGCCGACTACGTGCTGAGCCGGCCTCCGGCGCGCCAGCGCGATGCACTGGCATCGGCGGCCGGCCGGGCCGCCGAGGCGGCCGCGGCGATCGCCACGGACGGCATCGAGGCGGCCATGAACACCTTCAATGCCCGCTGAGGCCGGCCGCGCCGCCGGCGGGCGGCGATCGCCGCTCGCCCACCTGGTGGCCGACATCGCCGAGGCGTCCGCGCTCCGCGCCTCCCTGGGTCGGCGCGAGGCGTCCCTGGCGGTACCCGAGCGGGGCCGGCCTGCCGCGCTGGCGGCGATCGCCCGCGCCTCGGGGCGCAGGCCGATCGTCGTGTGCACGCTCAACGACACGGCCGCTGAGCATCTCTGCGCCGACCTGCAGAGTTGGCTCGGCGCAGACGCCGTGGCCGCCCTCCCGGCCTGGGAGACGCTGCCGTTCGAGCGGATCAGCCCGACCGCCGGCGCCATGGGGGCCCGGCTGCGGACAATCTGGCGGATGCGCCGACCCGAGACCACCCCCGCGGTCGTGGTGGCTTCGGTCCGCGCGCTGATGCAGCGCCTGGCGCCCGGCTCGGAGGATTTCGAGCCCGTCCGGCTGGCCCTCGGCGAGCGCTGCGACCGGGACGAACTGGTCGAGCGGCTCGTCGGCGCCGGCTACCGGCGGGGCGTGCAGGTGGAGCAGCGCGGCGAGATGGCCGTGCGAGGCTCGATCATCGACGTGTTCGGCGCCACCGCCGCCGCACCGGTGCGCATCGACCTGTGGGGCGACGAGGTGGACCGCCTCTGCGAGTTCTCCGTGAGCGGCCAGCGTTCCGGCGACCCGCTCACCGCGGTGGAGATCTTCGGCTGCCGCGAGCTGAGGCCGACCGCGGCCGTGCGCCGCCGGGCTGCGGCGCTCCTCGGCGAGGCACCCTGGGGGCGCCGGCAGTGGGAACTGCTGGCCGAGGGAGCGTTCTTCGACGGCATGGAGGCCTGGCTGGGATGGCTCAGCCCCGAGGAGCGCTGCTTCGCCGATCTGGTGCCGGCCGGCGGCCTCGTCGTGCTCGTCGACCGGGACCGGCTGTGGGCCAGGGCGCGGGACCTGCTCGACGAGGAAGCCGAACTGGCACGCCACCTCGCCGCCACCTGGGGGGTGGCGCCCGGCGCCCCGCTGCCGAGCGCGCACGTGGCGGCCGCCGAACTGCTGGCGGGCTGCGAGGCGCCGGTGTGGGGGCTGAACAGCAGCCCGGCGAGCCCCGCCGAGGCCCTGCTGGAGGTGTTGGGGTGGGAGTCCCCGCTGGGTACCGGTGACGGTCCGCTCCGCCAGGTCTCGGACCTGCTGGGCGAGGGCTACCGGATCGTCGTGGCGGCCGACGGCGAGGGATCGGCCCAGCGATTGCGTGATCGCCTGGCGGACCACGGAGTGGAGGCCCGCCGCCCGCAGGCCGGCGCCGCCTTGGCCTCCCCGGGTTGCGCGGTGATCGTGAGTCCGCTCCGGGCTGGCTGCATCCTTCCCGAGGTCCGCATCGCGGTCCTCGCCGAGAGTGACCTGACGGGGCGCCGCCGCGTACACCGGCGTGCCCGCCCCGCCGCGCCGGTTGCCGGCGCCCGTGGCGCCTTCGAGGACCTGCGCGTCGGGGGATTCGTGGTGCACCGTACCCACGGCGTGGCCTGTTACCGGGGCATGGTGACCCGTGCCATGGACGGCGTCGAGCGGGACTACCTGCTGCTGGAGTACCGGGGCGGCGCCCGTCTCTACGTTCCCACCGATCAGCTGGATGCCGTCCGCCAGTACACCGGCGGCGACGAGCCCACCCTCAGCCGGATGGGGGGAGCCGACTGGCAGCGCACCAAGAGCCGCGTGCGTGCGGCCGTCGCCGAGGTGGCCGGCGAGCTGGTCGAGCTGTACCGCAAGCGCCACGCCACGATCGGTCATGCCTTCGGCCCCGACACGCCGTGGCAGGCGCAGATGGAGACGGCCTTCGGCTACCCCGAGACGCCCGACCAGGTGAGCGCCGTCGCCCAGATCAAGCAGGACATGGAGAGCCCCGTGCCGATGGACCGGCTGGTGTGCGGTGACGTGGGGTTCGGCAAGACCGAGGTGGCGGTGCGCGCCGCCTTCAAGGCCATCGCGGACGGCCGCCAGGTGGCGATCCTCGTTCCCACGACGCTGCTTGCGCACCAGCATCACCAGACCTTCTCCGAGCGCTATGCGGGCTTCCCCGTGCGCGTCGAGATGCTCAGTCGGTTCCTGTCGCCCGCCGCGGCCCGCGGCGTGCTCGACGGCCTGCGCAGCGGCGACGTGGACGTGGTGATCGGCACCCACAGGCTGCTCTCGGCCGACGTGTCCTTCGCCCGCCTGGGGCTGCTGATCGTCGACGAGGAGCAGCGCTTCGGCGTCACCCACAAGGAGGCCATCAAGAAGCTCCGCCACGACGTGGACGTCCTCATCCTGACGGCGACGCCCATCCCGCGCACGCTGGAGATGAGCCTCACCGGGATCCGCGACCTGACGGTCCTGCAGACGCCGCCCGCGGATCGCAAGCCGATCGGCACCTACGTGGGGCCCTACGACGAGCGGGCGGTGGTGGAGGCCATCAGGCGCGAGCTGCTGCGCGACGGCCAGGTGTTCTTCGTGCACAATCGGGTCGCCGACATCGAGCACACCGCGGCGCACCTCCGGGAGTTGGTGCCCGAGGTGCGCGTGGCGGTGGCGCACGGCCAGATGGACGAGGCCATCCTCGAGCAGGTGGTGCTGGACTTCTGGGATCACCGCTACGACGTGATGGTGTGCACCACCATCATCGAGTCGGGAATCGACATGCCCACCGTCAACACGCTGATCGTCGACCGCGCCGACCTCATGGGTCTGGCCCAACTGCACCAGATCCGCGGCCGTGTCGGCCGGGCCCAGATGCGCGCCTATGCCTATCTGTTCACCCCGCCCGAACGGTCCCTGACCACCGAGGCCTACGAACGGCTCAAGGTCGTGGCCGAGTCCACGGAATTGGGTTCGGGGATCCGCATCGCCATGCGTGACCTGGAGATCCGGGGTGCGGGCAACCTCCTCGGGGTGGGTCAGTCGGGCCACATCGCCGCGGTGGGCTACGACCTCTACTGCGAGATGGTGACCGAGGCGGTCGCCGAACTGGCGGGCGAGGCACCGACGGTCCCCGTCGAGGTGAACCTCGACGTGCCCGTGGACGCCCACGTGCCCGCGGACTACGTCCCGACGGAATCACTGAGATTCGCCGCCTACCGTCGTCTCGCCAACGTCGCCACGCCCGAGGAGGTGGCCGACGTGCGCGCCGAGTGGCTGGACCGCTTCGGCCCGCTGCCGCCGGCGGCGGAGGCGCTGATCGCGGTGGCGAGGCTGCGGGCGCTCTGTGTGGGCGCCGGTGTGGCCGACGTCTCGGTGCGCTCGCTCGCCGGGCGGGGAGCCGAGGCGCGCGTCTCGCCGCTGCGACTGCGCGAGAGCCGCCGCGTGCGCTTGGAGCGGCTCTGGCCGTCCGCCACCTACGACCCCGCGGCAGGGTTGCTCCGCCTGCCGTTGCGGGACCGCTCGGGGGTGGTCGAGGTGCTCACGGAGCTTCTGGAGCAGGTTGCGGATCAGCCGGTTCCGGCAGCGGCAGCCTCGCCGGCGGCGTGAGGGCCTCGTTGCCGCGCGTGGTCGTCGTCGGGCTCGGCCCGGCCGGCCCGGAGTTGATCACCGGGGGCACCCGGGCGCTGATCGCGGCCACACCGCCGTCGCGGCGCTTCGTGCGCACGCGGCGTCACCCCTCGGCCGGAGCCGCGGCGCCGGCCGAGAGTTGTGATGACCTCTACGGTTCGGCCCGGCGCATCGAGCAGGTGTACGAAGCCATCGTCGAGCGCCTCGTGACCGCGGCGGCCCGTCACGGGACGGTGCTGTACGCCGTCCCCGGCTCGCCCAGGATTGCCGAGCGGTCGGTGCAACTCCTGGTGGCCGACGAACGTGTGCGCACCGAGGTGCATCCGGCTCTGTCCTTCGCCGACCTGGCGTGGTCTCGGCTGGGGATCGACCCCCTCGCCGCCGGGGTGCGCATGACCGACGGCCACCGGTTCGCCACCGAGTCCGCCGGCGACAGGGGTCCACTGCTCGTGGCGCAATGCGACAGCGCCGACGTTCTGGCCGCCGTGGGGCTGGTGCTGCCGGCACCCTCGGCGCCGGTGTGGGTCCTGCACCACCTGGGCCTCGACTCCGAGCGCGTCGAACGGATCTCTGCCGCCGAACTGCCGCGCTGGCGACCGGTCGACCATCTCACGTCGCTCTACGTGCCGGCGATGGCCGATGCACCGGCCGCGGAGTTGGTTCGGTTCGGCGAGTTGGTCGCCACGCTGCGCGCCGAATGTCCGTGGGACCGCCGCCAGACCCACCGCAGTCTCCGCCGCCACCTCCTCGAAGAGACCTACGAGGTGCTCGAGGCCATCGACAGATTGCCGGAGGCGCCGCTGCCGGGCGACAGCACCGGCATCGAGGCGGGGCAGGGCTACGAGGACCTGGAGGAGGAACTGGGGGACCTGCTCTTCCACGTCTTCTTCCACGCCACCCTCGCCGCCGAGCAGGGGCAGTTCACGATCGGCGACGTCGTGCGGCACGTGGACGCCAAGCTCCGCCGGCGCCACCCCCACGTGTTCGGCCCGACCGCCGATGGCGGAATTGACGAGGAGTCGCTCGCCGCCGGTTGGGAGCAGATCAAGCGCACCGAGAAGGGCCGCGGCTCGGCCATGGACGGCATCCCCGAGGCGCTCCCGGCGCTCCTGGGTGCGCTGAAGGTGCAGAAACGGGCGGAAGCGGTCGGCCTCGACCGCGGCGGCGAGGCCGAGGCGCTGTCGCGCCTGCGGGATGCGCTCGCCGCGCCCGCGGCGCAACGCGACGAGCAGTGGCTGGGCTCGTTGCTGTTCGAAGCCGTGGAGCTGGCGCGCCACAACTCGCTGGATCCGGAGTCGGCGCTCCGGGTCGCCTCGCGCGCCGCCCAGGAGCAATTCCGCCGCGCCGAGCAGGCCTGACACAAAAAAACTGGGTCGAACCTCTTTTCATCGTCTTCCAACACGAGTAACTTTTTCAACCTGTTCCCCATGCTCAACACGAGCAACGCAGTCGGGGAGCCGGCCGAGTGCACGAAGGCGCATCCGCATGAGCGCAATAGTTTCCGTCGCAGGACGAGAGATCCTGGACTCGCGGGGCAATCCCACCGTGGAGGCCGACGTGGTCCTGGCGTGCGGGGCGTGGGGTCGGGCGGCGGTCCCGTCGGGCGCCTCCACCGGCAGCCTCGAGGCCGTCGAGCGCCGCGATGGCGGGACGAGGTACGGCGGCAAGGGCGTCCGCGGTGCGGTGGCGGCCGTGGACGGCGAGATCGCCGCGGCGGTACGCGGGCTCGACGCCGGCGACCAGCGACTCGTGGATCGGACACTGATCGAACTGGACGGGACGCCGGCGAAGTCCCGCCTGGGAGCCAACGCCATCCTCGCCGTTTCCCTGGCGACGGCGGTGGCCGGCGCGGCCTCTGAGGGGATCCCCCTCTACCGGCGCCTCGGAGGTGACGACGCCACCGCGCTCCCCGTGCCGCTCCTGAACCTCCTCAACGGCGGAGCCCACGCCGACAACAACCTCGACCTGCAGGAGTTCATGGTGGTGCCGCTCGGTGCAGGATCGTTCTCCGAGGCGCTGCAGTGGGGCGCGGAGATCTACCACACACTGCGCCGCCGGCTCGGCGCCGCCGGCCTCTCCACGGCCGTGGGCGACGAGGGGGGCTTCGCCCCGGACGTGGCGAGCAACGAGACCGCACTGGGCTTTCTGCTGGAGGCGGTCGAGGCCGCCGGGCTGCGACCGGCCAGCGATGTGGCGCTCGCCCTCGACGTGGCGGCCACCGAGTTCGCCACCGCGGGCGGCTACCGGCTGGCGGGCGAGGGACGCAGCCTGGATCGGTCACAGATGGTCGACTACCTGGTGCACCTGGCCGGCAACTATCCGGTCTGCTCCATCGAGGACGGCATGGCGGAGGACGACTGGGAGGGCTGGCGGATGCTCACCGAGGCGCTGGGCGACCGCGTGGCTCTGGTGGGCGACGACCTCTTCGTGACCCGGGTCGACCTGCTCCAGCGGGGCGTCCACTCCGGCGTGGCCAACTCCATCCTCGTCAAGGTCAACCAGGTTGGCACGCTGAGCGAGACCCTCGACGCCATCGCTGCGGCACAGTCCGCGGGCTACGGCGCTGTCGTCTCCCATCGCTCCGGGGAGACCGAGGACACCGTGATCGCCGACATCGCGGTGGGCGCCGGCACGGGACGGATCAAGGCCGGTGCGCCCGCCCGCAGCGACCGCACCGCAAAGTACAACCGGCTGCTGCGCATCGAGGCCGAGCTGGGCCCGGCCGCGCGCTACGGGCAACCCACCGCGGCCGGCGCCCCACCGGGACCGGGAGCGTCGTCGTGACGCCGCCGAACGCTCGCCGTGTCCTGACGGTGCTGGTCATCGCCGGCCTCATCGCCCTCGCCGCGGTCGCCACGTGGACCTGGGGCGTGGTGCCGGTGCGGAACTGGGTCGCTCAGCGGAACGAGATCACCCGTCTGGAGGCCCAACTGGCCGAGGTCGAGGTGTCCAACGTGGCTCTCGAGGCGGAGATCCGTTTGTTGCAGACCGACGCCGAGATCGAACGGATCGCCCGACGGGACTTCGGCCTCGTGTATCCCGGCGAGGAGGCGTACGCCATCCTGCCCCGACCGGTCGCCGGCTCCGGCTGAGATCGGTTCGCCGCCCGCCGCACCGATCCGGCACGGACTCTCGAGCGGCTCCGGTGGGCGATCGCGCTGCCGGGCGACCCCGGCATCCGGCCGCTGTGAGTGCCCGGTAGCGTGCGCTACTGTGTTCGCCCGGTAGGCGGCGAGAGGACCGTTCGATAGTTCGGGTCCGGCGAAGGACCGGTCACAGGGAGGCGCACGTGGAGATCTCGGTCACGATCAACGGGACGACCCACACGCACGATGTGGAGCCTCGCACACTGCTGGTTCACTACATCCGTGACGTGGTCGGTCTGACCGGAACCAACATCGGCTGCGACACGTCCTCGTGCGGCGCCTGCACCATTCACATCAACGGCGAGTCGGTGAAATCGTGCACCGTGTTCGCCGTGCAGGCCGACGGCGACGACCTCCTCACCATCGAGGGCCTGGCCGAGGGCGAGACCCTGCATCCCATGCAGGAATCCTTCCGGCAGTGCCACGCCCTGCAGTGCGGTTACTGCACTCCCGGAATGGTGATGGCGGCGGTCTCGCTCCTGGACGAGAATCCCGACCCCACCGACCGGGAGGTACGGCTGGGGCTGGAGGGCAACCTCTGCCGCTGCACCGGCTACCACAACATCGTCAAGGCGGTTCTGCACTGTGCGGCAGGAGGTGAGCAATGATTCCTGCAGCGTTCGACTACGTCCGGGCCGGCTCGGCTTCCGAGGCCATCGCCGCCCTCGCCGAGCACGGTGACGAGGCCAAGCTCCTGGCCGGGGGACACTCGCTGATCCCCCTCATGCGATTCCGCCTGGCCCGCCCGGCCGTGGTGGTGGACATCGGGCGGCTCGACGACCTGAAGTACATCCGGGACGCGGGAGATCACGTGGCGATCGGGGCGCTGACGCGCCACCGCGACGTCGAGACCAGCGAGCTGGTGGCGAACCGCGCCGGACTCCTCGGCGAGGTCACCTCGCACGTGGGCGATCCGCAGGTGCGCCACCGTGGCACGATCGGCGGGGCTGTCGCCCACGGCGACCCGGCTTCGGACATCCCCTCGGCGCTCATCGCGCTGGGCGCCACCCTGGTGGCGGCCGGGCCGCAGGGTACCCGGGAGATCTCGGTGGACGATTTCTTCACGGGGTTCCTGGAGACCGCCCTCGGCGACGACGAGCTGCTGACCGAGGTGCGCATCCCCGCCACCGACGGTGCCCGTTGGGGGTTCGAGAAGTTCAACCGGCGCGCCCAGGACTGGGCGATCGTGGGGGTCTCCGTCGTGGTGCGTGCCGGCGGCGAGGCCGGTGTGGGCCTCGTGAACATGGACTCGAGGCCCGTGCGGGCCGCGGCCGTCGAGAGCGCCGTGGCGGGCGGGGCATCGGCCGCCGAGGCCGCCGAACTGGCTGCCGTAGGCTGCGATCCCACCGAGGATCTGAATGCCAGCGTCGAATACCGCCAGCACCTGGCCCGGGTCCTGACGCGCCGCGCACTCGAAACCGCCGGACTGTAGCGGCCCGTGGGTCTCGCTCCCGGGTCACCGGCGGAGGTCGCCGACGGCCTCCGCGCCAACGACTACCTGCCGTCCGAAGGCCTCGCCACGGCGATCTTCCTGGCGCTGAGCCTGCAGCGACCCCTGCTGCTGGAGGGAGAGGCGGGGGTCGGAAAGACGGAGGTCGCCAAGACGCTGGCAACCTGGCTGGACACCCGCCTCATCCGCCTGCAGTGCTACGAAGGCATCGATGTCTCCCAGGCCGTCTACGAGTGGGACTACTCGCGCCAGCTGCTGCACCTCCGCACCGCCGAGGCGACCGGCGGGGCGTCGGGAGCGGACGCCACGGCGCTGGAGGACTCCCTCTACTCCGAGCGCTTCCTGGTGAAGCGCCCGCTGCTGGAGGCCATCTCGCACGACGCTCCGGCACCCCCGGTGCTACTCATCGACGAGGTGGATCGCGCCGATGACGAGTTCGAGGCCTTCCTGCTGGAGGTCCTGTCGGACTGGTCCATCACGGTTCCCGAATTGGGCACCTTCCGGGCGTCGACGCCGCCGGTGGTGGTCGTCACGTCGAACCGCACCCGCGACGTTCACGACGCCCTGAAGCGCCGCTGCCTCTACCACTGGGTGGAGCATCCGGACTTCGACCGCGAGGTATCGATCATCTCGCTGCGGACCGACGGCGTGGCGCCCGCGCTGGCGCGCCAGGTGGCCGCGGCGGTCGCCCGGTTCCGCGACATCGGCCTCTACAAGCCGCCCGGAGTGGCGGAGAGCATCGACTGGTCGATGGCGCTGGTGCGCCTCGGCGTGGAGGGACTGGGGCCGGAGGGCGCCGAGGTCACCCTGGGTGCCGTGTTGAAATACCGGGAGGACCAGGGGCGCGTGCGGGACTACGGCATCGAGAAGATCATCGCCGAGGCCACGAGCCGGTAGCGGGGGCGGCCGGTTGACCTGTGGCCCGCTCGCCGCGACCGCGCCGGCGGTGCTTCGACCATGACGGAGAGCCGGCCCCTCGTCGCCGCGGCCCGACCCGAGAACATCTGCGCTCTCACGGCGCGCTTCGGCGTGGCGCTGCGCGACGCCGGGTTGGCCGTGCCGGTGGGCTCCATGATCACCTTCATGGCGGCACTGGGTTCCGTGGGGGTGGACAGCCGCGCCAAGGTCTACTGGTCGGGTCGCGCCACGCTCGTCCACCGACCCGAGGACTTCGACACCTACGACGTGGTCTTCACGCGCTTCTGGGAGGGAATCGACCCGCAGAGCCTCCTTCCGCCACCGCCGACGGTGGAGCTGACACTGGCCTTCGACGACCTCGAGGGCGGTGGCGGCGACGGCGAGACCGACGACGACTCGGACATGATCGCGGTCCGCTACAGCCCGTACGAGTTGCTGCGGGACAAGGACTTCGCCGACTGCACCGCGAAGGAGCTGGCCGAACTGGCCGAGTTGATGAGCCGGCTGCGGCTCGGGGGCGTGATGCGGCGCTCGCGGCGCCTGCAACCCGTGCGCGTGCCCCGGGGGCGCCCCGATCTGCGCCGCACCGTCCGGCGGGCGCTGCAGGCGGGTGGCGAGCCGATCACACGATCGTTCCGCCAACCCGGTGAGCAACCCCGGCGGTTGGTCCTGCTGCTGGACGTGAGTGGCTCGATGGAGTCGTACGCCCGGGCGCTGCTGCGCTTCGTGCATGCCGCCGTCGTGGCCCGGCGCCGGGTCGAGGCGTTCGCCCTGGGGACGCGGCTGACCAGGCTCACCCGGGAGCTCTCCACCCGCGACCCCGACTCCGCCTTCGACCGCGCCGCCGGAGTCGTGCAGGACTGGTCGGGCGGCACCCGCCTCGGCGAGTCGATCGGCGTGTTCTGCGACCTCTGGGGCGTGCGCGGCATGGCCAGGGGCGCGGTGGTGGTCATCCTCTCCGACGGCTGGGACCGGGGCGAACCCACGACCATGACCGAGAGCATGGGCCGGCTCAGCCGGGTGGCGCACAAGGTGATCTGGGTCAACCCACTCAAGGCCACGCCCGGGTACGCCCCGCTGGCGCAGGGGATGGCGGCCGCGCTGCCGTTCGTGGACGAGTTCGTGGAGGGCCACTCGCTGGCGTCACTGGAGGAACTCGCCGACCGGGTCGCCGCCTGAAGGGCTCCCGGGCCGCGTGCGTGCCGCTCGGCGGCTCCGGCGCTCCCTGCGGTGATCCGCCCGGGCTGTCGCCGCGGCGCCGGACGGGCCTACGCTGCACCCGTTACCCCGAGGAGGTATCGATGCAGGAGTTGCTGGACGACATCGACCGGTGGCGGGCGGCGGGTCTGCGGGTCGCCGTGGCGCGCGTGACCGACCTGGACGGATCGGGTCCCCGTGATCCGGGAGCGGCCATGGCGGTCAACGAGGCGGGCGAGGTGTCCGGTTCGGTGTCGGGCGGCTGTGTCGAGGGGGCGGTCGTGGCCGAGGCGCTGGACGTGCTGGAAGCCGGCGATCGGCGCATGGTGAGCTTCGGCTACAGCGATGACGAGGCCTTCGCCGTCGGGCTGACCTGCGGCGGCACGATTCACCTCTTCGTCGAGCCGCTGGACTGGTAGGGGGTCTCGTGCCTGCTGATCCGGCGCCACTCTACGAGGCACTGGCCGCGGCGCTGCGGGCCGACGAGCCGGTGGCGCTCGCCACGGTCATCGACGGTGTCGGCAAGGGCGCCCGCCTGCTGGTGCGCCCCGGCCGGGGGGCGCTCGGGAGCCTCGGCGGCCCTGAACTCGACGATGTGGCGACCCGCGACGTGCTCGGCGAGTTGGAGCTCGGCCAGACGTGCGTCCGCCACTACGGCGCCGGCGGCGAGCAGCGGAGGGAGGATCTCACTCTGTTCGTGGAGTCGTTCGCACCGCAGCCCCGGATGCTGATCTTCGGGGCCGTGGACTTCACGGCGTCCCTGGCGGGGGTGGCGAAGGTGTTGGGCTACAAGGTGGTGGTGTGCGACGCCCGGAAGGTGTTCGCCACCCCCAAGCGATTCCCGATGGCCGACGAGATCAGGGTGGAATGGCCCGACGCGGTCTTCGACGCCTACGGCGAGAGGCTCCGGCCCGTGGACGCCGTCTGCATCCTCACCCACGACACGAAGTTCGACGTTCCGGCCGTCGTGCGCTCCCTGGCCACCGACGTGGGGTACATCGGGGTCATGGGCAGCCGCCGCACGCACGCCAAGCGGGTCGAGCGGCTGCGGGAGGTCGGCGTCGACGAGGAGGGCCTGGCCCGGCTGATGGCGCCGATCGGCCTCGACATCGGTGGGCGCACCCCCGAGGAGACGGCGGTGTCCATCGTGGCGGAGATCATCGCGGTGCGCGCCGGCCGGGCGGCGCCGTCGCTCCGCGACAGCGCGGGCCCCATCCATCGCTGAGACGCGCTCCCGGAAGCAGATCGCGTGGCTGAGACCGGCCGGGGGACTGCCGGCCTCGTGCTGGCCGCCGGTGAGGGATCGCGGTTCGCCGGGCCGGTCCACAAGCTGCGCACCGAGGTCCGTGGCCGGCCCCTTGTCCGATGGGCCGTGGATGCCGCTCTCCAGGCACCTCTGGAGGCCGTCTACGTCGTGCTCGGAGCGGAAGACCTGAGCGACCTGCTCCCGCCGGACGTCACGATCGTCATGAACCACGACTGGGACCGCGGGCAGGCCTGGTCCCTGCAGGCCGGCGTGCGCACCGCCGAAATCGACGGTCACGCGGCGATCGTCGTGGGCGTTGCCGATCAGCCCTTTGCCGGAGCCGAGGCCTGGCGGCGCGTCGCCGAGGCGCCGGGATCGATCGTCACCGCCGTCTACGGCGCTCGCAGGCGCCCGCCGGTGAAACTCGACGCCACCGTCTGGCCGCTGCTCCCACTCGACGGCGACGAGGGCGCCCGGCAACTCATGCGCCGCCATCCGGAGATGGTCCGGGAGGTGGCCTGCCCGGGCGACCCGGCCGACATCGACACGTTCGAGGATCTCCGCCGCCACAACCGCTGAGCATCGGCGTTGCCGACGGCTGGAGGGCAGCGGCCTCAGCTCGGCATCGGCGAGCGGACACCCGTGGTGCCGAGGCGGCGCGCCATGACGGCGATGGCCTCGTCATTGTTGTCGATCATGACGAAGCGCCGGTTCAGTTGCTGCGCCACGGCGCCGGCCCCTGCCGCTGTTGAACGGCGGATCGACGTAGATGAGCCGGAACGCGGCATCCGGGAGCCGCGGTAGCAGGTCCGAGTTGTCGGCCTGCAGCACCCAGTCGTCCTGACCGGAGAGATCCAGTGCCCCCCGGCCCGCCACAACCCTCGCCTCCTCCACGTCCGGCGCCACGACGACGGGCTCGGCGCCATCGAGGATGACCGTGGCGTACGGCGCGGCGTCGGCGTCAGCCTCGTGGATCCACACGTCGGCTCCGAAGCGGTCGGCCCAGCGGTCGCCGGCTGCCGACCCGCACCGGCGACGGCGGCTGGACCCCGGCCGACCGGCTGTGTCGACACACCTAACGGCGGTAACGTTGCGCAACGATTCGGTCGGTTGCAGCGATTGTCATCGAGCCGCGACGACCCGGAACAGACGCAGCACGACGTCACAGGAGGCCTACCGATGGAACTGAAGAGCGATTTCGAAGTGGGTGTTGGCGTCGACCGGGCGTGGGAGGTCCTCACCAACCCGGAGCTGATCGCCCCGTGCCTGCCGGGCGCCCGCCTCGACGAAGTCGAGGGCGACGAGTTCCGCGGCGCGGTGAAGGTGAAGGTGGGTCCCATCTCGGCGGAGTACCGGGGCAAGGCCACGATGGTGGAGTTGAACCGGGACGACCTGCGGATCGTGATCCGCGCCGAGGGGCGGGACACCCGTGGCGCCGGGAACGCCGCCGCCGACATCACGGCGCTCATGGAGGCCGCCTCCGAGAACAGCACCAAGGTGGAGGTCACGATCGATCTCAAGATCAGCGGCAAGGTCGCCCAGTTCGGGCGGGGCGTGCTCGGCGACGTGAGCGCCAAGCTGATGGGGAAGTTCGTCGACAACCTGGAGGAGATGCTCAGCGAGTCTGCAGAGGACGACCAGGGTGACGAGGCCGGCGACGATAGTGACTCGGCCGGCGAGGCCGAGGCGGCCGCTCCCGCGGTGGAGCCTGCCGAGCCGGAGGCGGTGGACCTTCTTGAGGCCGTGCCGTCGAGGCTCCGCATCCTCGCTCCGATCATCGCTCCGATTCTGGCCCTCGGGCTCCTCGCTAAGCGGCTGGTGGACGGCATCGTCAAGGTGTTGTCGTTCGGGCGGCGCGGCGCGGCGTAGGAGCAGGCGACGCCGATTCCGCCGGCTGAGCGGCTCCGAGTGCCGGCGACACGACGAGGGGCGCTTCGGTGACCGCGCCGGGAGGCAGCCGGGGAACGTCACTGCGGGACTGGGCGGACGAAGCCGGGCCCACGGGCGACCCCGGTGGCCTGGCCGGCGGCGGCCGCCAGGACCGCGGCGTCGAGCGGGCGCCCTCCGCCGCGCGACTCGGTGCGGAGCCGTGGGCCGCCGGGGGGGATGGCATCTCACTCCGGGACTGGGCCGATGTGGCCGAGCTCCTCGGACGCCTGCCGCAGGGTGGGTTCCGGGTGTGGGTGCGGCATGCCGACGGGAGTCCTCGGGTGATCCGCAACGATCCCCTGCTGGTCGACGGCACCCCCATGCCGACGCGTTACTGGCTCGTCTCGGCTTCCGATCGGCTCGCCGTCAGCCGGCTGGAATCACAGGGGGGTGTCGGCGAGGCGGAGACCGCCGTCGATGCCGCCGCCTTGGAGAGCGCCCACTCGCGCTATGCCGCCGAGCGGGAGGCCGCGGTGCCCGACGATCACGAGGGGCCTCGCCCCACCGGCGGTGTCGGCGGCACCCGCCAGGGCGTCAAGTGCCTGCACGCCCACTATGCCTGGTACCTGGCCGGCGGGGCCGACCCCGTGGGAGCCTGGGTGGCGGCGGAGCTCGCAGCCGAGTCCTCCGGCGGCAACTCACCCGGAGGGGGCGGCGCCGCCGCTCTCGCCGCGGGAGCGGGCTCAGCGCCACCGGCATCGTGAGCGGGCGCGGCGGGCGCGTCGTGGCCGCAGTGGACTGCGGGACGAACTCCACGCGCCTCCTCGTGAGCCGTGACGGCATCGAGACGCTCGATCGGCAAACCATCGTCACCTGCCTCGGCCAGGGTGTGGACGCCTCGGCGCGTCTCAACAGCGAAGCCATCGGGCGCACGCTGGCCGTGCTGGAGGACTACCGCCGGATCATGGATCGGCTCGGCGTCGAGGCCGTGCGGGCCACGGCCACCTCAGCGGCCCGAGATGCGCGCAACGCCGAGGAGTTCTTCGACGCCGCTGCCACCGTGCTGGGCGTCAGTCCCGAACTGCTCGACGGCGACACCGAGGCTCGCCTGGGTTTCGACGGTGCCACCGCCGGGCTTGACCCGAGCCGGGGCCCGTTCCTCGTCGTCGACATCGGCGGCGGTTCCACCGAGTTCGGGTTCGGCGCCGACCGCTGCGAGGGGGCTCTCTCGGTCGACGTGGGTTGCGTGCGCCTCACCGAGCAGTTCATCCACCACGACCCGGCGCGACCCGAGGAGCTGCACGCCTGCCTCTCGGTCACCGAGTCGCACCTCGACGACGTGCTCATCGCCATTCCCGAGGTCCATCGAACCGAGTGCCTGATCGGTGTGGCCGGAACCGTGACGAGTGCCGCGGCCGTCGAGATGGGTCTCGATCCCTACGACGCTGATCGGGTGCATCACTTCGAGTTGACCCGAGCCGCCGCCGAGGACGTGTTCCGGACGCTGGCCACCGAGGATCGTGCTCAGCGCATCGCCAACCCGGGCCTGCACCCCGACCGGGCCGACGTGATCGTCGCCGGCATGTGCATCCTGGTGAAGATCATGCGCTTCTTCTCCTTCGACAGCTGCCTAGTCTCCGAAACCGATCTGCTGGACGGCCTGGCGCGGAGCCTCCTGGCGCCTGCGGGTCAGCGAGAGGAAGCCGATGCTGGCTAGGGTGCCCGAACGAATGCGCAGGGTCCTCGCTTCAGTCGATTCCCCGCCGGTGCTGACCGGCCGGCGAGTGCGTCTCCGACCCCTGGTTACGAGCGACTTCGCTCAGTGGCGCGAGGTGCGAGGACACAACGGCGCCTGGTTGACGCGCTGGGAGCCTGCCAAGCCCGCCGGCCAGCCCGACCCCGACGTGACCCGAGCCGCGTTCGCGGCGCGGTGCGGCGCCCGCGATAGGGAGCGTCAACTCGGAACCGGCTACGGCTTCGGCGTGTTCGTGGACAGCGCACTCGTCGGCGAGATGAACATCGCCGGCGTCACCAGGGGTCCGTTCCAGTCGTGCAACATCGGCTACTGGATCGACAAGCGTCATGCCGGCAACGGCTACATCCCCGAGGCGGTGGTCGCCGGCCTGAGATTCGCCTTCGAGGAACTGGCGATGCACCGGGTGGAGATCGCCATCGTGCCGCGGAACGAGCGCAGCCGGCGCGTGGTGGAGAAGCTCGCCCTCCGCTCGGAGGGTGTGGCGCTGCGCTTCCTGGAGATCAACGGCTGCTGGGAGGACCACGAGCGCTTCGCCATCACCGCCGAGGAGTGGGCCCAGCGGTGCGACGGCCTCGTCTTCAAGTGGCTGTGAATCCGATGCGGGAGATTGCGTGACGGCGCAGCCCCTCGGTGTCTCGGTGCCGCTGGGAGGACCGCTGGGTGACCAGCGCGATCGGGTCCGCGATCTGGTGTCGTGGGGCTACACCGACCTGTGGTCGGCCGAGTCGTCGGGTGTCGACGGGTTCACCCCGCTGGCTCTGGCGGCGGCCTGGGAGCCCAATGTCCGGCTCGGTACGGCCATCATTCCGATCTACACGCGGGGTCCGGCCACGCTGGCGCAGTCCGCCGCGGCACTGGCTCAGGCCGCGCCGGGTCGGTTCGCGCTGGGAATCGGGACTTCCTCTGACGTCATCGTGGAGCGCTGGAACGGCGTCCCGTTCGTCGAGCCCTACCGCCGGGCTCGTGACACGTTGCGCTTCCTGCGGGCCGCGCTGGCGGGGGAGAAGGTCACTGCCAGTTACGAGACCTTCGAGGTGAAGGGATTCCGCCTCACCGTCGGAGAGCCGCCCGACCCGCCGGTTCCATTGCTGCTGGCTGCTCTCCGCCCGCAGATGCTGCGCCTGGCAGCCCGGGAAGCTGATGGCGTCATCATCAACTGGCTCTCGGCGACCGACGCGGCGCGGGTCACCGGGATCGTGCGCGAGGTCGCGGCTGATGCGGAGATCGTGGCCCGCCTGTTCGTGTGCCCGAACCCCGATCGTGCCGCGGTCCTGCCCGAGGCGAAGCGGATGCTGGCCGGCTACCTCTCGGTGGCCGTCTACCGGGCCTTCCACGTGTGGCTGGGGCGCGAGGCGATGCTCACGCCCTTCTGGGAGCGCTGGGACAGCAGGGACCGGGCGGGCTCTCTGCAGCAGATCCCCGACGAGTTGGTGGACGACATCATGATCAACGGAACACCCGCTGAGTGCCGCGCCCAGATCGCCCACTACGTCGCCAACGGCGTCACAACGCCGGCGCTGCACGTGCTCCCGTTCGCGGGTCTGGACGCCCACGAGGGCTACCGCCTCCTCAGCCCGGCGGCAGCCGCCGGCGCCGCGGGGGACTGAGCGGGCGGGACCGGCCGTCGGCGATTGCATCGTCCGGCTCGAGCACCGATTCTGCGGGAGGACGGTGACCTGGCCGCGAGGCCCCCATCGGAAGTGCGCCCCGGATCGGCTGCGGATCGCAGTCCCGGGGCCTCTGCGCGTGTCGACACATCGAGCGCCGGCGATCGCAGCAGAGGTGTGCGGTGGCGGCGATGATGCCGAAGCCATGTGTCCGCTGATGCAGCAATCGTCCAGCGTCTGGTGTCGGATTTGTCCGCCGGGTGATGCGGTTGCCGCCGGATCGGTCTTGCGGCACGTTGACAGTTCGGTTGGCGAGCAACCTGTGAGCTGGACCAACCGGCGCCTAGGTGTTCTGCCCGTCGGGATCTCCAGCCGCCTCGGTCAGTTCGGGCGCTGAGAGGTGCCGGACGACTCCCTCCACGGGGATCGGAGCGGCGATTTTCTTGGCGGTTGCCGCATCCAACTCCTCCAGCCGGCGGGCCTGAGGCAGGACGCGGCTGTCCAGGGAGCCGATGCCGGCGTTGTAGGAGTTCACGGCCTGCTCCAAGCCGCGGCCCATCTTGGCGACATGGTCGAGGAAGATACGCAGTCGGTCGTACAGTTCCTTGCTCGCGTCGGCGATCTGCCGTGCGTCCTTCCAGGCCAGTGCCACCGTCTTCAGGAAGGCCAGCAGCAGCCCGGGGGTGGCGATGAGGACCTGGTGTTTCTCCCACGCGTCCTGCCAGAGCGTGGGCTGCACGTCCATCGCAGAGTCGAGGATCGGATCCGCTGGCACGAACATGACCACGAAGTCCGGGGAGCCGTCGACGGCAGCGTCGTAGTTGCGGCCGCCCAGCGTCCGGGCATGACCGAGGAGTGAACCTGCGTGCGCCTGCAGCAGTTCTTGCTGCCGGCGCTGATCGTCGCTGGTGTTATGGGCTTCGAGATAGGAGTCCAGGGGGGTCTTGGCGTCGATGACGACCTGGGCGCCGCCGGGGACCCGGACGACCGCATCGGGTCGACCGGTGTTGTCGCCGCTGCCGACGGTGAGTTGCTCGAAGAAGTCGATGCGCTCGCTCATGCCGGCCAGTTCGAGCACGTTTCGGAGTTGCTGCTCGCCCCAGTGGCCGCGCATCTGCGAGGACCGGAGGGCTTGGCCGAGGTTTCCCGTGACCTCTCGCAACAGGCCCACTTCGGTCCTGAGACCCTTGTAGGCGCCCACTCGCTCCTTCTCGATCTCCCGGATCTGTTGATCGAACTTGGCCATGATCAGCGAGTCGATCGCCTGCTGGCGCTTCTCGAGGTCCGCTTCGCTCAGCTTGGACTGACCGGCGAGTTGCTCCTTCGCCTGCTGCAGGAAGGCCTGGCTGTTGGCCTGGAGCACCTCGGCGGCCATGCCCTTGAAGTACGTGTCGAGATTCTGTCGGGCCTTCGCGATCTCCGCGGCGCGGGCTTCGTGCTCGACTCGGAGGTCACCGAGCTGGCGGTTGGCCTCGTCCCGCTCGCGGGCTGCTTCGTCCCTTTGGCGGGCGACCGCGTCCCGTTGGCGGCTGACACGCACCAGGACGAGGGCCATGGCGAGTGCCACGAGTGCGACGACGATGAGTGCGATTTCCATCGGCACCTCCTGCGGGGGAGCCTAGGTGGGGGGTGTGACACCAATAGGAGCATCAGGGCTCGGCGAATCAGGTCGCCCCGGAGAGCCGCTGTTCGTTCGCGTGGCGATCCGGTCGAGCCCTCACAGGCCGGCTTCCGCGACTTACTCCCGCCACTCGCTGCCGTCGGGGTAGCCGAAGGTCAGCTCGGTGCCGGGCTGGAACTGCGTGCTGGCGCCGGGCCGGCCAGGCAGCCGGTAGCGGCCGTTCGTGACCTCCACGGGGTCGGTGAGGTGCTCGTGCAGGTGGGCGACGTACTCCAGGGACAGGTCTCGGGTGTCGGCGGCCACGCAGACCGCGTTGAAGAATGCGTAGTGCTGGACCGCCTCGCACAGGCCCACACCGCCGGCGTGGGGGATCACTTCCACTCCGGCTCCCGCGGCCATGAGGATCGAGGCCAGCAGGTCGTGTGGCCCGCCCATGCGGGTGGCGTCGATCTGCAGGATCTGCACCCCGCCGAGCTGCAGCAGCTGCTTAGCGAGGGTGGGGCTGGCCAGCATCTCGCCGGTGGCGATGGGAACCGGCCGCACGGCGGTGGCGATGGTGGCGTGACCGACGACGTCGTCGGGGTGCGTGGGCTCCTCCACCCAGCGCAGGTCGAAGTCACGCAGTTCACCGATGGCGGCGATGGCCTCCGGCACGCTCCAGTGCTGGTTGGCGTCGACGGCCAGTGCCACGTCCGGCCCCACCGCCTCCCGTGCCAGCCCGAGGCGCCGGCGGTCGTCGGCGGTGTCGGCGCCCACCTTCAGCTTGATGGTCGTGAACCCGTCCGCGACCGCTTCCCGGCACAGCCGCACGCTGTAGCCCAGCCAGCCGGGGCTGGTGGTGTAGGCGGCCAGGCCGCCGCGCCGCAACTCGGCGATCCGGCCGTCCCGGAGGGGCCGGCGCTCCTCCAGGATCTCCCGCGCCCGGCCGGGGTCCAAGAAGTCGGCGATGTAGGTCCAGTCCACGAGCGCCACGAGCTCAGAGGGCTCCAGCGCCGCCAGGGTGGACCACAGTGGCCGATCCTCCCGGCGTGCCCGCAAGTCCCAGGTGGCGCTCATCACTGCGCCGATGGCCATGTGCATCACGCCCTTGTCGGGCCCCAGCCAGCGCAGTTGGCTGTCCCAGGCGAGTTCCCGGTTGAGGGCGGCCGGGTCCTCGACGAGCCCGTCGACGTCGCGCCCGACGAGGCGCTGGGCCACGGCCTCGACGGCCGCCGCCTGGATGTCGTTGCCGCGCCCGATCGTGAACACGAAGCCGTGACCGGCGAACTCCGGCTCCGAGGTGCCCAGGTGCAGGTAGGCCGCCGAGTAGTCGGGGTCGGGGTTCATGGCGTCGGACCCGTCGAGGTTCCTGCTGGTCGGGAAGCGCAGGTCGATGACGGTGGCGTCGGTGACAGTTGGCATGGAGTGTCCTCGCAGTCTTGCGCCGGCGGATCCCTACTCGGTGGAACCCGGGGCGATGGTATTCAACGGTCGCGCCGGAGAGTGCGGAGGGCCCGGCCATGCCACGACCGAGCAGTTCGGAAGACCCGCGGCATTCAACCGGCGTGCCGGGGAGTGCGGCGGGCCTGCGCCGCGCGCGCCGCGACTGGGCAGCCCGGAGGATCCGCGGCATTCGCCGGGGTGTACGGAACGCCCCGCCACGCCGCGACCGGGCAGCTCAAGGATCCGCCGGGTGGTCGTCACGGCGGCACCCGGTCACCGCCGCCGGCGCCTCGTAGGATCGGCCAGCGTGTACAGGGAGGGTTTGCTGCCGGCCATCGGGTTCGGTACGGCGCCCCTCGGCGGCTTCCGGACGCCGGTGAGCGAGGACGCCGCCGCTGCCGCCATCGAGGCCGCTCTCGAGGTCGGCTACCGGTACTTCGACACGGCCCCCCTGTACGGCTACGGCTTGGCGGAGCGGCGGCTGGGCCGGGCATTGAAGGGCTGCGACGCCGACGTCAAGGTCTCCACGAAGGTGGGCCGAATCATCGACCCCGAGGCGCCGCGCCCTCCGGGCGACCTGTTCGCCGGCGACTGCGGCACGGCGACCTTCGACTTCTCCGCCGACGGCGTGCGGCGCTCACTCGAGGCCAGCTTCGAGCGGATGGACTGCAGCTACGTGGACGTGGCGTTCATCCACGACCCCGACGACCACCCCCGCCAGGCGCTCGCCGAGGCCTACCCGGCGCTGGAGCAGCTGCGCGCCGAGGGCGCGGTCGGCGCCATCGGCGTGGGCATGAACCGGCCCGGGTTGCCGACCCGCTTCGTGACCGAGACCGATATCGACGCCGTGCTGATCGCGGGCCGCTACACGCTGCTGGACCGCGAGGCCGACGAGGGGTTGTTCGGTGCCGCTAAGGCCCGGGGCGTGCACCTCGTGGCGGGAGGCGTCTACAACTCCGGCGTCCTCACCGGCTCCACCGGGCGCGAGACCTTCAACTACCTGGCTGCTCC
>JAGWAL010000002.1:0-7549 GCA_021296415.1 Acidimicrobiia bacterium | reverse complement strand
CGGTCGTGGTCGAGCAGGTGGCCGCGAAGCCCCATGTCCCTGCGGCCGCGGCGCCGGATCCCGGCGACGGCTACTCGTCCGGGTGTTCTCTGACGCCGGCACGGGGGTGGCGGCCGGCGGCGAGGCGGGCGTTGAGCGCATCGGGGTGGTCCACCCGGTGGCGTTCGAGCGCCTCGGGGTCGAATATGATGCCGGCGCCCGGGTTCTCTCCCAGCACGATCCAGCCGTCGGTGATCGTCGAGTCGAACGTGAACGTGGCGTCGCGCCCGGCCTCGAGGACCTCCATCATGGTGTGGTGCGGGAGCGCCGCCGCCAGGTGAGCGCCGTAGCGGCCAGCGGAGTTCATCAGAGACACCGGCCTGTCGAAGGCCTGCGCCAACTCGGCGGCGCGCAGGCAGGTGGTGAGCCCCGCCATGTTGGGGTTCACCTGAATCACGTCGGCCGCGCCGTGGCGCAATAGGGCGGCGAACAGGTGGATGTCCTTGAGGTTCTCGCCGGTCGCCACGGCCGCGCCGATTGCCCTCGACACGTCGCGCAGCCCGTCCAGGTCGGTGCGGATCACCGGCTCCTCGCGCTCGAGGGCGCGCATCGCCCGCACCGCCTGCTTGGGTGACCAGAACTCGTTGGCGTCCACCAGCAGCGTCGGCCCGACGGCCGAGCCGCCGAGCGCCTCGTGCATGATGGCGAGCCGGCGGCGGTCAGTCTCGGCTCCGAAGCCCACTTTCAGCTTGCCGGCCCGCACGCCTCGGGCGGCCATGGACTCGTAGTAGGCGCGCAGCTCAGCGTCGCCGAGCGGGCCGTCCAGTCCGCTGGCGTAGGCCGGGACGCGGGGCTCGAGCGCGCCGAAGAACCGCCAAAGCGGGACCCCGGTGATCTTGGCTCGTAGATCCCGCAGGGCGTTGTCGATCGCCGCGATCCCAATGGCGGTTGCCCCCTCGTTGCCCGGCTTGCACGAGGCGCTGATCATCCGCTCCCACAAGCCCCGATGGCCGAGAGGATCCTCGCCGATCACAGCCCCCGACAGCATCGGGATGGCGCTGGCGCCGAGCCGGCTGGCGACGGCGACGCCGTCGATGCCCTCGTCGGTGCGGACGAACACCGCAAGGTCGGCGCGGCGCCGGATCCCGTCGGGGATGTTCACGTCGCCGATCGGCCGCGACAACTCGTACTCGTAGAGCACGGTCTCGACGCCGGTGATCCTCATGGCGCCTCCTCGGGTCGGGCGCCGCCGGTGACGGTCGGCATGATGTGGCCCTCGCAGTCTTGCGCCGGTGGGTCTCCGCATAGCGGCACCGGCGACGATGGTATTCGACGGGCGCAGACCCAGGGCCAGAACGCCGGTCCGATCGGGCATCCCGATGTGATGATCCGGGATGCCGGCGCGCTGGGAGCGTGAGGGAGAGCCCGCTCTACCTCTGTTAGTCTCGCCCTTGACCACGTTGTCGCATGTGGGAGTTGTCCATGTCTGCGATGCCTCCGCCCGGGCCCGAGTCGGATTGGCCGGCACAGCCGCCGCCACCGGGAGCGCACGAAATGGCCCCGACGGCAATGGTCGGTTGGGCCACCCTCGGCACCGGCGATCGTGTCGAACTCGCCAGTCCCGGCCGCCGGCTGGGGGCCAGACTGATCGACTGGATAATTTTCGGTGTGATCATTGTCATTCTGGCAGTCGTCGCCGTGGCTTCGGCTGTCAGCATCATCGGTGACGATCCCGACGGCGGAGCGGACCAGGGCGCCGCGGTCCTCTTGGTTGTGTTCCTAATAGCACTGATCGCGTTCGTGATCAGTTTGCTCTATGAGGTCACGCTGGTCGCTCTACGGGGGCAGACCCTGGGGAAAATGGCCACAGGAATCAAGGTCGTGCGGGCCGACAACGGCTCGGTGCCGGGCTGGGGAAAGGCGATNAGCGCGCTTGTCCTGATTCCCTACGCCGGGTGGTTTTTGTCGTGGCTTGTCTACCTCTCGCTCCTGTGGGACAAGACACGTCAGGGATGGCACGACAAGGCAGCGGGAACCGTCGTCATCAAGCTCTGACTCGCAGCGGTTCCCGCGCCGCCATCGGGCGACGGTTCCGCTGAGCACAGGGGCCGCGACATCAGGCAGCCGCGGTGGTGGGCGTGCTCCGGCCCGAGCGGCTGAGCACGATCGCGACGACGACGAGGCCGATGCCGATCATCTCTCTTGGGCTCGGCGCCTGGGAGAGCAGGAGGAACCCGACCACCGCGGCCGTCACGGGCGCCAGCGCCTGCAAGAGCGCGAAGCGGTGTTGGTCGATCCGCCGCATCACCCACTGGTCCAGGCCGTAGGGGACCACGTTCGAGAGCAGCCCGACCAGGAGGCCCATGCCCAGCAGGGCCGGCTCCCTCACCGCGGTCGGCACGTGGGGGATGCCGAACGGGCTGATGACCAGGGCGCCCACGAACATGCCCACGCCGAGCCCGTCCACCCAGGCCGCTCCCCGGGCGACTTTGTGGCCCAGCACGATGTAGCCCGCCCAGAAGGCGCCGGCCAGTAGCGCGAACCAGACGCCTCTCAGCGTGCCGCCGGTCTCCACGCCCGCCAGCACCACCACCCCCGCGGTGGCCAGCAGCAGCGCGGCGGTCGAACGCAGCGTCCGGGTGCCGAATGCGGCCACGGCGACGGGGCCGAGGAACTCGATGGACACGGCGTTGCCGAGGGGCACCAACTCCACGGAGTAGTAGATCGACAGGTTCATGGCGGCCAGCACGATGCCGAAGACCGACGCCCAGCGCAGCTCGGCGGCCGTCCAGTGCCGCCGCCAGGAGCGCCGCAGCGCCACGATCATGAGCGCCGCCCCGAGGACCCGAAGCAGCGCCGTGCCACCGGGTGTCAGGTCGTCGAAAAGGTTCACAGCCAGCGCCTGCCCGACGAACTGCGACGTCGAGCCCAGGATGAACAGAGGCTCCGGCGGGATCCTGGCGAGATCCATCCGGCGCATCAGCCGATGCTACGGGACCGCCGGAACGCGGGGTTCAGATGCCGACGGCTGCAGCCAGGGCGGTGCGCGGTTCGGCGGCGCCGGCGAGGGTGCCGTCGGAGCCCACGTCGATGAGGTGGGCGTGGCCCGAGAGTTTCGGGTTCTCGTCGAGGCCGGCGACGTTGTGGCCCCGGGCTGCCAGACCGCCCGCCCAGGCGGCCGGCACGTTGGGCTCCAGTGCCACCGGCGGCAGCCATCCGGGCGTCCAGGTGGCGAAGGCGTCGGGCCCCAGCAGCACCCAGCGGCCGGCTCCCAAGATCTCGGCCGGCGGCTGGGCGCAGTGCAGCAACCGGGCCAGCATCTGCAGCACCACCTGCGGCTGGGCGTCACCGCCCATCGTCCCCAGCACCGCCCGGTTTCGGCCGTCCAGGGTCGTGACAAGGGCGGGGCTGAGGGTGTGCGGAGGCCGGCGGCCGGGGGCGTAGCAGGCTGGGTGCGTCGGGTCGAGGCTGAAGCCCAGCCCCCGGTTGTGCAGGAAGATGCCGGTGTCGCCGGAGACCAGCAATGATCCGAAGCCCATGGCGTTGGACTGGATGAGCGAGACGGTCAACTGCGCGTCCGCGGTACAGAGATAGGTCGTGTCGCCGCCACCGGTCGGCGGGGTGACCGGAGTGTCACCCGCCAGCACGCGCCGGCGTGACGCCTCGATCCGCGCGGGGTCCAGCAACTCGTCTGGGTCGGCCGTGTCGGACAACTCGCCGGGCCGGAACGAACCCACCGCCCGGGCAGCCTCGATCAGCCAGTGCGCCCAGTCGGGATCGCTCGGGTCGGTGGGAAGGTCGAGTCCCTGTGCCAGGGCGGCTGCGGCCAGGATCAGGTAACCCTGCGAGTTGGGCGGCACGGTCCAGAGTCGGTGCCCCCAGGCCTCGACGGTGGTCGCCTCGACCCAGTCCGCCTGCGGCGCGGCCAGGTCCTCGGGGCTGAAGAGCCCGTCGGCGAGCCCCAGCAGGCCATCGCCGAACTCGCCGCCGTAGAAGGCGTCTCGGCCGCCGGTGGCAACCGCCTCCAGCGCCCGCGCCGAGCCGGGCCGTCGCACCACGTCGCCGGCGCGCAGGTCGCCCGGGATGTCGGTGTTGCCGTCGGAGCCGGCTACATCGCCGGCCGCCGCAGCCAGTTCGCCGGAGGCGGCGAACCCGTCGGCGGCGTAGGCGTGCGCCGCGCCGAACACCTCGGGCAAATTCATCGCCCCGAAGCGATCGTGCAGAGCCAGCCAGCCGTCCACGCAGCCCGGAACGGTGACCGCGGCCGGATGGCGCAGACGGGGCATCTGCCGGTGACCCTCGGCGCGCAGGCGCTCTGCGGAGGCTCCCGAGGGCGCCCGGCCCGAGGCGTTCAGGCACAGTGGGGGACCGTTGCCCGTCCCGACGAGGGCGAACATGTCGCCGCCCATGCCGCAGGTGTTCGGCGCCACAACGGCGAGCACCGCGGCCGTCGCAACCGCCGCGTCCACGGCGTTGCCGCCGCCGGCGAGCATGCGGGAGCCGGCCACAGAGGCGCGCCGGTCGATGGAGCAGACCATGCCGGCGGAACCGGTCGCGGCGAGAACGGGATGCTGCACGGGTGACCTCCAGAAGCTCAGGTGCCCTCACCGGTTCCCGAGCCGGCCGGCGGGCCTGCGGTGGCTGGGTCGTGTTGGGATTGCGATGAGCCGCTGGCGCTGTCACCGGTTCTCGACCCGGGCCGCGGGACTGCGGATCGGGCGCCGACCGGTTCGGAATCGACCTGCTCCCCGTCGAGACCGGTGCCACGTGATCGGCGGTACGCGAACCAGCGGGGGCTGTGGACGAACCGGGGCAGGGCGGCGATGGCGGCACCCCCCACGACGACCGCAGCGCACACCGGACCCCACAGCCAGGCCGCCGGCAGATCCAGTTCGAAGTAGTCGCGCAACCCGCCGGCGGCCATCACCACCACGTAGAGCAGTGCCATCACCCCCGCCAGCACGATCTTCCAGGGCCGGAGGGGTCGACTCGTGACAACGAGGATGACGAGGCCCAGACCCAGGAGTGTCATGGTGGCCACCGTGCGCGCCTCGATGAGCGTCGTCTCGGTGGCTCGGCGGGCGACCTCGTAGACCACCATCGTGCAGGCCGCTGCCACCGCCCCGGCCGGCACGGAGAACCGCAGTATCCGCCGCAGGAAGCCCGGCCGCACGAGTTCGGTGCTGGGCGCAAGGGCCAGGAAGATCCCCGGCACGCCGATGCTGAAGGTTCCGATCAGCGTGAGGTGCCGGGGCAGGAACGGGAACGACACCCCCATGATCCCAATGGCGGCGGTGATCAGCAATGCGTAGGCGGCCTTGGCGATGAAAAGGTTCGAGACCCGTTCCACGTTGTTGATGACCTTGCGCCCCTCGTCCACGACGCGGGGCAGCGTGGCGAACGAGTCATCCAGGATCACCAGTTCCGCGACCGCCCGGCTCGCCGCGCTGCCCGAGCCCATGGCGATCCCCATGTCGGCGTCCTTCAGCGCCAGCACGTCGTTCACGCCGTCGCCGGTCATGGCGACGGTCCGCCCGCCTGCCTGCAGGGCTCCCACCATGGCGCGCTTCTGGTGCGGTGTGACCCGCCCGAACACGGCGGTGCTCTCCATGGCCGCGCCCAACTCGGCCGCGTCGGTCGGCAGTTGGCGGGCGTCGACATACGCCTCGGCGCCCGGCACGCCGGCCCGCTGGGCGACCGCCGACACTGTCGCTGCGTTGTCGCCGGAGATGACCTTCAGGTCGACGCCCTGATCGCGGAAGTAGGCCAGGATCTCGGGGGCGTCGTGGCGGATCGTGTCGCCGAGGACCACCACGGCCACGGCGTGCCGGTCCGGTGCGAGCCCGTCGCCGCCGGCCGCCACTGCACCCCCATCCGCCTGGCTGAGCAGCAGGACGCGCCGGCCCGCGGCGGCCCAGCCCTGGACGCAATCCCGCGCCTCGCCGTCCCCTGGCGCCAGCAGCATGTCGGGCGCGCCGATGTAGAACAGTCCCTGCTCGGCGAACGCCACCGACGCCCACTTGCGGGCGGAGGAGAAGGGCTCCACATCCACGACCTGCCAGCCGCCTGGGGCGGGGCACGCCGCGGCGATCGCCGCGGTCGTGGGGTTGGGGCTCGGGTCGGCGGCCGCCATCGCCCCGAGGGCGTCCGTGACAGCCGCGGCGTCCCAGCCGCCCATCGGCTGCACCGACTCGAAGGAGATCTCCCCGGTCGTGATCGTGCCCGTCTTGTCCAGGCACAGGGTGTCGACGCGGGCCAGCAATTCCACCGCCGCGAGTTCCTTGGCCAGGGCGCGGCGCCGGGCGAGGGCGATCACGCCGGCCACGAACGCCAGCGAGGTGAGCAGCACCAGCCCGTCGGGAACCATCGCCACGGCGGCTCCCACGGTCCCTCGGAGCGCCTCCTGCCAGAGATCCTCGGCGCCCAGGAGGCGCCACAGCAGTAGCGCGCTGGCCGGGGGGATCAGCCAGACCAGCACCCGCAGGATCTGGTTCACGCCGCGCCGCAACTCGGAGTCCACCAGGGCGAACCGCCGGGCCTCCTCGCTCAATGCGGCTGCGTAGGAGGCGGCGCCGATGCCGTCGGCCCGGTAGACGCCGCTGCCGGCAGCCACGAAGCTGCCGGACATGACCCGCTCGCCGGGCGGCTTCGCCACCGCGTCGGATTCGCCGGTCAGCAGCGATTCGTCCACCTCCAGGCCCACCCCCGCCAGCACCTCGCCGTCCACCACGACCTGGTCGCCGGATGCGAGCTCCAGCAGGTCGTCGGCCACGACACCGCCGACGTCGATCTCGTGCGACTCGCCATCGCGCCGCACCCGGGCCCGAGGTTCCGACAGCACGGCGAGGCGCCGCAGTTCGCGGCGCGCCCGTAGTTCCTGGACGATGCCGATGATGCTGTTGGACACGACCACGCCGACGAAGAGAGCGTCGCCGGGCGCATCGGCAACCAGGATCAGCACCAGCAGACTCAGCAGGATGGCGTTGACCGGCGTGAACACGTTCGCCCGGATGATCTCGCCGAGAGTCCGCACCGGGGCGTCCGGCACGTCGTTGACGCGCCCGTCGGCAACGCGCTGCGTCACCTCGTCGGCGGTCAGGCCGGTGAGGTCGGCAGCCGCTGCGCTCATGGCCGGGATGCTAGGTGAGACCGCTGACGCTGCTGCGTTCCAGGGACCAGGGCCGGCCGGGGGTGGCCCAGAGCCGATGGCGGGGGCCGGGCATGTCGGGATTGGACGTCTCGAAGCCCGCGTCGCCCGGCCACAGGGCTACCTCCTCCCCGGTCGACGTGACTGTCAGGCGAGTCTCGTAGAAGTGGGGCTCTGACCGCTGTGCCGCGGCGAGGGCATCGGCGACCGTGGCGAATCCTTGGAGGTTGTGGAGGGTCACGTAGGTGGGGGGCAGGAACCACGTGTAATCGGAGGCCGCGTGACGGCGAAGTGCCTCGGCGGGCGTCAGCCAGACGTGCTCGGCGATCTCCCTGCCGTCCACCCGCACGGTGCCCTGCGGCGCCGGCGCCAGGAAGAACCAGGTGGTGAGTTGGTGGTCGAAGTCCGCCGGGGGAGTCCAGT
>JAGWAL010000033.1:12904-34391 GCA_021296415.1 Acidimicrobiia bacterium | reverse complement strand
TCGAGACGCTGGAGACCAACCGCCGCCTGCTGGAGACCCATCTCAGCGCGGCCGGCGGGCGGGTCCGCACCTGGGTGGGGCTCGAGCACATCTTCTACTGCTCGCCGGACATGTTCCGCGGCGCCGCCGCCCTGGCCGACGAGTTCGGCACGGGCATCCACACGCACTCCTCGGAGTCCATCTGGGAGGTGCAGGAGTGCCTGCGGCAGTTCGGCCGGCGCCCCATCGAGGAGTTCTACCAGCGGGGCATCCTGGGCCCCTCCACGGTCATCGCCCACGGTGTCTGGCTCGACGACCGGGAGGTGCGGATCCTGGCCGAGACGGGCACGGCGGTCACCCACTGCCCGTGCTCCAACATGAAACTCTCCTCGGGTCCGGCCCGGGTGGGCTTCTACCGAAGCCAAGGCGTCACGGTGGCGCTGGGAACCGACGGCGAGAAGGAGAACAACAACCTCGACATGCTGGAGGAGATGAAGTTCGCCTCGCTGCTGGCGAAGGTCGCCACGCTGGATCCCACCGTCGGCGACCCCTGGGACGTCCTGGACCTGGCGACCCGCTCGGGCGCCGAGGCGCTGGGGCTCGGCAACGTGACGGGCACGCTGGAGGAGGGCAAGGACGCCGACATCGTGCTGGTCGACCTGCGAAGCCTGCACTTCGTCCCGCTACTGGGTGGTGAGGACTTCAACGCCCCGGCACACCTGGTGTTCAGCGCCACCGCCCGCGACGTCAGCGACGTGTGGGTCCAGGGGCGCCACCTCGTAGCCGGCAGCGAGGTGATCTCCGTCGACGTGGCCCAGGTGGCCGAGCGCGCCCAAGCCGCCGCCGAGGAGCTCTTCGCCCGCCGCCGCGCCCTGCAGGGAGACACCCCCAGCCCCGCCACCACTCTCGGCAAGAACGACTGAGCCTCGGAGCCGTCCCTAGCCTGCAACGGTGCTCACCGCTTCGGGCCTGTCTAAGTCCTTCGGCATCCGGCGCCTGTTCGCCGACGTCTCCCTGCAGCTCGCCGCCGGGCGGCGTGTGGCGCTGGTCGGCAGCAACGGCACGGGCAAGACGACTCTCCTGGAGATCCTCGTCGGCCTCGGCGAACCCGACGAGGGCACCGTCATCCGGCCCCGCGACACCGAGATCGGCTACCTGCCACAGGACCTCGGCACATCGTCGGACGGGACCGTCTTCGAGCAGGTCCTGGCCGGCGCCGGACCTGTCGCCCGCCTCGCCGGGCAGCTCGCCGACCTCGAGCGCCGGCTGGCGGCGCCGGGGGAGGATCACGACGCCGCCGTGGCCCGCTACGGCGAGGCGCAGGCTCGATTCGAGCAACTCGGGGGATACGCCCTGGAGTCCGAGGTCAACAAGGTGCTGGCCGGGCTGGGATTCGCCCCCTCCGACGCCCGGCGTCCCGTGCGGGAACTCTCGGGGGGTTGGCGAATGCGGGTGGCCCTCGCCCGGCTGCTGGTCGCCCGGCCCGACGTCCTGATCCTCGACGAGCCCACCAACCACCTCGACATCGACTCGACGGCCTGGCTGGAGCAACGCCTCGTCACCTGGCCGGGCGCGCTGCTCTTCGTGAGCCACGATCGTGACTTCATCGACGCCGTCGCCGACCGCGTGGTCGAGTTGGCCGCAGGGACCGCCACGGCCTACGTCGGAGGGTTCGCCGAGTTCGTCGTCGCCCGGGAGGAGCGCCTGGCCCGCGTCGAGGCGGCCGCCACTCGCCAGGCACGCGAGGTGGCCCGGGTGGAGCGCTTCATCGAACGGTTCCGCTACAAGGCCACCAAGGCCCGGCAGGTGCAGAGCCGCATCAAGACGCTCGAGAAGCTGGACCGCATCGCCACAC
Organism: Acidimicrobiia bacterium; assembly: GCA_021296415.1. GTDB lineage: Bacteria > Actinomycetota > Acidimicrobiia > Acidimicrobiales > CATQHL01 > VXNF01. Next base: position 32,557 of record JAGWAL010000033.1, on the reverse strand, counting down.
CGACCCGCAGTGACCTCGTCGCCCGGTTCGCCTTCGCGGAGCCGCCCCGGTCACCCCGGGTCGTGATCGAACTCACCGACGCCACCGTGGGCTACGACGACGACCCCGAACCGGTCATCTCGGGCGTGTCCCTGGCGGTGGAACGGGGCCGGACGGTCGCCCTCGTCGGCCCGAACGGCGCGGGCAAGACCACGCTGCTGCGCCTCGTGCTCGGCGAGCTGGCTCCCAGCGCGGGCCAGGCGCACCTGGGCACGAACGTGAAGGTTGCCGCCTTCGAGCAGCACCAGGCCGACGAACTCGACGAGTCCAGGCGGGCCATCGAGGTCTTCTCCGACGGCATCGACTTCGGCAAGCGCAACGCCCGCTCCATCCTCGGCGCCTTCGGATTCGGTGGCGACGCCGCCGACCGGCGCGTCGGTGAGTTGTCGGGTGGGGAGCGCACCCGCCTGGCGCTGGCCCGCACGATGACCGAGCCCGTCAACCTCATCGTCCTCGACGAGCCCACCAACCATCTCGACCTTCCGAGTTGCGACGTTCTGGAGGACGCCCTGACCGCCTACCCCGGCACGGTGCTCCTGGTCACCCACGACCGCCACCTCATCCGCTCCACCGCCGACGCCCTCATCGACGTGCGCGACGGAACCGCCACCTGGCACCTCGGCGTGGACGAGTCGCGGCTCGCCGGCCCTCCCACCTCTGTCGGGGCCGCTCCTCCCGGCAACCGCGCCGACAACACCCGCAGCGAGAAAGCGAAGGGCAACGCCCGCCGGCGGCGGGAGGCCGAGATACCGCAGCGCCGCATCACCCGGCTGGAGCGTGACTGGGAGATCGCCGACGCAGAGGTTGCCGAACTCCTGCAGCAGCTCGGCGATCCGGAGCTCTACAGCCGACCCGAGGAGGTCCGCGCCCTCACCGCGGCCCACGAGGCGGCCGTCGAACGGGCCGCCACCCTGCTCGCCCGCTGGGAGGCCGCCGTCGAATCGCTCGGCGACCCGACGGGCGACGCGCCGGCGGTGTGATGGTCAGAAGGTCACAAGCGGTCGGACCGCTCCGGCGATCCGAGCGAGGCGGTCCTGAGCACGGCGCCGTGCAGCACCGAGATCCTCGCCGCGCACCTCCTCAACCGTCTCGAGATACACCTTGAGCTTGGGTTCGGTGCCACTCGGGCGGACGATCACCCGATCGCCTCGCGTCAGCCTGAAGGCCAGCATGTCGGTGGGCGGCAGCGAACCCTCCGGTCGGGAGTAGTCCACCACCTCGGCGACGGAGTGCCCTGCAATCTCTCCGGGCACCTGTGCGCGGAGGCGACGCGTGGCCGCTGCTGCCTCAACGGGTGAGAGCCGCAGGGTGACCTGGCCGGTGGCGTGCACGCCGTGGCGGCGGTGGATCTCGTCGAGGCGCTCGAGCAGCGACGAGCCCCCGGCCTGCAGTTCGCCCGCCAGTTGCACCGCCAGGGCGGCAGCGCTGATGCCGTCCTTGTCGCGCACCTCGTCGCAGACGGCGTAGCCCAGCGCCTCCTCGTAGCCGAACAGCAACCGCTCGGGTCGCCCGTCGGCGGCCCGGGCGATCCACTTGAAGCCGGTGAGCGTCGCGGCGTGGGCGACCCCGGCATGGGTCGCCATCGCCCCGAGCATCTGCGACGAGACCACGGTGCTGGCCACCAGGACGGGCTCGTCCGCACCTGCGGCGGCGCGGCGGCGCAGCAGGCAGTCGGCCAGCAGCGCACCGAGTTCGTCTCCGGTCAGCCTTCGCCAGCCACCGCCAACGGGTACGGCGACGGCGAGGCGGTCGGCGTCGGGGTCGTTGGCGAGCACGAGGTCGGCCTGCACGTCGCCGGCCAGGGCGAAGGCGGCGTCGAGCGCGCCGGGCTCCTCGGGGTTCGGGAAGGTCACGGTCGGGAAGTCTCCGTCCGGCTGGGCTTGCGAGGCGACGATCGCCGGGGCCGGTAGGCCCAGCCGCTCGAACAGCGCCAGGAGCACTTGCGCGCCCACCCCGTGCAGCGGCGTGTACACCACGCGCAGCGGCTCGCCCGCCGGCGTGGGCTGCCGCAGGCGGCGGGCAATCTGCGCCAGGTAGCGCTCGACGGCCTCCGGCCCGACGTCAGCGACCGATCCACCGTCGGATGGCTCCGGCAACCGCCGCGGCGGGAGAGCGGCCGCCGCCATGTGCGCTTCCACGGCGGCGTCTGCGGGCGGCACGATCTGCACCCCGCCGGCGTCGTAGAGCTTGTAGCCGTTGTCGCCGGGCGGGTTGTGGCTGGCCGTGATCACGATGCCCGCGTCCGCCGCACGATCCACAACGGCGTGCGCCGCCACTGGTGTGGGCACCTGCCCCAGGAACAGCGCCTCACCCCCGGTGGACGCCACGAGCGCCGCCGCGTCGGCCGCGAAGACGTCGGAGTTCCGCCGCGCATCGTGGCCGACCACCACCCGCGCGCCCGCCGGCAGGGTGGCCGTGACCGCGGCGGTGGCGGAGCGAACCACCACGCGGTTCATCCGCGCCGGGCCCGCCCCCAGGGGGGCCCGCAGGCCGGCGGTCCCGAACCGCAGCCGCCCGTCGAACAGGTGGCGCAAGGCCTCCGCCGCCCCGGCGTCGGAGCCGGCCGAGGCCAGTAGGGATTCCAACCCGGCGCGGGTCACCGGATCGGGATCGGCCGCCAGCCAGGCTTCCGCGGCGGCCTGCAAGGCGGCCTCCTCACTCATGCCGTCATTCCGGCGGAAGCCGGAATCCATGCCGGCTGGGAGCCCGCAATGCGGCCGCCTCACTCATGGGTACATCAGGGGATCGGAGGCACGCAGCGGTGGCGCACAGCATCGCAAACCGTACGGGAAGGTCACACGACCACCGCTCGCGCCGGCCGGATCACGTGTCAGAGACGGTCGATCACGCCGCGCAGCAGCCGGCCCACCCGCGCGCCCGAGGCGGCACCCGCTTCGAGCACTTCGGTATGGCTGGGACCCTCGTCGGTCATCCCGGCGGCCAGGTTGGTCACGAGCGACACGCCGAGCACCTCGAGACCGCAATGGCGCGCTGCGATGGCCTCCAGCACCGTGGACATGCCCACCAGATCGGCCCCCAGGAGGCGCAGCATCTCGATCTCGGCAGGGGTCTCGAAATGGGGGCCGCGCAAGCCCGCATAGACGCCCTCGGGCACCTCGGGGTCGACGTCGGCGGCGAGGGCGCGCAGGCGAGGCGAGTAGGCGTCGACGAGATTGACGAAGCGGTCCGTGCCCCACTCGGTCCCCGCCACCGGTGACTCGCCCGTGAGGTTCACGTGGTCGGAGATCAGCACCGGCCCGCCGACGCGGTAGTGCGCTCGCAACCCCCCGGCAGCGTTCGTCAGCACCGCCACGCCGCAGCCGGCGGCCGCCGCCGTTCGCATGCCGTGGGTGACGGCCGCAGCGGAGTTCCCCTCGTAGAGATGAACCCGCCCCCGGAACACGAGCACCCGCCGGTCGCCGGCCACCACCGCGGCGGCGGTGCCGCCGTGGCCCTCGACGCGGGAAGCGGGGAAGCCCGCCAGGTCGGTTGTGGAGATCTGCGCCTCGGTGTCGCCCAACTCGGCCACGGCATCGTCCCAGCCGGTGCCGAGCACGACGGCGGCTTCGAAACCCTTCCCGAGACGGTCGCCGAGCTGCGCGGCGGCCTCATCGGCCAGTTGCCGGGCATTCGTCATGTCGATCCTCCGCGACTCGCAAACGTGGGCGGCGTCAAGTCTCGCACGCGCCGGCGAGCGGCCGACTGTCGCCGCGACCGGCCCGAAAAGTGAACCGGCCCCGGAGGAGGAATCCGGGGCCGGGGGCTGGGGGGAGATTCGTTGTGAGTGGCGCTGACCGCTACGACCGGCCGCCGCCTCCGGTCGCGTCGTGTGGCGTCAGGCGGCGTTGTGGCGCCGCTGGTGGCGGCTGCCCGCCCGGCTCCAGTCCCACGTCGACACCTGGTGAGTGCGCCGCGGCTCGGCCGGGTTCACCTCGGACACCGCGTACGAGGCGAACGCCGGGCACGGCAACTCAGCCGTGTCGACATCGCTCAGAACCGGCGAGGACCAGCGGATCGGGCTGCACGTGCAGTGCGGTGGGTGCTGCGCCTTTCCGGCCCGGGTTCGATGTTCGTTCCTCATACCCATACAGACGATTGAGCACCGTGCCGGGTTGACGGCCCCGAGATGATTTTTCCTCGAGATTGATCACGAACATGTGTACTTATAGGCTTGAGCCGTGGCCGCCCTGGGCATATTCCAACCCAGCCTCCTCGCCGGCGGGGAGCCCGGCAGCGACTCGGTCGCTTGGCACAGTGACCGCGTGGGACGCACCCACCGGCAGCCCCTCGTTGCCATCGTCGCCCTGGACGGGCCGCGACGCTTCCTGCTGCGCCCCCGGGGTGGAGGACGCTCCCGCGCCTTCGAGCCGGCGCACCGGCGGCGCTTCAGTCGATGTAGTAGCCGCCGTTGACGTCCATCACCTCGGCTGTGATGAACGAGGCGGCGGAACTCCCCAGGAACAGGGCGGCATAGGCCACGTCGTCGGGGGTTCCCATCCGCCCGACCAGCACCAGGGCGGCGTACTGGTCCATGTTGGGCCGCTCGGTCATCCGGCTGTGGATCATCGATGGAGCCAGGGCGTTGACCGTGATGCCCTCCCTGGCCACCTCGGGCGCCACCGCCCGCGCCAGGGTGTGCACCGCGCCCTTGGAGGCGGCGTAGGCCGTCACCCCCGAGAGGCTGCCCATCTTCCCGGAGTTGGATCCGATGTTGATGATGCGGCCGTAGCGGGCCTCCCGCATGGCCGGCAGCACCCGGCGGATGCACAGGAACGCCCCCGTGGAGTTGACGTCGAAGACCCGCTGCCACTCCTCCAGGCTGGTGTTGGGAACGCCGGCAGGACCCAGGATCCCGGCGTTGTTCACGAGGATCGACGGCGCCCCGAGCGTGTCCTCGACCTGGCTGATGGCCGCATCCACCGCGGCCTCGTCGGCCACGTCACAGTCGAGCGCCAGCATCCCCGGGTCGACCGGCAGATCCTCGCCCTCCCAGTCCATGTCCAGCAGCGCCACCTGCGCGCCCTGCTCGCGCATCGCCTCGGCGATCGCGCGCCCGATGTTCCGCGCCGCCCCGGTCACCACGGCCACCCGCCCCTCGTAACCAGGCAACTTGATCCCCTCCAACGTCCAGGCGCTCATCGCGTTCCCCTTCCCATGATCGGCGGCAGCCGACCACCGGCTCGCATCCCGGGACCGGCGGCGGGGAATCACTGTAGTGACCGGGCTGCCTCCGGTCCTGTGGGTTGCGACCTTTCAGTGACTGTTTCCTGATAAGTCATGTATTATCGATCGGAGTTGCCTTCGGCAAGGAGATTCTCGCCTCTCGCCGGTGTTGCCCACCCACGGGCGCCCCACAGAATCCCGCCGCCATCCACACCGGCTACGATCGGAGAGGCCCGCTATGGAACCCGCCATCCTCGGCATTCTCGCCCTCACGCTGACGGTCATGCTCTACCTCGACCGATCGCGCCGCAACGACATCCGGGACCTCCGCCAGGAGATGAACGCCGGCTTCGCCACCCTCCGCCAGGAGATGAACGCCGGCTTCACCGAACTCCGCCAGGAAACAGCCAAGCTCCGCCAGGAGATGAACACCGGCTTCACCGAACTCCGCCAGGAAACAGCCAAGCTCCGCGAGGACATGAACACCGGCTTCATCGAACTCCGCCAGGAGATCCGGGCCTCAGCCGAACGGACCGACGCACGCATCGATCAACTCACCACCACCGTGATCAACCTCGCCGAGAGGCTCGGTCAAGCGAAGGGACGCACCGAGACCCTCATCGCCACCGAGTAGCCGGCGCCGGGACAGGGCAGCGGCGGCGCCGGTCAGGACCGGTAGCGAGCGGCGGGCGTACCCGGCGGGTTGAACCGGCCCGGGACGGCGTCGGGATTGGCCACCAGCACCTCGGACTCCATCCGGTCCGGGTCACGGAAGAACACGCTGAGCTTCGGCCCGAAGTCGGTCACGAATCCGTCGGTGGCACCCGCGGCCATCAGGCGGCGGCGGATCTCGTCGAACGCCTCGATGCTCGGCGCTCGCAGACCGACGTGGTCGAGCCTGCCGCGGCCGAACATGGGGGTCTGATGGTCGGCCTGCCTGTTGCCCTCGATCTCGAAGACGTTCAACTCGGTACCGGCACCGATGCGGAGGATGACCATGCGGGGCCCGCCCGGCATCTCCGGCCCATCCCGCTCGACGGTCGCGCCGAAGACGTCGACGTAGAAGCGCTGCAGACGATCGGCGTCGTTGGTGATGACGGCGACGTGGTCGAGCCCGTCGGTGAGCATGCTCCGGACGCTAGACCAGGCCGACCGCCGCGCCGAGCCGGCGCTTCGCAGGTCGCTGGGGAGATCGCCGCACTGTTCGAGTTCGCAAGCCCCAGGCTTGAGGCGCCCCGACCCGGCCGATCGATGCGGTGCGCTCGCGAGATTGAATCAAGTCCTCTCGCCTCCCGTCACGATCTTGCGACATGCTTATGGTCAGATATTTATGACTATACTTGCGGCATGGCGATCTCACCCATCGAATCGAGCGAACGGACGGTGCCCGCCGGCGAGTTCAAGACGAATTGTCTGCGCCTCATGGACGAGGTGCAGGGAACCGGAACCGAGATCGTCGTGACCAAGCATCGGCGTCCGGTCGTACGAGTCAGTCCGTTCCGCGCAGACCGACCGGGATTGGTCGGATCCTGCCAGGGCCAGCTGCGGATCATTGCGGACATCGACGGCGATCCAGCCATTCCCGCCGACGACTGGGAGATGATGGCCGATCCCGGAGATGTCGACGATCACGATGCCTGATCATCCACTCCAGCAGTGAGCCTGTTGCTGGACACCAACGTCCTGCTCCGGCTCACCGTCGACTCAAGGAGGAGGTCGAATCCGGGCTCGTCGACGGCGACGTCGCCGTCTCCACGGTGACCTTCGTGGAAACCACTCGCCTCCATCACCACGGGCGCATCGACCTGGGATGCCATCCGGCCGTGTGGCGCCGCGAGCGGCTGCAATCGGGCCTCCGGGAGATCCCGATCGGTGGTGACGCCGCCGTCGAGTCCGTCTTGTTGATGAACAGCGGATTCCACAACGACCCGGCCGACCAGCTGATCGTCGCCACGGCCATGCTGGCGGGGATGCGCCTCGCCACGACGGACCGCCGGATCATCGCCTGGGCACAGCAGACACGGCTGGTCCCGGTCGTGGAGCCCCGGATAGAGACTGAGGGCTGACGCGGGGCGTCCCATCAAGTGGTGGGCTATTGAGTTGAGCCTCGGTGTTGGTAGCCGACTGTGAGCTCAGATCTCGACAATCAGGGTGACGGGGCCGTCGTTGGTCAGCTCCACGGCCATGTGGGCGCCGAAGGAGCCGGTCGACACGGTGGCGCCCAGGCGCCGCAGCTCGGTGACCAGGTCGTCGATCAGCCGGGCCGCCTCGTCGGGAGCCGCCGCAGCGATGAACGACGGTCGGCGGCCCTTGCGCGTGTCGCCGTACAGCGTGAACTGACTCACGACCAGAATCTCGCCAGCGGCGTCGGCCACCGACCGGTTCATGTGACCGTTCTCGTCAGCGAAGATCCGCAGGTGCCATAGCTTGGCGGCCAGCTTGAGCGCCGTCTCGCGATCGTCCGTGTGGGTCACCCCCACCAGGCAGCACAGTCCGGAACCGATCTCGCCGACCACCCGGCCGTCCACCAGCACCCGAGCCTCCGTCACCCGCTGAACCAGCGCTCGCACAAGCCCAGCCTAGGTCTACGGTCCGGGGAGGATGTCGTCGATGATGGAGGCATGCTCGACCCCGAGCGCGATAATCTCGCCACAGCCGAACTCACGACCGGCAACCAACACCGAAGCTCAACTCAAGAGCCCACCACATGATGGGACGCCCCCTGCCCATCGACCGCGTAGAGCCAACAGACCACCGTGTGGCGCCGAGCGACTTCGGAGGAACTCCTCCCCTTGAAGGCATCAAAGGTAGATATTTAGCGGCATAGATACGTCATTTTTTGCGGTATGGCTGCCTACACTTTTGCGGTATGGCCTCGGCGTACCTCACCCCGGCGGGATACCTCCCCCGCGTGGTCGACGCGCAGATGGACAGGCTGCTGCGCACGGCGCCTGCGGTGATCGTGGAGGGTGCCAGGGCGTGCGGGAAGACATGGACAGGTAGGCGGTTCGCCACAAGCGAGGTTCGATTCGACGAACTCGACACCACACGGCTACGGCTGGAGATCGAACCGGCATCGTTCCTTGCCGGCACGACGCCTCGCCTGCTCGACGAGTGGCACTTGGCCGGCGGCCTCTGGAATGCGATGCGCCATGCCTGTGACGACAGGGCGCTCAACGGTCAGTTCATCCTGACGGGCTCGGTGCAGCCGACTCTCGTTCGCGCCGACCACAGCGGAGCCGGCCGCGTCGCCCGGTTGCGGATGCGCCCGATGTCACTGTTCGAATCGGGCGACTCCACCGGCGCCATCTCGCTGGGCGGGCTGCTCGACGGTGCGCCGTGCGCCGCCGATGCTCCCGCTCCTGTGACGACCGGCGCCGGCCGAGCAACCGGGGCCGGGGTGGGCCGGGTCGCTGAACTGGTGTGCCGGGGCGGGTTGCCCGGACTCATCGGCCTCGATCCGCTTGATGCCCGGGACCGCATGCACGACTACCTCCGGGACATCGCCCGGATCGACCTCGCCACCAACGAACCGGCGACCCAGGATTCCACCAAGATGCTCGCGCTGATGACTTCGCTCGCCCGCAACGAGGCAACGGCGGCGTCGGCCAGCACGCTCATCGCCGACACCGCCAACGCGGGAGGTCCCGCGGACCGGGACACGGTCGGCCGCTACATCAACCGGCTCGTCGAAGCGTTCGTCGTCGAGCCTCTGCCCGCCTGGTCAACGCACCTGCGCAGCAGAGCGACGCTGCGCATCAAGCCCAAGCGGTTCTTCGTGGATCCCTCCATGGCCGCCGCGGCGATCCGAGCCACGCCCGAGGGCCTGCTGGAGGACCCGACGACGTTTGGACTGCTCTTCGAGTCGCTTGCGATGCGCGATCTGCGGGTGTACACGCAGACCTTCGGCGCGGAGGTGCGGTACTACAAGGACAGCGCCAACCACGAAGTCGACGCGATCATGACGCGGGGACATCGGGACTGGGCCGCCGCAGAGATCAAACTCGGCGGTCCTGTCCTGATCGAGAAGGGAATCGCCGCCCTGCGCAAGCTGCGAGCGAACGTGGACACCGAGCGGGCAGGTGAACCGCGTCGCCTCATGGTGATCACGGCCGGCGGCCGGGCATTCGAGACCACCGACGGCATCGCCGTCGTGCCGATCACCCACCTGCGGCCCTGAGATCGGACACGACGCTTGACACGACCGGCCGGTAACGAACACGCGACCAGGGACCTCCGGCCGGCGGCCGCCGGCTGCGGCACCGTGGCCGGTGCCGAACGGGAGCCCAGTGCCGCTCGCCGGGGAACGGGCTCGGACCCACTGCGCCCCGACCGGCCGGTACCGTGACTTCATGGCCGTTCGCCAGTTGATCACCGATGCCGTCATCGTCAACGGCGACGGGCTGACCGAGCCCTACGAGGGCGACGTGCTGATCGACGGCGACCGCATCGTGCAGATCGGCGACGTGACGCCGAGCGGAGCGGCCGGCGCCGATCGGGTGATCGACGGGCAGGGCCGGGTTCTGGCGCCGAGCTTCGTGGACACGCACAATCACGGAGCCCTCGGCGGCACCCGCATCGGCGAGCACGGCATCCCCGTCACCTGCGAGATGGCGCTGCGTGGCGGCGTGACCAAGCGGATCTGCGGTTCCGACGGTCTCTCGCCCGCTCCCGTGCTGCCGGCTCAGCGTGACGAGTACGCCGCCCAACTCACTCCTCTCGACGGCTCCATCGACGAGCCGTGGGAGTGGTCGACGGTGGCGGAGTTCCTCGCCTGGCACCGGGGGCGATCCGTCACCGACATGGGCATCCACCTCGGGCACAGCGCGGTGCGCCGCATGGTCATGGGCAACCTCGCCCGGGTGGCCGACGACCAGGAACTGCGCGACATGTGCGAGGTGGTCCGGCGGGAGGCGCCCGTGACGCTGGGACTGTCCACCGGACTGGTCTACAACCCCGCCGTGTACTCCGATCGCCGGGAGTTGACTCTGCTGGTCGCGGCCTTCAACGACGTCAAGCCGGGGGCACTGTTCCCGCACCTGCGCTCGGAGAGCGACGAGATCGTGGCCGCGTTGAACGAGGTGCTCATCCCCGCCTTCGAGGGCGGCGGCGGCTACTGCAACGAGCACAGCAAGATCGCCGGGCGCCGCAACTGGGACAAGTACAACGACCTCGTCGGCCTTATCGACGAGACCGCCGACTTCATCCCGACGATGGAGAACATGTACCCCTACCCCGCCGGCAGCACCACGGGCGACGCCATCTTCCCGCCCGACGTTCGCGCCGGGCTGCGGGAGGAGTTCCTGACCCGCCTGGGCGACCCCGCGGCCCGGCGGAGCGCCTACGAACGCATCCGGGGCGACACCACAACCTGGGACAACTTCGTCGACTTCTGCGGGGGCCTCGACGGCGTGCAGATCGCCGGCGTGCGAGCCGGGGTCGGCGACGAGTTCCTCGGCAGGCGACTCAGCGATGTGGCCCGGGCCGCCGGCCATGAAGATCTCGCCTCCTTCGCCGCCCACGAGGCCGTCATGGACTTCTTCGTGGCCAACCGGGGGGAGATCACCATCATCACCCACTACGGCAACGACGCCACCGTCGAGCGCTTCTTCCGCCGGCCGTCCATGGCCATCTGCACGGACGGGCTGATGCCCGGACCCGGGCAGAAACCGCATCCCCGCTCCGTCGGATCGTTCCCCAAGGCGCTGCGCATGGCCCGGGAGATGGGCATCCCGCTGAAAGAGATGGTGTTCCGGATGAGCACGCTGCCGTGCCGCTTCCTGGGACTGGACGATCCCGTCCTGCGGCCGGGCGCCGACGCCTCACTGGTGCTGTTCGACTGGCAGGGCGTGCGGGAACGCAACAGCTTCGAGGACCCGCTCGTTCCCCCCGAGGGGATCGACGCCGTCTGGGTGCACGGCGACCTCGCCTACGCCGAGGGCCGCTTTCACCCCCCGGCACCGTTCGGCGGCCGCATCCTCACGTCGCCCGTGCGGAGGGCCTGACCACGGAGGCGGCCGAGCGGCTGCTCGGCTACCGGCCGGCCGCCAACGGCCTCTTCCAGCGCGACCAGTCCAGGGGCTGGAGCCGCCCGGAGGGCTCACCTCACCAGGGAACCCCCAATCCCCCCAACCCAAGGACAACCTCCCCGGTCATCACACCTAGCGCACGTCCGGAGGGATCCGGCCCGCGAGGCGGTACGCCACGGCGGCGCCCACCAGCAGCATCGAGCCGATGAACCACGCCCATCCGTACGAGCCGACCGTGTCGACGACGGCACCGAAGGTCGTCGGGGCGGCCACCGCGCCCGCGTAGTAGCCGGTCATGGTGAGCGCCGCGGCCTGGGCGACGGCCGGGCCGGCCCGATCCACGAAGGCGGCCTGCATGGCGCCGATGCAGGCCAGCTGCAGCGAGATGCCCCCGATCACACCCAGCACGGCCACACCCAGCCCCAGGGTCCCGCCCGCGAGGATCAGCGCGCTCGAGGCGCCGGTGGCCAGCGCGAACGTCACGACGAGCGGAATCCGCCGGTGTGGACCGGCCCGGTCGACTCCCAGCCCGCTGATGATCATCACCCCGGCGCCGACGGTCGTGCCGATGCCCACCAGCACGCCGGCCAGGGCGGGTTCGACCCCCAGCGACTCCTCCAGGTACGGCACCGACCAGGAGTACATCGGCTGCGACCCGTAGATCATCAAGAAGGCGCCCACGGGGAACCAGCCGAATCCCCGCGGCAGGCGGTGCTTGCCGGGGGAGGACCGCCCGGGGTGGTCGTCGGGCAGCACCCAGGCGGCGGCCAGCGCCACGAGGGCGGCGGCCGCGCCGAGGCCGCCGAACACCCATTCCCAACCCCAGCGGTCGGCGATCCAGACGCCGGCGGCGGCACTGAGCCCCCCGACCGCGGGAACGCCGGCGGTCCGGGCGGCAAGCGACACCGTCCGCCGGCGGGAACTCACGACGCTCGCCACGGCGACGGTTGTCGCAACGTTGACCAGGGCGTAGCCGATCCCACCGAGGACGGCCGCCACGAAGAGCACGGGGTAGCTCCCCACGACGGCGGCCAGGCCGGCGGCCAGCGCCACCGCCAGCAGAGACACCACCGAGGCCAGGCGCGCGCCCCAATGGTCGGTGAGGCGTCCCGAGACAGTCGATCCCAGAGCCGTGCAGACGAAGTGCACCGTGATCACGAGGCCGACCTGCCAGCGGTCCAGGCCGAGGTCGGCTCGGAGGGCGGTGGCGATGTAACCCGGGGCGAACGCCACGATCGAACCGAAACCGGTCGACGCGGTGCTCACCGCCACCACCACCGGGGCGGGCCTTCTCTGCGCTCTCATCCGGCCACCCGGGCGAATCGCTCCGTCGGACGCTCGTTGCGGTTCGGATGCCCGAGTCGAACCTGCACGAGTGATGCACCGCCCTGCGAGCGGGTGAGCCTACTGGTCACCGCGTGCAGGGACGCCGTGCGCTGCTCGAGCCCGGCGAGGGTCGCTCAGTTGCCGTCGTCGACGTAGCCGATGACCTCGCCCACGGGGATCATGTCCTCGCCGGGTTGATGCACGACCTCCACCAGGGTGCCGCTGGTGAGCGACTCCATCTCGATGACGATCTTGTCGGTCTCGATCTCGGCGAGGGGCTCGCCGCGCCGGACCGCGCCACCCACCTCGACGAGCCACGACTCGATGCGCCCCTCGGTCATGTCGTATCCCAACTTGGGCATGTGGACGGGGACGAGCATCAGCGGCAAACCGAGCGGACCGCGTCGGCGATCCGCTCGGCGCTGGGGATCATGGCGTCCTCCAGGGGCGGGCTGTGCGAGATGAGGATCTCGGGCATGCTGACCGCTGCCGGCGGCACCGCCAGCGGCGCGGCGGCGGTGGCGAGCCGGGAGATGACCGAGGCGCCCCAGCCGCCGTCGTGGTACTGCTCCTCGGCGATCACGAGCCGCCCCGTCCGGCCCACACTCGCCGCCACGGTCTCCATGTCGAGGGGCCGCAGCCAGGAGATGTCGATCACCTCGACCTCGATGCCCTCGCCGGCGAGAGCCTCCGCCGCCTCGAGAGAGCGGTGGACCATGAGCAGCGACGCCACGATCGTGACATCGGTGCCGGGCCGGGCGACGACCGCTTTGCCGACCTCGGCGAGGCGGTCATCGCCGCGCACCAGCGGTCCCTTGCGCAGATGCATGGCCTTGTGGTCGAAGACCACGACCGGGTTGTTGTGGGCGATGGCGGCGCGCAACAGCCCGTAGGCGCCCTGCGGCGAGCCGGCCACGGCGACCTTCAGCCCGTAGAACTGGAGGAACCAGGACTCGCCGGTGCTGGAGGTCTGGGCGCCGAATCGCCCGCCCCCGCCGCCGCTGGCGCGCACGGTGACCGGCGCCGAGGTCTGGCCGCCGGACATGAACCGCCAGCGGGGCAACTCCATGGCGATGGCGTCGAAGGCGGTGGGCAGGAAGTCGCTGAACATGATCTCGGTCACGGGCCGCAGGCCGGTGAGTGCCATGCCCAGGGCGATGCCGCAGAAGCCGTTCTCGGCAATGGGCGTGTCGAAGACGCGGTCGGCGCCGTACTTGTCGTAGAGCCCGACCGTCGTCTTGAAGGGTCCGCCGGCCTTGGCGATGTCCTCGCCGAGCAGCAGCACCGTGTCATCGGCGGCCATGGCGTCGTCGAGCGCCAGCCGGATGGCCTCCCGGTAGGTGACCACGTCGGCATTGTCGGGCGCCGCGGCAACCCCCGGCGCGTCAGTCCGCGAAGACATAGTCACGCGCCTGATCGAGGGTCGGCCAGGGCCCCTCGGCGGCCCGGTCGGCCGCCTCGTCCACCTCTTGCTGGAGCCGCTCCCGCAGCGCCTCGAGGTCGCCGTCGGCGCCGATGCCGGACGCCAGGATGCCGATGGGGTCGCGCTCCTTCCAGGCGTCCAGTTCGCCCGGTGGCCGGTAGGCGCCGGGATCGGTGCGGGAGTGGCCGCGATACCGGTAGGTCTGGGCCTCGATCAGGGTCGGACCGTCTCCGGCGACGGCACGGGCCCGGGCCTGCGCCACCATGTCGTGGACGGCGATGACGTCCTGGCCATCCACGACGGCGTGCGCCATGCCGTACGCCGCGGCGCGGTGGGCGATGGGTGCCTCCGGTGGCAGCGCCGTGGAGTCCCGGAACGGCGTGTACTCGCCGTACTGGTTGTTCTCGATACAGAAGACCACCTGCGAGCGCCAGAGCTGCGCCATGTTCAGGGCCTCGTGGAAGGCGCCGATGTTGCAAGCTCCGTCGCCGAAGAAGCACATGGCGATGCGGTCCTCACCGCGCAGGCGGGCGGTCATACCCGCACCGGTCGCCACCGGGATACCGGCGCCGATGATGGCCGGCGAGCCGATCATCCCCAGGGACGCATCGACCACGTAGCTGGAGCCACCCATGCCTCTACAGGCGCCGGAGTCACGGCCCATGATCTCGGCGAAGAACGCCTCGAGATCCATGCCGCGGGCCAGGGCGTGGTGGTGGCCGCGGTAGGTGCAGAGGAGCCAGTCGTCGCCGGTCAGCGCGCCGATAGCGCCCACCGAGGCGGCCTCCTGGCCCTGGCAGAGATGCACGGTGCCGGGCACGAGGCCCTGCATGTAGATCTCCATCACCTTGTCCTCGGCCAGGCGGATGAGGATCATCTGCTCCAGCCAGGTGCGGAGCACAGCGTCGGGTGGCGCGGTCACGACACAGCGCCTCCGGCGGCCGGTGGGACTCCCCTAGTGCTCGTACTCCTCCATGAGCTCCACGTAGTTGCCGTCGGGATCGGTGCAGAAGCAGACACTGACCGAGCCCTCGGTCAACTCGAAGTTCACGGGACCGGAGATGAAGGGAACACCCTTCGCCTTCAACTCCTCGACGGCACCGGGCAGGTCGTCCACGACGAGGGCGAAGTGGCAGGAACCCACCGAGCCCATCGGGGTGATGTGCGTCCGGCCCTCCGGCTCGTAGTACTCCAGCAGGTCGATGAGGACATCGGGGCTCTCCGGCGCCAGCAGGCGGGTGGACTGGGCCCGGGCGCCCTTCAGGCCGTTGGCCTCGTCGACCTTGTCGCCCTCGAGTTGGTGGTTCTCCGCCAGGCGCAGCCCCAGCTTGCCCACGTAGAACTCCAGCGCCCGCTCCGTGTCGCTGACCGTTACGGCCATGTGGTCGAACGTCTTGACCTTCATGCGCCCCCAACTCCTTGTGATCGCTCCGTTGCGCACTCCGCGACCGGTGGCCCGAAGTGCCGCGCCCCTCCGGGCAAGAGCATAATGGCCGCATCCGGGAGGCTGCTGAGTAATCGGCGGCACACGCTGCTGGATCCGCCACCCGTCGATTCCGGCCTCCGCCAGAATGACGGCGGCAGCGGCACGGTGGGCTACATCGCGGTGAAGCCGCCGTCGACCAGGAACACGCTCCCGGTCGTGAACGAGGACTCGTCCGCGGCGAGATGCAGCACCGCTTGGGCGACCTCCGCCGGATCTGCGAGGCGTCCCAGCGGGTGCATCGCCTCCAATGCAGCCAGTTGCTCGGCGCTCAGGGCGTCCAGCATCGGTGTGCGCATCGTGCCGGGACACACGGCGTTGACGCGGATGCCGTCGGCGGCGTGATCGAGTGCCATGCAGCGCACCAGGCCGATGACGCCGTGCTTGGACACGTTGTACGCCACCTGTCCCTGCTGGCCGATGACGCCCGAGGCCGAGGCGATGCAGACGATGGATCCGCCCCCCGAGCGGGCCATGTGCACCACGGCGTACCGCGAGCACAGGTAGACCCCCTTGAGGTTGATCGCCATGACCCTGTCCCACTCCTCCTCGGTCACCTCACACACGCCGCCCGCGCTGGAGATCCCGGCGTTGTTCACCAGCACGTCGAGCCCGCCGAATCTCTCCGCGGCGACCTCCGTCAGGCTCTCGGCGTCTGCCGCCGAGGTGACGTCGGCCCGCAGCGCGAACGCCTCGCCGCCCCCGTCGACGATGCGCCGCGCCGTGGCGTCGGCGGACACGGCGTCGATGTCGGAGACCACAACGCGGGCTCCTTCTCGGGCGAACAGTTCGGCGATCTCGGCCCCGAAACCTCGACCGGCGCCTGTCACGACCGCACTCTTGCCTGCCAGCCGACCCATGCTGCCCTCCCGCTGCCCTCGGAGCCTGCCGATCAGTCTCCCACGGTGCTCCACCTGTCCCCGTCGACCATCGGGGCCACCTCGCCTACCAGCCGCTCGAGGGTCTCGCGGTCGTAGGGGGCGGGGAGCTCCGCGATCACCGTGGCGAATCCCACCTCCCGGTATCCGGCGATGAGTTCGGCCACATCGTCGGGGCTTCCCAGCCATATCGCCGAGTCGGGGTCGGGGAAGACAAGGCGGTTGACCCTGTCCGGTTCGCCCTGCCGCCCGAACCCACCCCAGATGCTCTTGTTCTGGGCCAGCATCCGGGCGAAGGCGGCCTCGGCGTCGGCGCGGCTGTTGCGCACGATGACCTTGGCCTGCACGGACCGCTCGATCTCGCTCTCGTCGCGCCCGACGGCAGCGCAGTGGGCACGCAGCACCTCGTCGTGCTCGACCAGTTCGGCCGGGGTGCCGTAGGAATTCCAGATGTCGGCGTAGCGGGCCACCGTGCGCAGCGTCTTGCGCTTGCCTCGCCCCCCGACGAGGACCGGGACGCTCCCCCGCACGGGCAGGGGTGCGTGGCGCAGCCCCTGCACCGGGTAGTGCGGCCCGCCGGAGGTGACCTCCTCGCCGGCGAGCAGCGCCCGGATGAGCCCGACGGCCTCGTCGAGCCGATCCAGTCGCTCACCGAACCCGCTGCCGAAGTCGATGGCGTGCGAACGGTGCTCCTCCTCGAACCACCCGCCGCCGATACCGAGGATGACCCTGCCCCCGCTGATGTGATCGACCGTGGTGACGATCTTGGCAAGCAGCGCCGGCGAACGGAACGTGTTCGCCGTCACCAGGGGCCCCAGCTGCAACCGCTCGGTGGAGGCGGCGAGCGCCGCGAGGGTCGACCAGGCCTCGAAGGTCGGCTGACCCGGCTCGCCGTAGATCGACAGGAGATGGTCCCAGATCCACAGGTGGTCGTAGCCGAGGTCGTCAGCGAGGCGGGCGGTCTCGCGAACGTCCGACCACTCGAGGGCCTGGTTCCACAGGCAGATCCCGAGCCTCAGAGGTGGCGGAGCGACCGGAGGGATGTCGGGAGTGGAATGGTTCGTCACGCGGTCCTCCAACCGGAATTCAGGTGCGACCGAAGCGTTCGGCGTTGCGGGCGATGAAGCGCGCCGCTCCCTCGGAGAGCTGGCGAGCCGAGGGCTGCATGGCGTGTACGCCGCCGTCCACCATGAGCACGGCCCCGGTGATGAACGACGCTTCCTCGGAGGCCAGGAACAGCGCCGCGCTCGCCACCTCGTCGGTCGTCGCCAGCCGGGCGAAGGCGGTCTGCGCCGCGTAGGGAGCCACGTTGGCCGGGTCGTTCCGGGCCATCATCTCGGTGCCGGCCATCCCGGTGGGGGCGACGACGTTGGCGCGGATACCCCAGTCGCGGCAGTCCTGGGCGATGCAGCGCGCCAACCCGACCACGCCGTGCTTGGAGGCGTTGTAGTCGGCCTGGTTCTCGTTGGCCAGCACGCCCGACAGCGACGACACGAACACGATGCTCCCGCCGTCGTCCTGCTCCCGCATCCGGCGGATCGCCGCCTGGGAGCACAGGAACGGCCCCTTCAGGTTCACCTGCATGGTGCGATCCCAGTCGGTCTCGTCGATCTCGAGGACGTGGCTGGTGGCGCCGAAGACCGCCGCATTGTTGACCAGCACGTCGAGCGAGCCGAAGGCCGCCACGGCCGCCTCCACCGTCGCCCGGGCGTCCCCGGCGACGGTCACGTCCATCTCGTGGGCGATCGCGGCGCCGCCGTCGGCCATGATCGACGTGGCCACTGCCGAGGCACCCGCCGCATCGATGTCGGCGATGACGAGCTTGGCGCCCTCTGCGGCGAACCGCCGGGCGATCGTCTCGCCGAGCCCGCGCGCGGCGCCGGTGACGGCGGCCACCCTGCCGGCGAGTCTCACTCGTCACCCCCGGCAGCCGTCTCGCCGCCGAGATACCCCTCCCAATCCCAGGTCTCGATGTTCGAGCGGATCCGGCCGAGGAACAGGGCGGCCACCGAGCCGTCGAACGCTCGGTGGTCCCAGGACAGGCCCAGATGGCCGATGTGGTGCACGGCGATGACGTCGCTGCCGTCGGGCGAGGTGACAACCGTCGGGCGCTTCGCCACGCCGTCGGTGGCCAGGATGGCCGCGTTGGGGAGGTTGATGATGGGGGCCGACATGAACGAGCCGAACGAGCCGGGATTGGTGATCGTGAAGGTGGACCCGCCCACGTCGGCGGCCCAGAGGCGGCCCGCCCTGGCCCTGCCGGCCAGATCGTTGATCCGCCGCGCCAGTTCTTCCGGCCCCAGGCTCCCGGCGTCGGGGACCACCACGACGATGAGACCGGAACGGTCGAGGTCCACGGCAATCCCGAGGTTCACCCGGTCCCGCAGCGTCTGCGACCCCTCGGAGAAGTCGAAGAGGCTGTTCACCTCGGGAAACGCCGCCAGGGCGTCGATGGTGGCCACGGCGACGAACGGCAGGTAGGTGAGCGAGAAGCCCTCGCGCTCCCGGAACTCCGCCCGGTGCCGGCGCCGCACCTGCTCCAGCGCCTCGTAGTCCACCTCCACCGAGGTCCACACGTGCGCCGCCGTCCGGCGGGACTCCGAGACGTTCTGGGCGATGCGCTTGCGCAGCCGGCTCAGGCGGGTTCTCTCGTGGCCTCCTCCCGCCGCGGCGCCCTCGGTCGAGCTCATTCGGACACCTCCTGCAGGCCGCCTTGCGCGGCGCTCGCGACCACGACCGTCACACCGCCAGGGGCAGGCTCGCCAACCCGCGCTCGGTGGAGATGTGCAGGCGCTCCACCTCGCCGGCCAGGCGGAAGTGCGGCAC
This sequence comes from Acidimicrobiia bacterium, assembly GCA_021296415.1. GTDB lineage: Bacteria > Actinomycetota > Acidimicrobiia > Acidimicrobiales > CATQHL01 > VXNF01. The sequence goes on along the minus strand of JAGWAL010000033.1, from coordinate 13,390 downwards.
CCGCTCGAAGATCACCTCGAGGGCCACACGGCCCTCCAGGCGGGCGAGCGGCGCCCCCACGCAGCGGTGCACGCCGTCGCCGAAACCCAGATGGCGCCGAGGGCGTCGGAAGACGTCGAACGTGTCCGGATCCTCGAACACCCGGGGGTCGCGGTGCGCCGCAGCCAGCAGCATCATCACCCGGCTGCCCGCCGGCACCACCCGGCCGTGCAGTTCCACGTCGCGGGTGGCGACCCGGGACGTCCACTGCACCGGCGACTCGTAGCGCAGCAACTCCTCGGTGGCGTTGGGGACGGCCTCGGGCGTGACCGCCAAGCGGGCCTGCTGATCGGGGTGCTGCGCCAGCAGGTACAGGCCGTTGGACACGAGCGAGCTGGTGGTCGTGTTGCCGGCCAGGTAGATGATGAGGCACATGGCGAACATCTCGTCGGCGTCGATCGGCTCCCCGTCGATCTCCCCGCTGGCGAGGCTGGAGATCACGTCGTC
>JAGWAL010000033.1:0-12778 GCA_021296415.1 Acidimicrobiia bacterium | reverse complement strand
GACAGCGGGATACCCATGAGGTGGCAGATCACCAGCACCGGCAGGCGCTGGGAGAAGTCGGCGGCGAAGTCCCCGCCCCCGTCCGCGCTCAGCTTGTCGATCAGCTCGTGGGCGAACGCCCGCACCATCGGTTCGTACGCGCCGACCGAGTTGTTGGAGAAGTGGTGGCTCACGAGGCGCCGGAGCTGGTCGTGGCGGGGCGGATCCATGTTGAGGATCTCCGGGCCGATCGTCTCGGTGAATCCCGGCTCGATGTTGACTCCGTCGGCACTCGAGAACGTGTGCCAGTCCTTCAGTGCCGGGCGCAGATCCCCGTAACGGGACAACGCCCAGACGTCCCTCGCCGAGCTGTAGTAGACGGGATGATCGGCCAGCAGGCGCCTGTAGTAGGGGTACGGATCGTCCATCACATCGGGTGACAGCGGGTCGTAACCCACGGGGTCGAGCCCCGTCGGCGGCCGATTGACAACCACAGGGGGCAAATTAGACTCCGAAATCGCGGGCAGCACAGTCACTGCCCCGGGGGGTCTACAGAACTCGCGGGGGAAGAGGTGTGCCGTCAGCCGTTGTGTCACTTGACACGGCCGTCCCATCGCATGGGCTGATGGCGACGGAGCAAACAATGAGGAGAGGGGATCACGTTATGCGTGACAGGACCAGACGTACTTCGAGGCTCGGGGGAGGGCTCAGGATTCTGACTGCGCTACTCGCCGTTCTCGCGCTACTCGCCGTGTCGTGCGGCGACGACGACGGCGACGCCGCCGCACCGGCTGCACCGCCCGAGGCGCCGCCCGCCGCGCCCGAAGCAGCTCCGGAGGCGGCGCCCGAGGCAGCTCCAGAGGCCCCGCCCGAGGCGCCTGCCGCTACACCCGCGGACGAACCGGAGGAAGAGGTCGACCTCACGCAGGCCGACGGCGACGCCATCGAGATCTGGGTCGTCGGATCGGTACTGAACAACCCGTTCTGGGACCTCATCCAGAACGGCTCGCTGGCGGCAGGGGAGGCCCTCGCGGACGCCAACGTCACCTACATCGCGCCGGAGGACTTCAGCCTGGCCAACGTCAACGAGTTCATCGTGACGGCCGTCGCCGCAGAGCCGGATGCCATCCTGGTGGACTACCGGACCGCCGAGTACGAGGAAGCCGTGATCGACGCCCTCGACAAGGGCATCGAGGTGCAGTTCTACAACAACTACGTGGGCAAGGACTCCGACGATGCGAGAGTCCGCCGGCTCTCCGGAACGCCGGTCGGGCTCGACAAGGCCGCCGCGGCCCGCCGCAGCGCCGAGCTGTATCTCGAGTACGTGAGCCCGGGCGACCAGCTCGTGCTGTTCAACTCGCGAGATCCAGAACGCCTACGTCGAGGTCTTCACCGACGCCGGCTGGAACGAGAGCGATCTCGACGTCGTGGCACTGCCGGGTCTTGATCCGGCCCCCAACTTCGAGGTCATCAAGACGTACCTGGCCGCCAACCCCGGCACCCAGGGCATCGTCACCTGGGACACCACCTCGGGCACCCCGGCAGCGCAGGCCAAGGCCGATGCGAGCTCGGACGTACCGCTGGTCATGTGGAACCTGGATCAGACGGTCATCGAGGGCGTCAAGGACGGCAACGTCCAGCTGAGCCTCACGCAGCAGCCGTTCCTGCAGACGTTCTACGGCGTGATCTCGGCGTACATCAAGGTGAAGTTCGGCTTCATCGACCCGCCGGTCATCGACCCGGGGACGCTGATGGTCACCGCTGACAACGTCGACGAGGTCGAGGCGCTGTTCGAGGCCGGTTACGCCGGTTAGAACGGCCACACGGTCAATGGTGTCGGGGTGCGCGCCCAGCGTGCACCCCGACACGCACCCCCACCACACACACCGTCGAGCACGTAGGCGAACGGCGTGAGCGACGCACCCGCCGGAAGAGCCCTCCGCGTCGGTCGGAGACTGCTGCGTCAGCAGGAACTGGCGCCGGCCATCGCCATCGTCATCCTGTTCCTGGTCTTCGAGTTCCGGTCGGGCGAGCAACCCCGACCTGATGAGTTCGGTGGCCGCCCTCACCTCCTCGGTGGGGATGGTGTCGCTGGGCGTCACCGCGCTGATGATCTCGGGTGAGTTCGACCTGTCTGTCTCGGCCACGTTCGCACTGGGGCCGGCCATCATGGGCTGGCTCATGCGCGAGTGGGGCTGGCACATTCTCGCCGGGCTCTTCGCCGGCCTGGCGATCGTGGCGCTCATCGGCCTCATCAACGGTCTGATCACCACCTACATCGGCGTCCCGTCCTTCATCGTCACGCTCGGCATGCTCTTCGCCGTCACGAGCTGGAACCGCATCATCCTGGGCGGTTTCCCGGTTGACCTCATCGAGGAGGAGGGCACGGTCAAGAAGATCCTGGGCGCCGACATCCCCGGCTCCCCCATTGCCGCGCCGTTCGCCTGGATGGTGGGCATCGGGATCATCCTGGCCTTCGTGCTGTGGCGCACCCAGTACGGAAACTGGACGTACGCGGCCGGCAAGTACGGCGGCGGCGTGGCCCGGGCCATGGGCGTTCCCGTGCTGCGGGTGAAGCTCACCAACTTCGTGCTGGCCGGGCTGCTGGCGGGCCTGGCGGGCATCCTGCAGTTCGCCGACTTCGGTTCCTCCAGCGTGGCTTCGGGCATCGACATCAACCTGCTGGCGATCGTGGCCGTGGTCGTCGGCGGCACCTCGCTGTTCGGCGCCAAGGGCACGGTCATCGGCTCGATGCTGGGGGCGATCATCCTCGGCTCGCTGAAGGTGGGACTGATCGTGATCAAGGTGCCCTCGGAGTACTACCTTGGCCTCGTGGGGGTCCTGCTGGTGGTCTCGGCGGGTTTGAACGCCCGCGTCGAAGCGCTGCGACGCGGCGGCACCACGAGCACCCTGTTCGGATGAGCACCGAGACCGCAACCCCCGTGGTCGAGCTGGCGAACGTCACCCGCCGCTACGGCAAGAACTACGCCGTGCGCGACGCCAGCCTGGCCATCCACCCCGGCGAGGTCGTCGGGCTGGTGGGCGACAACGGCGCCGGCAAGTCCACGATCGTCAAGATGATCAGCGGCTACATCGAGCCGACCGCAGGCACGATCAAGGTGCAGGGAAAGCCGGTGCGCTTCGGGTCGCCGCGCCAGGCGCGCGCCGCCGGCATCGAGACCGTCTACCAGGACCTGGCCATCGTGGACGAGATGGCCCTCTGGCGTAACTTCTTCCTGGGCCAGGAACTCCACCGCAACCTGCTGGGCATCCGCTACCTGCGGGTCAAGGAGATGGCCCGCATCTGCGACGAGCATCTCGCCGAGGTTGGGCTCACCTCTGTCGAGTCGTCGCACCAGACGGCGGCGACCCTCTCGGGAGGCGAACGGCAATCGCTCGCCATCAGCCGGGCGATCCACTTCGACTCGCAGCTGCTCGTTCTGGACGAACCGGTGGCGGCTCTCTCGGTGCGCGAGACCCGGCGCGTGCTGGAGGCCATCGAAGACCTCGGCGTGCTGTACATCGACCACAACATGGACCACGTGCTGCCTGCGGCCGACCGCATCGTGATCATGCACCGGGGGACCATCAGCCGGGTGGTGCAGAAGGGCGACCTCACGGTCGACGAGCTGTCCGACGCGGTGGCCGAGTCGGGCACGGCTGCAGCCGACAACGGCGGCTGACGGGCCGGCATGGGGCGTCTCGACGGCCGGGTGGCGTTCATCACCGGCGGTGCCCGCGGCCAGGGCCGGGCCATTGCCCTCCGCTTCGCCGGCGAGGGCGCCGACATCATCATCTGCGACGTCTGTGAGACGGGCTCGGTCCCCTACCCGCTCGCCACCGAGGCGGATCTGAAGGAAACCGCCGAGGGCGTACGCGCCGTCGGGGTCCGCTGCGTCGCCGAAGTGGCCGACGTGCGCTCCCAGGAGTCGCTGAACGCCGTCGTGGCCCAAGGCGTCGACGAGTTTGGGCGGGTTGACATCGCCTGCGCCAACGCCGGGATCTTCTGGTCCGCCTCACTCTGCGACATGACCACCGAGGTCTGGGAGACCGTCATCGGCGTGAACCTCACCGGCGCCTGGCACACCACCAAGGCGGTCGCCCCGCAGATGATCGCCCAGCAGAGCGGCAGCCTCATCTACACCGTGTCCACGAACGGCCGGCACGGCGGCTACAGCTACAGCGCTTACACGGCCTCCAAGCACGGTGTGGCCGGGCTCATGAAGTGCGCCGCCCTGGAGTTGGGCCGCCACGGCATCCGCGCCAACGCCCTACTGCCCGGCGCGGTGAACAGCCCGATGATGGTCAACGCCTACTCGAAGGAGTTCGTCACCGGCTCGGCGGACTCCAGCGATGAGCGACTCGACCACCAGGTGCGCCACAACACCATCCTGCCGGGGCGTCGCATGCTGCCTCCGACTGCCGTGGCCGACGCCGCCCTGTGGCTCGCCTCCGACGAGTCACAGCACGTCACCGGCGCCGAGATCACCGTCGACGCCGGCCACACCACGCTCCCCCACTACAACTGGGACCCCCTCGACGCGCCGATCTGAGCGGGCGGCGAACCTCCGCCCTAAGCCTGGGAGCGGGCGAACTCCAGGGCCTCGTCCCAGGACGCACCGGCGGCGATGAGGCGGCGGTACTGCATGACGTGGCGGGGGCGGTTGAACCCCAGGACCGCCACGATGCGGCCCGCCCGGCCGTAGATGGCGGCGAAGCGGCGCTCGGCGGGCGAGCCGGTCACGATCTGCACCTCGTCGTCGGGTCCCGAACGGCCGGCGAGTTGGATCTTGCGGTCGTACTGGTCACTCCAGAACCACGGGACGGGGGTGAAGGGCTCGACAGCATCGCCGGCCAGGAGGCGGCGGGCGGCCGCCATGCCCTGCTCGATGGCGTTGTCCCAGTGCTCCACGCGCATCGACTGCCCGAAGAGCCGGTTCGGCCAGCGGGCCACGTCACCGGCCGCCACGACACCCGGCGCCGCCAGGCAGGTCTCGTCGCACACCACGCCGTTGTCGATCTGCAGGCCCGAGCCCTCCAGCCAGTCGGTGTTGGGGATCACGCCGACCCCCACGATGACGACATCGGCGTCCAGGCGGGTGCCGTCGGTCAGCACCACCTGCTCCACCCGATGGCCGCCGCCGATCGCCGCCACGCCGACCCCCAGCCGCAGGTCGACGCCGTGATCGACGTGGACCTCGGCACAGACCCTGCCCAGCAGCGCGCCGAGCACCCGCTCGAGCGGCGTCTCGGCCATCTCGACCATCGTCACATCGAGTCCCCGGCCACGTGCGGTGGCCGCGACCTCCGCGCCGATGAACCCGGCGCCCACCACGACGACCCGCCCGGGTGTGGCCTCGAACTCCGAGCGGATGGCCAGGCTGTCGGCGAGCGTGCGCAAGGTGTACACGCCGGCGAGGTCCTCGCTGCCCCGCAGCGTGCGCGTCCGCGCCCCCGTGGCAATCACGACGCCGTCGGCAGCCAGACGCTCGCCATCGGCGAGCGTCACCGCGCGCGAGTCGGCCTCGAAGCCGGCCGCCCGGGTGCCCAGCCGCCACGTCAACCGCAGGTCAGCCAGCGCCGCGTCGTCGTAGAGCGCGATCCGCTGGGGCTCCCACTCCCCCGCCAGCACTTGCTTCGACAGCGGCGGCCGGTCGTACGGGGCATCGGTCTCGTCGCCGACGACGGTGATCGTGCCGTCGAAGCCCTCGCGGCGCAGGCTCTCGGCCGCCCGCATGCCCGCCAGCGAGGCGCCCACGACTGTCACGGACTTCACGCCCGAATCCTCACCGGACAGAACTCGTCATTCCGGCGGAGGGCCGGTCCCGGACTCGACCCGGTGCCGGAACCGACGTTGCGGCACCTCCGACGGCGCCATTGAGCCTCGCCGTCCGTCATTCCGGCGAAGGCCGGAATCCAAGCCGGCGCGACGCTAGACGTTCCTGCTGGAGAGCCCGCTAACCCTCAGCGAGGGAGATCGCCTGCTTCGGGCAGCGCTGCACCGCCTCGTCCACCTTGCCGCGCAGATCGTCGCCGGGCGTCTCGTCGAGGATGTACAGGAAGTCGTCGTCGCGCACCTCGAACACCTCGGGAGCCACCTGCATGCAGATGGCGTTGCTCTCACACAGATCGAAATCGACGACGATGCGGTAGCTCATGGGGTGTTCTTTCCTCCTCGACGGATGGGCTCATTCAGACTACCCGCAGCCCGGAGTGCGGGTATTGCTCAGAGTTCAACGATCTGGCGGACCACATCGCCGGTCTGCAGCGCCTCGATGCCGTCGTTGATGTCTTCGAGGCGCAGGCGCCGGTCGATCATCCCCGCGAGGTCCAGCCGGCCCGTCTCGGCAAGGCGCAGCATGCGGTGGAAGTCCACGCGGACGTCGGCGCCGCCGTAGTAGGAGCCGACGAGGTTCTTCTCGGCGAAGAAGAACTCGAAGGCGCTGAAGCTCACCTGCTCCTCCATCCGGCCGACGCCGACGATGCAGCAGGTGCCGCCGCGGCGTACAGCGTCGAAGGCGGCGCGCATGGTGGCGGGATGGCCTATGCACTCGAGGGCGTAGTCGAATCCCTGGCCGTCGTTCACCTCGGCCTTCGCCGCGTCGAGTTCTTCGGGCAGCACCGCCTCGGTGGCGCCGAAGGACCGGGCCACGGCCAGCTTGGCGAGGTTGCGATCCACGGCCACGATCTCAGCGGCCCCGGCGACCCGGGCTCCCTGGATGGCGGAGACCCCGACGCCACCCACGCCGAAGACCACCACCGACGACCCGGGGGCGACCTTGGCGGTGTTCAGGGCGGCCCCCACGCCGGTCATCACCCCGCAGCCCACCAGCGCGGCGGTGTCGAGCGGGATCGAAGCGTCGATGCGCACCACGGCCTGCTCGGGCACCAGGGTCCGCTCGGCCCACGTGCCGACGCCGCACATGGACGCCACTTCAACGTCTCCCTGGCGGAACTGCCGACGCAGCATGATGCCGAACTGCAGGTCGACACAGAGGTTGGGGCTCTTGTGGCGCAGGCAGTAGACGCAAGTCCCGCACGGCGGCGACCACACGGCGATCACGTGATCACCCGGCGACACCGACGTCACGGCGTCTCCCACCTCGGCCACGACGCCCGCCCCCTCGTGGCCGAGAATCAGCGGGACGGTCTGGGGGATCGTGCCGTTCATGACCGACAGGTCGGAGTGGCAGACGCCCGTGTGCGTGATGTCCACGACGACGTCGTTGGGTTCGGGGTCGATCAGGTCCACGTCGTCGCAGACGTCCAGCGTTTTGTCCCCGACGTTGCGAAGTACCGCTGCCCGCATATTCACACTCCCTGGAAACCCATGCCCGTCGCCGCCGAGACTACGCCGTGCGCCCGGGCCGATGGCAGCGCGTCTGTGTCGAGTCGCCGGTCGCGGATGGCCGCTACGCCACCTACCCGGCGCCGGCAGCAGCCGATGCCGTCCCGATGCTCGGCAATGGCGGGGACGCGAGCCAATGGGCGCGGTGGCGCGCCATGATGCGGCCATGACTTCGAGTTCCTCCGCACTGACGGCTTGGCGCAACGCTGCCGCCGAGGCTCAGGCGATGCTGCCCCGGGGGCCCACCCCGCGCCGGGCCTATGTCCTGGAGCCCTCACCCCCGGCCATGGAGGCCCCGCCGTACTTCGCCGACGACCCAGCCGTCCCCGGCAGCGGGGTTCCGGACGATCACGCCGGCCGCCCGGCTCCCGGCGGGTTGGTCGGCACCGAGACCGTCACCCCCACCAGCGCTGGCGACGTGACGTGGCACGAGCTTGCGGGGACCGACGGCAACCTGGCCGACTTCGCCCGGGACCGCTGGCTGGGGCCGTGGCGGCGGCTCCGATCTCTGCCGGAGGACTACCTGCGGGGCCTGCAGGACGCCCACCGGCTGGCGTACGCAGTGGTCGCCGAGGCGCGCCGGGCGGCCAACGGCAAGTTCGGCCTGCGCTACACCGCCGGCGGCTTCGGCACCCCCTTCTTCTCCCGCAACGGCCGGGACACGCAGGTGCGGGTGGTTGCCGGGCAGATCGTGCTGCAGTACGACGAGGAGGCCGCCGCCGCAGCCATCGGCTCGCTGGCCGGCGCCGCCGCGCACTGCGGCGTCGAACCGGGCAGCGAGGCCGCTGAACACGACAGCCCCCCGCTGGACGACGTGCAACGGCAACTGCGCGTCGACGCGGAGTTGACGTCGTTCCTGGGCGACTGGTTCGGGTTCGCCTCCTCGGTCCTCGAGGAACTCCGGCTGACGCCGGGCGCCCACGATGTGGGGCGCATGCAGTTGTGGCCCGGGCACTTCGATCCGGCGGTGGAGTTGACAGCCGGCGATCCCGGCGACGGTGCCCAGGGCTCGCCGGCGGGCGGACAGGCCCTGGCGAGCGCCGGCGGCGACGTCAGCCGCCGCGCCACCTACGGGGCGTCGCCGGGCGACCAGCACAACCCGGCCCCCTACCTCTACGTGGGCCCGTGGGGCGGCATCGACGACGACCCCTACTGGGGGGCCGCCGGCTTCGGTGGCGCGGCCCTCGGCTACGACGAACTCCTCGCCGCTCCCGACCAGCGCCAGGCCGCGCTGGACTTCTTCGCCGCCGGCTACGGGCGCCTCAGCCGCCACTGAGCGCCGAGCGGGGGTGCCGCCGGGGCGGAAGGATCTGCTGGACCCTGGATTCCGGCCTTCGCCGGAATCACGTGCGGAAACCGGACCGACGTACGGAAGCCGGAATGACGTGCGGAAACCGGACCGGCGTGAGAGAGCCGGAATAACGTGCGGAAGCCCGACCGGCGTGGCTTGCCGGGGATCTCAGGCCAAGGCGCTCCAGACTCGCTCGGGGGTGGCCGGCATCTCGATGTCGCGCACGCCCAGCGGGGCGAGGGCGTCCACGATGGCGTTGATGACCGCGGGCGTGGAGGCGATCGTTCCGGCCTCGCCCACTCCCTTCACACCCAGCGGGTTGGTGGGGCTCGGCGTGACCGTCGAGTCGGTCAGCAGGCCGGGCACGTCGGAGGCGGCGGGGACCAGGTAGTCGCCGAGGGTCGCCGTGCGCAGTTGCCCGGCGTCGTCGTAGACGGCGTCCTCCCACAGGGCCTGCGCCACGCCCTGCACGATCCCGCCGTGCACCTGACCCTCCACGACGAGGGGGTTGATCTGCACGCCGCAGTCGTCCACCGCGGCGTACTTCACCAACTCCACGTGCCCCGTCTCGGCGTCCACCTCCACGACGGCCACGTGCGTGCCGAACGGGAACACGAAGTTGGCCGGATCGTAGGTCGCCTGGGCTTCGAGGTTGGGCTCGAGCCCGTCGGGGAGGTTGTGCGCGGTGAAGGCCCCGAAGGCGATGGCCGCGATGTGGACATTCGCCGACGGCGTACCGCGCACGGTGAACGTGCCGGCGGCGAAGTCCAGGTCCTCCTCGGAGGCCTCGAGTTGATGGGCGGCGATCGTGCGCGCCTTGGCGATGACCTTGTCGGCGGCCATGGCGATGGCCGTGCCACCCACGGCCAGCGAACGCGACCCGTAGGTGTCCATGCCCAGGGGAGCCAGAGCCGTGTCGGAGTGCGGGTCCACGCCGAGTTTCTCGGCGACGATCATGGACCAGCAGGTCTCGTGCGCCTGCCCGTGCGGCGACGTACCTGTCACGACCTGCACCTTTGCGGTCGGCAGGATCCGCACCGTGGCGGACTCCCAACCCCCGGCGCCGTAGTTGAGCGCTGCCAGCACCCGGCTGGGCGCCAGGCCGCACATCTCCACGTAGCTGGAGAACCCCACACCGAGGTGCTTGGATCCTCCCGCGGCGCGGCGGCGGGCCTGCTCGGCCCGGAGGTCGTCGTAGCCGACCAGATCCATGGCCTTGCCCAGCGCCGGCGTGTAGTCGCCGCTGTCGAAGCTCAGACCGGCCGTGGAGTCGTAGGGGAACGACTCGATGAAGTTGCGTCGACGGATCTCGTCGGGCGCGACACCCATCTGCGCTGCCAGGGCGTCCATCGCCCGCTCGATGGCGTAGGTGGCCTCAGGCCGTCCCGCGCCGCGATAGGCGTCGGTGGGGGTCTTGTTGGTGAACACGCTGGTGCAGCGGAAGGAGTAGGCACCGATGTCGTAGCAGCCGTGGTAGAGGAAGCCGCCGAGCAGCGGGACGCCGGGCGTCACCAGTTGCAGGTAGGCGCCCATGTCGGCGATGAGCGACACGCGCACCGCCGTCACCTTGCCGTCGGCATCGGCGGCGAGGGAGATGTCCTGGATCTGTCCCCTCCCCTGGATCGTGGCGACCGCCGCCTCGCTGCGTCCCTCGGTCCAGCGGACGGGTACGCCCCGCGCCGACGCCAGGGCGAGGCAGATCACCTCTTCGGCGTAGACGTTCAGCTTCGAGCCGAATCCCCCGCCCACGGCAGGTGCCACGACGCGGATCTTGTGCTCGGGCAGACCCACCGTCAGCGCCAGCATGACCTTCAGCACGTGGGGGATCTGCGTCGAGGAGTACACGGTCACGTCGCCAGCGTGCGGGGCAGGTACCACGACCACGCCGCGCGGCTCCATGGCAGCGGGGATGAGACGCTGCTGCACGTAGCGCTCGCTGACGGTGTGCGCCGCCGCGGCGAAGGCTGCATCGACGGCCTCCTCGTCGGGCATCAGTTCCCACACGTAGCTGACGTTGGTGCCGATGTCGGGGTGGATGACGGTGTTGTCGGCGGCAGCGTCCTCGAGGTCGACGACCGCATCGAGTGGCTCGTACTCGACCACCACTTCCTCGACCGCATCGGCCGCGGCGTACCGGCTCTCCGCCAGCACGACCGCCACGATCTGCCCGACGTGGCACGCCACGCCGGTGGCGACCGACAGGTGCGGCGGGTTCTTCATGTCGGGAGTCACCGGCCAGGCACAGGGCAGCGGGCCCGCCCCGAGGGCGGCGAAGTCCTCGCCGCTGTAGGCGGCCACCACTCCCGGAGACGCCAGAGCCGGACCCAGGTCGACGCTGTTGATCCGGGCATGGGCGTGCGGGCTGCGAACCGCCGCCATCCAGAGAGCACCGGGGACGTCCATGTCGTCGATGAACCGAGCCTCCCCCGACAGCAGCGCGGGATCCTCCCTGCGCAGCCGTCGCGTGCCGATCACCGTGGTCTCCTGCACTGTGGCGCTCATGGCACCCCCTTTGGGCCGTTGCCGTCGACCCAAGATACGCCACCGGGCGGCCCCGCCGCCGGGCGGTCAGCCCGCGGCGTCGCCGCGCTCGGCCCACCAGTCGTCGAGACGTGCAGCGGTCTCCTCCACGGTCAGGTCAGGGTGCTCCCGACGCAGTCGCAGCAGGAACTTCAGTGCCTCGCCGATGGCGGGACCGGGACCGATCCCCAGGCGCTGCATCACGGCGCGGCCATCCAGCAGCGGCCGCTCGGCGGCGCGCCGCTCGGCCTCCGCCAGTTGCCGGATCCGCTCCTCGAGCTCGCCGACGTGGTGCTGGAGCTCCTCGGCGCGTGCGCGGTTGCGGGTCGTGCAGTCGCAGCGCACCAGCTCGTTGAGGTGGCCCAGCAGGTGGCCGGCGTCGCGGGCGTAGCGCCGCACGGCGGCATCCGACCATCCACCGCTGAAGCCCTTGAAGCGGCCGGAGAGCCGCACCAACTCGACGACATCGGCGACGACATCTTCGGGGTAATCCAGGGTCTGCAGGCGGCGGCGCGTGATGCGGGCACCGACGGCTTCGTGCTGGTGGAAGGTCACCTTTCCGTGCTCGAAGGAGCGGGTGGCCGGCTTACCGATGTCGTGGAACAGGGCAGCCAGCCGCAGCCGCAGGTCCGGGCGAGTCTTGGCGGTCACGGCGACGGTGTGCGCCAGGACGTCCTTGTGACGATGGATGGGGTCCTGTTCGAGTTGGAGGGCCGGAAGCTCGGGCGCGATTCTCTCCGCCCATCCGCTGCGAACCAACTGCCAGAGCGGCTCGCTGGGATCGTCGGCCAGCAATGCCGCAGACAGCATCTCGCGCATCATCGCCACCGCGGCGGCGCCGGAATCCGGGGCGCGTTCGTGAGTCCCATGGTCCGTGGCGGATGCGGCGGGGCTGTCCGAGGTGCCCATACCCAACATTCTGTCGCCTGCGGGCGCGGTCGGCGCGGCGAGCGGGAATCAGGCTCCCGCTACCCTTGGCACCTGTGAAGGCCCTTGTCTTCGAACGCAAGGAGGCGCGTTACGCGGCCACCGCCCTGGCGACGCGCCTCACCGAGACCGCCGCGCCCCGCCTGGCCCCGCTGCGCCTGGCCGACATCGATCCGCCGGCGCTGCCGGGCGACGGCTGGCACAACGTCCATCCGCGCCTGTCGGGAATCTGCGGCAGCGATCTCGCCCTGCTCACGGGCCGCACTTCCCGCTATTTCGAGCCACTCGCCTCGATGCCGTTCGTGCTCGGCCACGAGGTGGTGGGTGATCTCACCGACGGGCGCCGGGTCGTGATCGACGCCGTGCTCGGCCACGCGGCGCGCGGCGAGCCACCACCGCACGCCGGCTCTTTCCCCGCTGACGGGCACGACTACGGTCACCTCACGTCCGGGCCGCTGGGGGCGGGGCTGCAGATCGGCTCGTGCAAACGAACCGGCGGCGGCTGGTCGACGCAGTTCGTGGCCCACGAGAGCCAGATCCATGACGTGCCGGAGGACCTCAGCGACGAGGCGGCCGTGATGGTCGAGCCCGCGGCGAGCGCCATCCACGCCGCGCTGCGCGCCGACGTGGCGGAAGGTGACACCGTCGTCGTGATCGGGGGCGGCCCCATCGGCCTGTGCGTGATCGCCGCACTCCGCCGCGGCTCGGGCGCC
>JAGWAL010000032.1 GCA_021296415.1 Acidimicrobiia bacterium | reverse complement strand
TGATCATGCCGAGCCCCGAGCGGGCGCGCTCCTCGTAGTAGGCCACCGCCTGATCGGTGAAGATGCCCTCCAGCGGGTCTGCGACCCACGTCGGGCAGGTCGGCGCGAAGACGACACGATTCGGGACCGTCGTGTGGCGGACGTTCCATTCGCTGAAGAGCTTCGGGTACGCGGTCATTGGCCTGCCTTCCGGTGCAGTCAGGTTCGTGCGGACGGCCCGTCGCCGCGGGCGCTTCCGGCCGCCCACGCAGGAAAACTAGTCACCGCGCCTGCCTGCGGCGAACCGGGGCGGCGGCGGGTCTCGGCGGCGGCTGTCGGCAGGACGACCGGCCCCCGACCTGACCGGGCCGGCGTGGCTAGAACAGCAGGTGCTCCAGCTCCGAGAGGCTCTCCAGTTCGGGGACGGCCTCGGCGGCGCGGATGCCGGCCGGGCCGGCGTAGGACGCCACGAGCGGCTCCGAGGCCTCGAAGCGCAGCGCCAGCACCTCGGGCCGCAGCCGGTTCGAGACATCCAGCACCAGCCGCTGGCGGGGGCGTATCTCGAGGTCCTCGAGTCCCGCCAGCGGCGACCAACCCTCGGCCGTCAGCACCTCCAACGACAGGCGACTGATCGTCTCCAGGGAGGGGTTCACGAGCGCCACGATGCTCGGAGGGCCTCCCGAACGCGGCAACGGGAGTACGCCGCGGGCGGAGCCGGCGATGCGCCCGGCGAGAATCGAGACCTCGACCGGCAGGTCGGCCTCGGAGGTGCGCAGCCTCTCGGCCACCACGGCCACCTCGTTGAAGGACCGGACGCTCACCCAGTACCGCTCGCTCGGCAGGATCCGGGTCGTGGCCGCAACCACGTCGATCCCCGAGGTCGGGTGCGCCTCACCGGCGAGCGGTGGGAAGAAGGCGACTTCGACCCGCTGGCCCGGCGGGACGGTGAGTTCGAACGGCGGCACGCCCCGTGCCCGCAGGGAGGCGTCGAGTTCGACGCTCAGGTCCACCCTCGCCTCGGCGGTACCGGGGTTGAAGACCACGAACGAGTTGGCTGCTCCGGTATCGGCGCCCGCCACCCCGAGTGGGAACAGCCATTGCTCGGCGGCCTGCGGTGCGCCGGTTCGGAGCGACACGCCGGAGAGCCCCAGGTCGCCGTTGAAACTCTGCAGCGCGGACGCCACCAGGTTGCCGCTGCGAGCCTCGACGGAGACGGACACCTGCTCCCGGCGTGTCACCTCGCTGCCGAGATCGAGCACCGCCAGCGCGTTCGCCGGCACCACGAGGCCCTGGTACGCCACCGGCGCGCGGCGGCCCTCGTCGGTGACGAACGCCAGATCCACGACCGCATTGTCCGAGAACGGATTCAGCAGCGACAGACGCACGCGGGCGTCCCGCCTGGTGCTGGCGGTCGCGAAGTGCCACACCGACGACGCCGAGGTCGTGCACGGGCTGACGTCGGAGGCGTCCCCGAGAGCCACCTCCTGCGTCACGAGTCCCCCGGCACCGTCCAATCGCACCTCGGCGGCCACGAAGACCTCCGCGAAGTTGGCCAATTCCGCCGCGAACTGCGCGGCCGTGGCGGCAGGATCGATGGCCAGCCGCGCATACGGTCCCACGATGACGTCCACCCGCGTCGGGGGCCACTGCTGGGACTGACCGCCCAGCGGCACCGCCGGGAAGAAGCGCACAGACCCGCGCAACTCGTCCCCGGAGGTGTTCACGACGACGACGTCCTGGCGGGATCCGCCCGTGCCGCCCACGCCGCCGACGCAGAACCACGTGCTGCCGCCGGTGCTGCTGAAGCCCGACCTCACGAGCCCTGCGTCGGCCGCGGGCGCCGCGTCGTCGACTTCGGGCGCAAGCCGGTCGGCCACCACGAGTGCCGCCAGCGCGGCCGCCAGGGCGAGGATCGCCGGCCAGCGCACGTCAGCGCTCCTCGCCCCGGCGGGACAGCAGGGCGGCGGCCGGATCCTCGTCCGGTTCCGGCGCCACGTCCGCGGGGGGCTCTGGCGACCGGCGCCGCATGCCCGCCAGCAGGATGGCGACCACGACAACGACCCACAGGACGATGCGGCCGGCGTTCGCTGAGGACGGTTCGTGGCGCAGCACGGCATCGCCGCCCGGATCGGTCCGGAACCCCTGCGCCCAGCCGAGCGCCGGAGTGGGCTCGACCCTCGTGCCGCCCACCCGGAGCACCCAGCCGTCGGAGGCATCGGCGAGGTAGAGCGTCGAGCCGGCCGGGAGCGCGCCCCGGGCGGTCGTCGGAGGATCGAAGTCGGGCAACGCCAGAGTCGTCGAGGCGGCGATCGCTCCCGGTGTGACCTCCGCGGTGCCCGCGAGAAGCGCCCGTGTGGGGCGCCAGGCGATGTTCCGGTAGACCGACACGCCGCCCCGGGACTCCTGCCGCTCGAGGTCGAACTGCTCGCCGAGGCGGCGCTGCACCGAGTCGGGCAGCGGCTCGACGAGGTCGCCGAACGGCTCGGGAGCGACCCGCTCCATGACGACCAGGTAGCGCACGCCGAGCGGAGCCAGGCGCTCACCCATCCTGTCCGTCCGCCCGGACATCGCATCCTCCCAGGCACCTCTCAACCCCGCGGCCGCCGGAGGCCGCTGCGACGGCCATTGCAGACCCACGCTCGGAGGCGCGGACGTGGACGTGGCGTAGACGAGCCGATCGTCCAGGGCCCAGCCGCCGAGCGGGAGCACGTCGGGATGACCCACCCACAGGATGCGGAAGGCGCCCAGCCGGGACTCCTCCTCCACGACCGCCAGCGGTGTCCGGAGATCCCCCCGGGGCATGCCCCAGCGCCCGTCGAGGGTCAGCGCCAGAGCGGGGATGCTGCCGCCCACCAGGGACACCAGCCCGACGGTGGCCAGGATTCGCCGCCGCACGGGCCCCGAGACACCTCCGCCGGACAGGCCGGCAGCCCCGAGAGCGATGGCGAGTGCCACGCCGAAGGCTCCGGGCGCAAGCAGGACCTCCGGGCGCGGCAGATCCCAGCGGCTCCACCCGTGCTCGGCCGCCAGCGCCCCCAGCAGCGACATCAGCACGAGGCACCACGCTCGCACGATCCAGGCGAACCAACCGCCGCGGGTCACGACCAGGGCCAGCGCCGCAGCGGCCAGCAATCCCCAGACGAGGCGTCCTCCGGCCGCCGAGCCTGTGGAGAAGCGCAGCAACTCCGCGACGCTGAGATCGCCTTCGGCATCGGGTCGGGCGCCGCTGCGGACGAAGAGTCCCGCCGGCGACGTGGGCGCAGCCGGCCAGTTGAGGAGCCAGCCCAACACGAGTCCCCCGATCACCGCGCCCGCCAGAGGTGCCAGCCGGCGGGCCGACCCGGTGAGCAGGCCCCCGACCGCCAGGGCCACCGCCAGCATGACCAGCATCACGGGAGCCACCGGTACGAACGCCCCGAGCAGCGCCACGAGGAAGCCCACCATCAGGGTGGAAAGCCAGAACCTGCCCGAGGGCGCGGCGTCCGAGCCGGACGGCGGCCCCAGCACCCGGGCCAGCCACAGGCAGATCCACGGGAGTGTGCCGTAGAGCGCCAGAGCGCTCCAGACGCCGTTGGCGAGTGCGTTGTACGGCAGGGGCATGGCGACGAAGGCCACCAGGCCGACGATCTGGGCCCGGCGGCCGGCCGGTGCCAGCAGGCGCCAGAGCCCCGCCGCCCCGAACGGCACGAGTCCCAGCAGCAGCACGGTGCGGGTCAGCCCCATCGCCCCCGCCAGCACCGAGGAGGCCACGCCGAGTAGCAGGTACGCCGTCGGCGCGGGACCCTCCGATCCCAGCCCCGCCTCCCGCCAACTGCTGAACCAGGCGCGGAACAACTCCGCTGGCGACTCCCCGAGCAATGCGATCTCGCCGAGAACCGGCACACCGCGCGTCAGAAGGTGACGGCTCCCGAAGAGGAAGATCGCCATGGCCGCCGCCCAGGCGAGCATCGCGGTCTGTGTCGAGGTGTGGCGCGCCGCATCCACCAGGCGGCGGCGCCGACCCCAGAGCACCCCGGTTCCCTCCACGGCTGCGTCACCCCGCACCAGGCGATCCACGTATCGCAGCAGGGAGACGTAACCCCGGCGCGTCAAGCGGTTCACGCGCTCGTCGTCCGGCGAGTCGCCCACCAGCCGGCGCCTGCCGAGGATCTCCGCCAGCCCGAGCAGGTTCCACCACCAGGCTCCGACGAGCGCGGCGGCTCGCCGGAAATGACCGGCGAGCAGGGCGAGCGCGGTCTCCAGCAGGGTCAGTCCCAGCATCAGCGGGGCCTCGGCCCCCAACCTGGCGCGGCTGCCGCAGACCAGAACCGACCGCAACTGGTGACGGTAGGCGAGCAGGTCGCGATCGCGGCGTTGCCGGCGCTCCGAGAGACGACCGCGATGGCGCACGCTCGCGCTCGGCACCGCCAGCACCGTCCCCCCGTCCAGGTTGACCCGGCGCCCGATGTCCAGGTCCTCGCCGTGATAGGTCATGGCGTCGTCGAAGCCGCCGAGGCGGTCGAAGACTTCGGCACGGATCAGCATGCAGGCACTGGGGACGGCGAGCACCTCGGTCACCGCGTCGTGCTGGCCCTGGTCGTACTCGCCCGCGGTGGCGAGCGGCACCGGAACACCCATCCGGTCCGACGAGAGGCCGACGGCTTGCAGGAACCCCGGGTCGTCCCACTCCACGAGCTTCGGACCCGCCACCGCGGCGCGGCGTCTCACCGCCTCGTCGACCAGGCGCGTCACCACGTCCGGTGCCAGCGCCACGTCGTCGTGACAGATGAGCAGGAACGCCGCGGCGGTCGCCCCTGCCGCCTCGCCATCGCTCATCGACTCGGGGCCCGGCGCGGGCTCGGTCTCGCCCAGCGGATCCGCGGGCCCCTCGTCGGCCTCTGCGGGATCCCGGTCGCGCCCCTTGATCATCCGGGCGGCGGCATTGACGGCAGGACCGAAACCGGGGTTGCCGGGTACCGTCATGACGGTCGCATCCGGCAGCACCGCGGCGACCCGATCGATCACGTCCGGGGCCTCGGCGTCGCCGCCGCCGCGCTCGGCCGGGACGTTCACCACCGTGACGGACAGCGCCGCGTAGTCCTGATCCGCCAGCGAGCGGAGGCACGCCGCGAACCACTCGCCCGGCTCATGGGCCACGACGACGGCGCGAACGGCCGGTCCGATCCTGCCGAGACGCTCGGGTGGCACAGCAGTGCCGTGAGGGGATTCCACTAGGGTGCGAGAGTATCCCCGGCGCATCGAGACCGAAGGCCATTCCGCCACGAGATGAGCCGGCCCCCCAGGTCGCGGTTCTCGCCGGCGGGTACGGCGCGGCCCGATTCCTCCGCGGGCTGGTGAGGGTCTGCGAGCCGGCGGCGGTGACCGCCGTGGCGAACTGCGGCGACGACATCGTGCTGGGGGGACTGCACATCAGCCCCGACCTCGACACCATCACGTATTGCCTCGCCGGCGAGTTGAACCCCGAGACGGGCTGGGGGCTGCGGGAGGAGTCGTGGCACGCGCTGGAGACACTGCGGCGCCTCGGCGGCCCGAGCTGGTTCGGGCTGGGCGATCGCGACCTGGGCACCCACCTCTACCGGACGCAGCGCCTGGCCGAAGGGGTCCCGCTGTCGGCCGTCACCGCCGAACTGGCCGCGCGCTGGGGCGCCGAGGTGCGCGTCCTGCCCGTCACCGACGACCGGCTGCGGACCCGCGTCACGATCGATCGCCCTGACGACCCCGCGGGGAGGGCCGCCCGGACCGAGATCGGGTTCCAGGAGTACTTCGTCCGGCTGCGCCATTCCGTGGCGGTCCGCGCGGTTCGGTTCGCCGGCGCCGAGCGTGCACGCCCCGCGCCCGGAGTGCTCCGCGCCATCCGCGACGCCGCCGCGGTGGTGATCGCCCCGTCCAACCCGATCGTCTCCATCGGCCCCGTGCTGGCGGTGCCCGACGTGCGGCGTGCCGTGGTGCGGCAGCGGGAGCGCACCGTGGCGATCTCGCCGATCGTGGCCGGCGCCGCGCTGCGAGGCCCCGCCGGCCGCCTCATGGCAGAGTTGGGCCACGAGACGTCGGTCGTCGGTGTCGCCCGACTGTACGCCCCCGTGGCGGCAGCACTCGTCATCGACTCCCAGGACGCGACGCTGGCGAGCGCCGTGGAGGCCGAGGGAATCCGTTGCGTCGTGACACCGACGATCATGCACACGCCGGACGACGCGGCGGCGCTGGCGCGGACCGCACTGGGCGCCGTCGGGTTTGCGAGCGACTCCTGAGCGGGCCTCCATGAGCGCGGCGGCGAGCGGTCTGACCGTCCTCGGCATCGGTGGCCTCGGGGAGATCCGTCCCGGAGACGAGCTCGGCACGCTCATCGCCGGCGCCTCCGATCTGCGCGACCGCGATGTGGTCGTCGTCACCCAGAAGATCGTGTCCAAGGCCGAGGGGCGGCTCGTCGCCGTCGCACACGACGACACCGAGAGCCGCCGGCGCCTCGTCGAGAGCGAGTCCGTGCGCGTCCTGCGCCGCCGCGGTGAACTCATCATCGCCGAGACTCCCCACGGCTTCGTCTGCGCCAACGCCGGCGTGGACTTCTCCAACGTCCCCGAGGGGCACGCCGCACTGTTGCCCCGCGATCCCGACCGCTCGGCGCGGCGCGTCCGCGACGCCATCCGGGGGGCGTGCGGGCGGCACGTGGGGGTCGTCGTGTCAGACACCTTCGGACGCCCGTGGCGCCGCGGTCTGACGGACGTGGCCATCGGTTGCGCCGGCGTTCTGGCGATCCTCGACCTGCGCGGCACCAGCGACGCCGGCGGGCGCCGGTTGCAGGTCACAGAAGTGGCAATCGTGGACGAACTCGCCGCGGCCGCCGAACTCGTCATGGGCAAGGACAGCGGCATACCGGCGGCCATCGTCCGGGGCGCGCCGGAGGCCTGGTTCGGGGACGGCCGCGTGGGGCGCGATCTGGTGCGCCCGGCCGCGGACGATCTCTTCCGCTGACAGCCCGCGCTCAGCGCGCCGGACTGCCCGAGAGGCGACCACCCCGGAGCACCTCGCCCACCTCGACCGTGGCGCCGTCACCGAGCAGCGTGAACCCGACCACCCGGGCTCCCGGCTCGACGGTGGCGTCGAAGCCGACGACAGAGTCCGTGACGACGGCACCGGCGCCGATCCGCCCGCCGGGCAGCACGACCGAACCGTCGAGGCGGGCGCCCGCCTCGACGGTGGCGCCCTCCATGATCACGCTGTCGACCACGCCGGCGCCTGCTGCGACGGTGGCCTGCGGGCTGACCGCCTCCAGGACGACCTGGCGGCGCCCCGAGACGAGGTCGATGTTGGCCTGCAGGTACGAGCGGGGCGTGCCGGCGTCGATCCAGTAGGCATCCGACCGCAGCGTGTAGAGACCCCCGTCAGCGGCCACGGCCGGGAAGGTCTCCCGCTCCATCGACACCGCCCGCCCGGGCGGGATCCGGGACAGCACCGAGGGTTCCAGCACGTAGACGCCGGCGTTGATCCAGCCACTCGTGGCGTCGCCACCGGCGGGCTTCTCCACGAAGCGGGATACCCGGCCCGAGGCATCGGCCTCGACCATCCCGTAGCGCGAGGCATCGGCCATCGGGATGGTCAGGATGGTGGCCTCGGCGCGCCGCGCCCGGTGCAGCGCCAGCAGATCGCTGAGCACGACATCGGTCAGCACGTCGCCGTTGAGCGCCCAGAACGTCTCGGAGAAGGGGTCGTCGCCGCCGGCGCACCCGTTGCCGGCCGCAGCCTCCCGGGCCGCGAACAGGACGGCACCGGCCGTGCCCAGGGGCTCGGACTCGGTGGCGTAACGGAGGCCCACACCCCCGCAGCGCCCCGCGGGATACGCGGCGCCGAACGCATCCGGGCGGTAGCCGAGCGAGAGCACCACGTCGTCGGTCCCCTCGGCCGCCAGCTTGCCCACGACGTGCTCGATCATGGGGCGGTCCACGATGGGCAGCATCTGCTTGGGCCGCTCCTCGGTCAACGGACGGAGCCGCGTCCCCAGTCCGCCGGCGAGCACGATGGCGGATCTGGCGCTCATGGGATCCCACTCCGGGTGACGTGGCGTTCGATCGGTGGCCTTGTGGGGCGCGTCCCCGGTCGCCCGCCGATCACTCGTCCGACGGCTCGGTGACGAGAGGCGTCGACTCCTCACCGGCGCGCAGGGCGAACGGATCGATCTGCCCCAGCCAGGCGATGCTCGCGGGGGGCTCCAGTTCGGCACCCTCGGGCGCCCGGGCGATCACCCAGGCCTCGCCGTTGTTGAGGAACCGGATGTCGGCAAGGTCCTCCGTGAACACCTCGGGGGCCTCGTCGACGGAACTGGCGAATTCCCAGCGGTGCACCTGGATGATCGCCGGCTCGCCCCCGCAGGTGACGTCCTCGCCGAGCACCCGGCCGTCGTCGAGTGTGATGGCGTCGTCGGAGATCTCCGCCCGCATGGCCGTCATGAAGTCCTCCAAGGTGGCGTTCTCGCCCGAGGCGGCCTCGAAGTACGGGTGGACGTGGATGATGGCATCATCGTGGGAGTGGATGCCGAGCCCGTCGTCGGTGCCCGTGAAATGCGGCAGGAAGGCGCCCTCGACACCCTCGGCGCAGTCCCAGAGCGCGTAGGGCGAATGCCAGTGATCGTCGTTCTGCACCGGGCGCGCCTGCACGTCGCGCGTCGTGTAGGCGAACGCCACCAGCGCACTGCCGGCGGCGATGATGAGCAGCACGAGAGCGGGAAAGCTCGGCCGCAGGATGCGGCTCAGCCTGCTGCCTCCGCCGCCGGTCCGTGCCGCACGCTCGATGTTGCGGACGGCGTCGGTCAGGGACGAGCCGCGGCTCCGGAAGTCTCGCGCCATAGCGCAAGGCACACTACCGCCGAGCGGCGGCGATAGCGCCCGAACGTCCCGACGAGCAGGCTCCGGCGCAAGAAGCCTCGAAGCCGGCACCGAGGCCTCCCGGTGCCACGGCTAGCCTGCGGCGCGTGAGCGAGGCGGTCGTCTGGCTGAACGGTGAGATCGTTCGAGAGTCGGAGGCACGGATCTCGCCGCGTGATCACGGGCTGCTGGTGGGCGACGGGGTGTTCGAGAGTGTCCGGATCACCGCGGGACAGGCATTCGCCCTGGGACGCCACCTGGCGCGGCTGTCCCGCTCAGCCGGGGCGTTGGGATTGGACCTCCCGGCCGTGGCGGTGTTGCGAGAGGCGGTCAGCGACGTGCTGGCCGCGACGGGAATCGTCGAGGGGCGACTGCGGATCACGGCAACCAGCGGGCCGGGCGGGTACTCCTCGGCGCGGCCGGCAGGGCCGGCCACCGTCGTGGTGGCCGCCGAGGAGGCGCCGCCGTGGTCGCCCCACGTGGCCGTCGTGACGGTGCCGTGGCCCCGCAACGAGCGGGGCGCCGCGGCCGGCGTCAAGACAACCTCCTACGCCGAGAACGTGGTGGCGCTCCGCCGGGCGCACGCCGCGGGCGCGAGCGAGGCGATCTTCGCCAACACCCGGGGAGATCTGTGCGAAGGGACGGGCACCAACGTCTTCCTGGTCCTGGAGGGACGACTCGTCACCCCGCCGCTCTCGGTGGGCTGCCTCGCCGGCGTGACCCGTCAGCTGGCGCTCGAGATCACCGACGCCACCGAGGAGACGGTGCCGCTGTCAGCACTGGTGAGCGCGGACGAGGCATTCCTGACGTCCACGACGCGCAACGTCCATTCGATCTCGGCGGTCGACGGCACGGTGCTGCCCGCCTGCCCGGGGCCGGCCACGAGAGCCGCTCGTCAGGCGTTCAGAGAACTCGAGGCGGAGAACCTGGACCCATAATCCGCTGTCCCGCCACAGGTGCTCAGAAGCAGGCCTCGTGGACGACGGGATAGGGGTTGATGTGGTTGCCGCGCCCTCCGAGGTGGTACTCGAAGTGCAGATGCGGGAGCCCCGCGGCATTTCCGGAGTCGCCGACGTACCCGATCACCGCGCCGGCCGGCACCCAGCCGACGCCGACGTTCTCGTAGGCCGAGAGGTGCGTGTTGTAGTAGTAGTTGCCGGAGTCTGCGAAGAGGTACGCCGAGTTCCCGCCGATGCGGTTGGCACGGTGCTCGACACGCCCGCTCTCGACCGCCAGCACGGGGGTTCCGGTCGGCGCGATGAGATCGTTGCCCTTGTGCCAGCCGCCGTAGTGCCGGGGATCGCCGAAGTCGTCGAAGTGGCTGAACGGACCGCGCAGCGGGCAGACCCAGCCGCTGGCCGTCTGCAGTGCCGACGTTTCGGCCACCGGAGCGGCCGCTGCCGGCCCGTCGGTCGGTTCACCGGGATCCACCGGCGGCAGCGCGCCGGCGCCCGGCTCCGCTGCAGCGCCCTGCGGGCCGCCGGGACCCTCCCCCGCAGCCAGGGCAACCTCCTCCCCGGCGATCCGCCCGGCCTCCTCAGCAGTAAGGGCCGCCAAGCGCTCGGCCTCCGCCGCCACGGCCGCCCCGGGGGCCGCGCCTCTTGGGCCTGGCGGCGCCGTAGTTCCTCCGCCAGCCGCTGGCGCTCCTCCTCCTCGAGTGCGTCCAGCAGCCTGTCCTGCTCATAGAGCCGTGGCGCGATCTCCAGGTACACGTCGCCGATGGCGCGCAGCTCCGCCTGCACCTCGGCGGCGGCGACAGCCGCCTGGGCGATCAACTCCTGCTGGTGCCGGGCGCGCTCGGCAAGTTGGGCCTGTGCCTCCTCCAGGTCGTCCCGCGCCCTGCGGTAGTCGTCGATGATGTCGAGAGAGCCCTCGGAGACGAAGCGGGCGAGGGCGTCGAGCACGGCCTGACGGTTGATGTCCTCGCCGGCCAGGATCGACGGGGGTGTGGTCGAGTCGATGTAGCGCTGCACGGCGATCTCGATCATGCGTTGGCGCAGACCGGCGACCTCGGCATCGATCCTGGTCGCCCGCGCCGAGACTTCGGCGATCTCGGTGGAGAGTTCGTAGAGGGCCAGATCGGCCTCCCAGTAGCGAGCACCCGCGGCGTCCGCGCGCGCTTGGGTCTCGGAGAGTTGTGCCAGATAGGCGTCGATCTCGTCCTGCAGCGCGCCGACGGTCTGGCGGACCCGTTCCAACTCGGTTTGCGCAACGGTTGCCGAACTAGTCCCCAGCAGCAGAAGAATCCACAGCGCCCACAACACTCTCCGGCGCACGACGTTCAACCCTACAGAACGTCGCTCTCGTCCCTGATATCGCCCACGAGCGACTCCAGCACGTCCTCGAGGGTCACGAGCCCCACCGTAACGGCGCCCTCCCGGACCAGCGCCACGTGGACGCGGTGCCGGCGCATCAACCGCAGGAGGTCTTCCAGCAGCAGGTCGTGTCGCACCATCAGGGCGCGGCGGATGCACTCGGCGGGAAGTGCCTGCCCCCAGCGCTCATGGGGCACCGTCAGCAGGTCCTTGGCGTGTACGAACCCGTCGGGCCGGTCGGGATCACCCAGCAGGAGCCGCGAGTGCCCACTGATCACGACGGTTTCCTCCGCTGCGGCCACGCTGGCGCCCCGCGGGATACTGCAGATCAGCTCCCGCGGGACCATGATCGACGACACCGGCCGCTCACCCAGTTCGAGCGCAGACGCCAGCAACGAGTGCTCGAACTCGCTGAGCAGGCCGCCGGTGCGCGACTCGGCAAGCAACTCGGACAGTTCAGCGGGCGTGCGAGCGCTCGAGGTCCGGTCCACCGGCGCCACGCCGCAGAGGCGGACCAGTACGGCCACCAGCCACTCCAGCGACCGGATGGCCGGCCGGAACGCCCCGACGAACAGGCGGTGGACCGGAGCCAACCACATCGCCAGCGCATCGGGATTGCATAGGGCCGCGTTCTTCGGAACCATCTCGCCGATCAGAACGTGGGCGAAGACCACGATGGCGATCGCGACCGCCACGCTGGCCCCATGGCCGAAGCCCCCCAGGACACCGTCCAGCAGGCGTGCCACGGCAGGTTCGACGACGTAGCCGAGACCCAGGGCCGTCATCGTCAACCCGAGTTGCGCGCCGGCAAGCTGCATGCCCAGGTCCCCCATCGCCCGCACCGCCACCCGGGCGCGCCGGTTGCCCGATTCAGCCAGCACCTCCAGGCGACTGCGCGAGGCTGCAACGAGCGCAAACTCGACGGCGGTGAAGAAGGCGTTGCCCGCCAGCAGCACGACAGCCGCCAGCAGCGCCACGACGGTCACGGGCGCGGCTCCGCTCTCTCGGAGAGGCGGACGGTCACGATCCTTCGCCGCACCATCTCGGCGACCTCCACGCTCCAACCCTCCCAGGTGAACGAGTCGCCGACCATCGGGATGCGACCAAGGCGGTAGAGAGTGAACCCGGCGAGGGTCTCGTAGGGGCCGTCCGGGAGGCGCAGCCCGCAGGCCTCCTCGGTCGCATCGGCCCGCAGGTCACCCGCCAGGAGCCACACGCCGGGCGGGACCGGCGTCGTGAGTTCCGCGACCGGGTCGTGCTCGTCGTCGATCTCCCCGACGATCTCCTCCACGATGTCCTCGGCCGTGACGATCCCCGCGGTGCCGCCGTGCTCGTCGACGACCACCGCGAGGGACTGGCGCCGGCGGCTCATCTCGCTCAGCAAGCTGCCCAGATCGGCGCTCTCCGGCACCGCCCACACGTCGCCCATCAACTCCCCCACGGTGATCCGATCGCGATCCTCGGGCGGGATCCGGTGAACCGCCTTCACGTGAACGACGCCACAGACGTCGTCGAGTTCGCCGCCGACCACGGGGAACCGCGAGAACCCGCTCGTTACCGCGGCGCCCACGAGGTCAGCCGTCGTGTCGTCCGGACTGACGGTGATCACCTCCACCCGCGGCACCAGCGCGTCCGCCGCGGTCTTGGCCCCGAAGCGGATCGAGCGCGTCAGCAGCGTCACGTCCTCGGGATCGAGTTCCCCGCTGCTGCCCGACGAGCGGATGATGTGTTCGAGTTCCTGCAGCGTCCGCACCGACCGCAGTTCGGCGGTGGGTTCAAGGCCGGCGAGGCGCACGATGCGGTCGGCCGTGCCGTTGAAGAGCGTCACGAACGGCCACATGACGAAGCCGTAGAACCTGAGCGGCCTCGCGCAGAGCAGTCCTGTCGGCAGCGGCCGCGAGATGGCCAGCATCTTCGGCAGCTGCTCGCCCGCCACGAGGTGCACCACAGTGGCCAGTGCCAAAGCCAGCGCCACCGCCACGGCGTGGGCCGTGGCCTCTGACAGGCCCGAGCCCAGGGCACCCAGCAACAACTCGGCGATCAGCGGTTCGGCCACCCAGCCCAGCAGCAGGGACATCACCGTGATGCCCAGCTGCGCAGCGGAGAGATGGAACGTGAGCCGGTCGGTCACGCGCAGCAGGCTCTGGGCCGACCGCCTCCGTGATCTCCGCCCGCCCTCGGCGGCCCGCTCGAGCGGTCCCCGCTCCACGGACACGGCGGAGAACTCGGCAGCCACGAAGAAGGCGTTGGCGCCGATCAGCGCGACGACCGCGAGAAGTCCAAGTGCGACCCTGATCACGGTCCAGCCTACCGCCGGCGCCCGGAGGGCTCGGGGAGCGAGAGAACCGGCCCATCGGGGGGCGGGCGGTAGCATCCCGACCCATCGCTCGAGCCGCCCACATCCACCCCGACACGTCAAAGGGATGGCTGCGGCGCTTGTGGCCAATCGTGGCGGTCCACCGCCCCCTACTCGCCATCGCCGTCTTCTGCGGGCTGGTCGGACTGGCGGCTCAGGTCGGCGTACCGGCCGTGGCGCGGTGGGCGATCGACGCTGCCACCGATGGCCGCGGCGGCGACCTGCGGACATTCGTGATCGCGCTCGCGGGGCTGGCGGTCGCCCGCGCCCTGTGCGGCGGCACGTACCGCCACCTGCTGTTCAAGCTGTCTCTCCGCCTCGACACCGAATTGCGCATGATCCTGTACCGCCACCTCACCCGGCTGTCGTTCTCCTTCTACGACCGCACCACTTCGGGGGATGTGATCTCACGCGCCAACACCGACATCCGCTCCATCCAGATCCTCTTCGCTTTCGCCCCCGTGGCGGGGATGGCGATGCTCACCTTCTTCCTGGCGTTCGCTCTGATGCTGACGATCCACGTGCCGCTGACCTTCGTGGCGCTCGCCACGCTGCCCGTCGCCACGGTCCTCGGCAACCGGTACCGCAATACCTTCTTACCCCTGTCGTGGATCATCCAGGGCCGCAGCGCAGAGGTGGCCACGATCGTCGACGAGAACGTCAACGGCACGCGGGTCGTGAAGTCGTTCGCTGCGGAGCGGGCAGAGATCGCCAAACTGGCGCGGTCCGCTCGACGCCTCCAGTGGGCCTCCGCGACAAGTGTCGACGTGCGCGCCCGCTACAACCCCCTGCTGGAGGCGCTGCCGCGGGTGGCGATGGGGCTTGTGCTCCTCTACGGGGGCTGGCTGGCGATCGACGGGCAGGTCTCCATCGGCACCCTGTTCGCCTTCAACGCCTACGTGATCATGCTGCAGTTGCCGTTCCGGATGGCCGGCTTCCTGGTCATGCAGTCCCAGCGCGCCGCGGCCTCCGCCGAGCGGATCTTCCAAGTGCTGGACACGACGCCGGAGATCACCGAGTCGCCTGGTGCCCGCACCCTGGACCGGGCGGAGGGGCGGCTGGAGTTCGACGACGTGATGTTCGGCTACGCCGACGGGCGCGCCAGGCGAGGTGTCCTGGACGGGTTCAGCTGCCGGATCGAGCCCGGCGAGACGGTGGCCCTCGTGGGGCCGACCGGGTGCGGCAAGTCCACGGTGGCGCGGCTCGCCGCCCGCTTCTACGACGCCACGGCCGGGACCGTCCGCCTCGACGGCGTCGACGTGCGCAGCCTCGAAGTGGCGTCGCTGCGCCGCAACATCGCCGTGGCGTTCGACGAGCCATTCCTGTTCTCGGTCTCCCTGCGGGACAACATCGCCTTCGGTCGCCCCGAGGCCTCTTTGGGCGACGTGATGCGGGCGGCGCGGGCCGCGCAGATCCATGAGACGATCGCCGCGCTTCCCGAGGGCTACGACACGATCTCCGGCGAGCGCGGCTACACGCTGTCCGGTGGGCAGCGCCAGCGCATCGCCCTTGCCCGGGCGCTGCTGATGGACCCGAGCGTGCTGATCCTCGACGACGCCGTGAGCGCCGTGGACATGGGCGTGGAGGAGGCCATCGGCGCCGCCCTGCGGGAAGAGCGGGCCGGGCGGACCACGCTCATCATCGCCCATCGGCTCTCCACGATCAGCCTCGCCGACCGGGTCGTGTTCACCGAGGGCGGCGCGGTCGTCGCCACCGGAACCCACGCCGAGCTGATGGCCACCGAGCCCCGGTACGTCCAGGTCCTCGCCGACGCCGAGGCCAGGGCCGACGCCGGCGGGTCGCACTGATGGTCTTCGTCGGGGGCGCCTACGTCGGAGCGCAGTCGCCGTCGTCGTCGCAGGCCAACGCGGCGGCCGGCCTTCCCTTCTCCGGTATCCCCGACGAGATGATCGACCGGGCCGCCGACATCCTCGATTCCGAACCCGAGCATCCCGAGCCCGAGGTGGAGTTCCAGCACCGCCCGCCGCCCGGGGCACCGCCGCTGCGCCTGCGCACGCTGCTGGCTCCGCACCGGGCGCGGGTCCTGCTGGTCGTGGCTCTCGTCGTGGTGGAGGCGCTCGCCACCCAGGCCGGTCCGCTGCTCACCCAGATCGGCATCGACCAGGGTGTGCTGCGGGGCAGCTTCGCCACCCTCGGCATCGTCGCCGCCGTGTTCTTCGCCGTCGTGCTGATCCACATCGGCGCCAGCCGCGCCCGCACAGCCCTGGGCGGGCGGCTGGGGGAGCGGCTGATGTACGGGCTCCGGGTTCGGGTGTTCACCCACTTCCAGCGGCTGTCGCTGAACTTCTACACCTCCGAGCGCGCCGGCGTGCTGATGTCCCGGATGACCAGCGACATCGAGGCCCTGACGATGCTGCTGCAGGAGGGGCTGGTCATGATGGTGGTGCAGGGACTGACCCTGGCCGTCATCACCGGCGTCCTCTTCTACCTGCACGTTCCCCTCGCCGCGCTGACCGTGGGCGTGATCGTCCCCATCACCGTGGTGCTGTCCCTGTGGTTCCGCCGGGCCACGGAGACGGGCTACAACCGGGTGCGCGACCGGATCGCCGTGGTGCTGGCCGATCTGTCCGAGAGCCTCGCGGGCATCCGCACCATCACGGCCTACAACCGCCGGCGCCGCAACATCGCCCAGCACCAGGCGGTGGTGACCGGCCACGAGGACGCCAACGTCTACACGACCCGGGTGTCCTCGGTCTACGCGGCGGCCGCGGAGGGCATCGGCATCGTGGGACAGGCGGTTGTGATCGGCGTCGGGGGTTGGCTGGCGATCGACGGCCGCCTCACGATCGGCGAACTGACCGCCTTCGCCCTGTACCTGACCGCCTTCTTCGCGCCGATCGCGCAACTCGTGGTGCTGTACAACGCCTACCAGCAGGGGCAGTCGGCCACCGCCAAGCTGCGCGAGCTTCTCGAGGAAGCGCCGGACGTGCGGGAGGCCACCGATGCGGTTGCGCTCGGCCCCATCGAGGGGCGGATCACCTTCGAGGGGGTGTCGTTCTCCTACAGGCCCGGCGAGCAGGTGCTGACAGGTGTGGATCTGGACGTTCCACCCGGGGGGAGCCTCTCGATCGTCGGGCCGACCGGCGGCGGCAAGTCGACGATCGCCAAGCTGGCTGTGCGCTTCTACGATCCCGACGTCGGCTCGGTCCGCATCGACGATGTCGACCTGCGCACCGTGCAGTTGGAATCGCTGCGGCACCAGTTCGGGGTCGTGCCCCAGGAGCCCTTCCTGTTCAACAGGACGATCGGGGAGAACATCCGCTTCGCGCGGCCCGACGCCTCCGACGACGAGGTGGCGGAGGCCTGCCGGGTGGTCGGGCTGGACTCGCTGATCGACTCGCTCCCCGACGGGCTGGACACGCCATGCCACGAGCGGGGATCCTCGTTGTCGGCCGGTGAGCGGCAACTGCTCGCCTTGGCCCGCGCCTTCCTCGCCCGCCCCCGGGTGCTGATCCTCGATGAGGCCACGTCCAATCTGGACCTGCGCTCGGAGGCGCAGGTGGAGCGGGCTCTGGACGCCGTCCTGGAGGGGCGCACCGCCGTCATCGTGGCCCATCGTCTCGCCACGGCGATGCGTGCCGACAGAATTGCCGTGGTGGACAATGGCCAGATCGCGGAGATCGGGAGCCACGACGAGTTGGTGGCCGCGGGTGGGCTCTATGCGGCCATGTACTCGGCGTGGGAGGCACACGCCGCCGGTGACGCCGCGGCACAGGACGCCCGCCCTGCCGGCAGCGAGCGGACCGGTGCCAGCGATGACCTCTGAGGTGATCCCGGCGCTGCGGCTGACCGACGTCGGCGTCGTGCGTGACCGCCGCCCGCTGCTGGCGGACGTGAATTGGACGGTCGCCCCGGGCGAACGCTGGGTGATGCTCGGGCCAAACGGGGCGGGCAAGTCGACGCTCCTGCGGGTGGCCGCTCTCTACCTCCACCCGACGCAGGGCACGGTGGAGGTTCTGGGCCGTCGCCTGGGGCGCGTCGACGTGCGCCGCATGCGCCACCGGGTGGGCTACGCCTCGGCCATGCTGTCCGACCGGATCCGGCCGACCATCAGCGCTCGCGACGCCGTCATGACCGCCCGCCACGGCGCGCTGGAGCCGTGGTGGCACAGCTACGACGACGGCGACCGGCAACGGGCGGCCGACCTGCTGGTGCGCATGGGCTGCGGTCACCTCGCCGAGCAGCAGTTCGGCCTGCTCTCCTCCGGCGAGCGCCAGCGCGTGCAGATCGCCCGGACCCTCATGACCGACCCCGGGCTGGTGCTGCTGGACGAGCCCACCGCCGCCCTCGACCTGGCCGGGCGGGAGGAGCTGGTACGCACCCTGGATGCCCTCAGCGCGGACCCGGCGACGCCGCCCACGGTGCTCGTCACCCACCACGTCGAGGAGATCCCCACGGGTTTCGATCACGTGCTGCTGCTGCGGGAGGGCCGCCTGGTCGCCGCCGGAGCGATCGGCGAGGTGCTCACGGCCGAGCACCTCAGCGAATGCTTCTCGATGGACCTCGAACTCGAGCACCACCGCGGCCGCTGGTGGGCCCACGCCGCCGGCTAGCGCCCGCCGACAGGACCGACCGGGGCGCCGACCGGGGCCGGCCCGGCACCGGGGCCGATCCGGGCCGCGAGCGCGCGTGCGGACCGGTTCACATGGAAGGTGGTCCGAGGGTATGGTGCGGCTGTCGCCGCTGCCGGCCGGTGCGTGCGCACCGGTGCCGGCCGATCGGGCGGGCAGGGGCACGTGGTGACAGAGTCGACCTGGCGATCGCAGAGAGGAAAGATGCGATGGGTGATCTCATGTCAGCCGCGGATGCGGTATTGGACGGTGTCGTCTCGGGATCGCCGCGCGTTCCCGGCGTCGCTGCGGTCGCCACCGACCGCGACGGCGTCATCTACGCCGGCGCCCGGGGCGAGCGCGTTCTGGGGGAAGACGCCTTCACGACCGACACGGTGTGCGCGATCTTCTCGACCACGAAGGCCATCGGTGGCACCGCCTGCCTGCAGCTGATGGAGCAGGGCGACCTGGACCTGGACGCCCCGGCGAAGGAGTACGTACCGAGGATCGGCGGGCTCGGTGTGCTCGAGGGCTTCGACGACGACGGAACACCCCGGTTGCGCCCGCCCCGCAGCGATGTCACGACGCGCCAGTTGCTCTGCCACACGGCCGGGCTCACCTACGACTTCTTCAACGAGACGTACACGAGGCTGGCCAACGAGCAGGGCCAGCCGTGGGTGGTGGACGCCTCCTACGCCTCGATCGAGACGCCGCTGCTCTTCGACCCGGGCGAGCAGTGGGAGTACGGCTCCAACATCGACTGGGCCGGCCTGGTGGTGGAGGGCATCTGTGGCAAGCGGCTGGGCGAGGTGTTCGAGGAGAGGATCCTGGGCCCGCTGGGAATGGACTCGACCGCGTTCTCGATGACCCCGTCGATGCGCGAGCGCCTGGCGACGATCCACGCACGCGAGGACGCCGACGGTTCGCTGATCCCGCTGGTCGGCGTGGAACTGCCGCCCGACCCCGAGATACACATGGCCGGGCACGGCCTCTACGGCACGGCGGAGGACTACGCCAAGTTCATCCGCATGTGGCTCAACGACGGAGCCGGCCCCGATGGCGAGCAGATCCTCCGGCCCGAGACCGTCGAGATGGCAGCCCGCAACCAGCTGCCCGAAGGCATGTTCATCAAGATGCTGCCCGGCGTCGGCGCCACCGAGGTGGCCAAGACGGTCCTCCCCATCTCGAACCCGCGCCTGTCCAACGACGCCGAGTTCTTCCCGGGCATGCCGAAGACCTGGGCGCTGAGCTTCATGATCAACGAGGAGCCCGCGCCCACCGGCCGGCCCGCGGGCGCGCTGGCATGGGCGGGCCTCGCCAACCTGTACTACTGGATCGACCGGGCCAACGGCGTCGGCGGCTTCTGGGCGACCCAGATCTTCCCCTTCGTCGACCCCACCTCGGTGGGCGGATTCCTCGACTTCGAGAAGGCGGTCTACGACAACGCCGCCTAGACGTCGAAGCGTTTACCGCCCAGCGGGCGCTCAGGATCGCCTCAGGCGCTTCGACCCCGCGTAGGCGCAGCGGGACACCTCCGAGAAGGCCCAGGACGGGCCGAAGAGACGGCGGCGGGCGGGGAGGTACTCCTCGGAGCCCAGGTCCTCGATGGCCGCCAGTGTTCGATCGATGCCGAGCCCCAGGAGCCGGACGCTGCGCTCGTTGGAGATGTCCAGCCCGCCGGCGCTGACGACCAGCACGAGCAGGCGAACGAGCATGTTCTGGCGGTAGAGGCGCCAGGCCTCCTCGCCGCTGAAGTCCTCGACACCGGCGCGGCAGAGCTCCTCGCGATACTCGGCCACCGCCTCCCGCTCCATGCTGCGACGGAGCTCGGTGGGCAGGCTGCCTCCCAGGAAGTAGGCCACGTCGCCCAGAGGGTTGTTGCCCCCGCAGACCTGCCAGTCGATGACGGCGAGATCGCCGGCACCCGGGCCGAAGAACATGTTGTCCAACCGGTAGTCGCCGTGGCCGAAGCTCCGCGGGCCGACCGCCAGGTCGCCCATGTAGTCCGCCGCCTTCCACCCCAGGGTCTCGGTGACGCGCCGCATGTCCCCGGAGAAGTGGTCGCCGAAGACCTCGAAGGTACGTCGCAGCGACATGAGATAGATGATCTGCACCGGCGGCCGCCACTTCGGATCGAGCGAGTTGAAGATGTCGCTGTAGGGCGGCTCGTGGATCCTGTTCCACGACGAGGCATGGAACCTGGCGATCGCCCGGACGGCGCACCGTGCCTGCGCCGCGCTGGCGCCGTCGATCTCGTCGACCCTCTCCATGCCGTCCAAGTCCTCGAGCACCAGGGCGAGCCGGTTGCTCCGGCGGTCGTAGTCGCCGTAGTAAAGGATCGGCGAGCGGATCGGAGCCCGCCGCGACAGGAGGCGGTAGTAGGCGCACTCACGCCTGTACAGCCGGACCCGCCTGGCGAGCTTGTCGGTCGACGGGTGCGAGGAGTGCAGCTTCACGAACACGGTTGCGGGCGCGCCGGGCGCGTCCTCGGCGTAGGTCAGGCGGCAGCGCACCGACTCCCCGACGTGGCCGACACCGGCACCGACCTGCTCCACCGCGATGCTCTCGATCGCCGGAACATCGGCCACGCCCCCTGCCGCCAGGGCGTCCTGGATCCAGGTCGCCGTCAACTGCTCGGCGCCGGCGGGTATTGCCGGTCCGGATTCCACGCCGTGCGTTCCTTCGCTCAGTCTCGGCCGTCGAGTTGCAGGTCGGCCTCGACGTCGAGGCGGATCTCAACCTGGCGGCCGACGAGCAGCACCTCGGGTACGCCGGGGGCGTGCACGTCCATGTAACCGGCAACGCCGAAGTCGTCGCGTCGCAGCTCACCGGTGGCTTCGAAGGACATCTTGGCCACCGGCATGGACGGGTGGCGCACCGCCCCCAGGAACTGCACCCTCAACTCCAGCGGGAGAGTGACGTCACGGACGGTGAGGTGCCCCGGGACCACCCACGAGTCCGCGCCCTCGGGCCGGGCTCCCGTGCCGACGAAGGTCAGTGCCGGGTAGCGCTCGACGTCCAGGAACTTCGGGCCGCGCAGGTGCTCGTCCGCCTTCGGATGTGCCGTGTCGATGCTCGCCGCGTCGATGCGCACCTCGGTGCGCGACTCTGCGGGATCCTCGCCGATGAGGATGGTGCCGGAGACGTTGCGGAAGCGGCCGCGCATGGCCGTGAGCAGGTGACGGGCAGCAAAGGCGACCGATGTGTGCAGCCCGTCGATCACCCACTCCCCCGCCACCGGCACCATACGCCCGTCGACGATCCGCGTGTGACCATCCCCCACGCCGGCGATGCTAGCTGCGCGCCGGAGACGGCACGGCCGTTCGCTCGCCATGCACCAAGACCGTCTCCGCCCGGCGGATCCCCGCCGTGGAGGGATCGGGCAGCCGACTGCTTGCCGCGCTCCACGTCAGCGACGAAGATCAATGGCGGATAGCGCTCGGCGTTGAGAATCGTCGGGGCGCGAAGATGCTCGTCCGCCCTGGGAGGTGCCGTGTCGATGCTCGCCGCGGCGATCCTTGCCTACGTCCCTGGAGCCGACCGCACCCCGGGATTCACGGGCTTGACAGCGGAAATCGCCCGGATAATACTGACTAAATGGACAGTCAACCCCTCACGGGTGGACTGCCCCTGCCAAGCGCGCCGAGAATCGGACCTCGGGCGGGTCACCTGACGCGGCGAGGCGATTCCCAGCAACAAAGCGTCACCGGAACGAAGTGACCAACCCAGCACCACGAAGGATGGACGATGCGATTCGGGTTCTTGACCGAAGGAGACACCAAGCCGGGTATGACGCACTACACGCGTTACCACGAGCTTGTCGAGCAGGTGCTCCTCGCAGAGAAGGTCGGCTTCGATACTTTCGGAGCATCCGAACAGCACCTTGCGATCGGTGGCGCTACCACCTCTGCCCCCGAAGTCATCTACGCGTACCTCATGGCTCTCACAACCAGGATCCGCTTCGCGCACGCGATCGTGCTCATGCCGACCCGCTTCAACCATCCTCTTCGAGTCGCGGAACGCCTTGCGACGATGGACATCCTTTCGCACGGACGTGTCGAGGCAGCCATGGGGCGTGGCAATACCATGCTCGCACTGCGGGCTTTCGAAGTATCCCCTGAGGAGAACCGAGCGCAACTACTTGAAGGCGTCGACCTGCTTCGGGCCTCCTTCCTCGACGATCCCTTCACGTTCGTCGGCAACTACTACAAGGTCCCGCCTCGCAGTCTCGTCCCGAAGCCGGTCCAGTACCCGCACCCGCCGTTGGCTCTTGCCGCGACCAGTCCCGCCTCACACATGCTGGCGGCACAGAAGGGCATCGGCGTGGTGAGCTTTGCCAACTTCTCCGGCTGGGATGTCCTTCATAACAATCTCGGCGTCTACGACAAGATCTTCGATGAGACAGACCACACGATGCCGACTCAGCACAACAAAGTGGTCCTTGTGGCCGGATTGGTCTGCACGGAGACCACCCAAGAGGCACGTGAAGAGTTCCTCCCCATCCTTGAGTATGTCAAGCTCGCGGTTGATGCATACGACCGTCTCGCAACCCTCGGCGATGACTACTCGTATGTCAAAGACATCAAACAGAAAGTTGACGCGAATGTCATGGACGTTGACTACATGCTCAATGAGTCCGCGTCATTTGTTGTAGGATCGCCCGACGATTGCATCGATCAAGTGCGCCAGTTCGAGGAGTTGGGGATCAATGAAATGTGGCTCCGGATCGATACCACTGATCATGATCAGATCATGCGGACAATCGAGCGGTTCGGAAAGTACGTCATTCCCAACTTCAAGTCCAAGCACGCGGTCGTACGCTCACCGGAGGACGTGATAGCGGATATTCGTGCCATGCGGGAGTCGCACTATCAGAAGCTAGCTGAGTTTGAAGAATCTCTCCGAGACGGGGCACCTCTCGAGAACATCACACAGTAACAGACACCGAGCAGAATCCAGCGAACAGGAGGCATCAATGGCAGACGACAGCGGTCCACGGGTCATCGACGGTTACGAAGAATACGTCTATGGTGACTGGATTATTGATCGGCAAGAGTGAGTGCTCCACGTGACGCTCCACCGACCCCACGCC
>JAGWAL010000031.1 GCA_021296415.1 Acidimicrobiia bacterium | reverse complement strand
CCCCGAGCACCTGACCGAGAGCCTCCGCCTGGCCCAGGAACGAGATCACCGTGGCCCGCACCCCCGAGGTGGCCTCGCGGTTCGCCGTCGCCTCGGCGGGCGGGTCGGTAGGCGCAACGGGGACAGGCGCAGTTCGACGACCCACCAGACCACCGCCGCGAGGCCCCAGGCCATGGTGATACCCTGCGCCCGGGACGCCCACAGCCCGTCGGAACCCGCCGCTGCCACACGGCCACGGCAGTCCGAGGTCGAGGAGGCAGGCGGAGCGAACCCGGGGACACACCTCGCCGTGCGCGCGGCTCAAGGAGGTTCGATTCGTGCAAATCCGCGAGCTGGCCAGAGGGCTGAAGAACGCCAACCGGGGGGAGGTCTTTGCCCACCGCGTGCAGCACTTGGATGGATGGCTGGACAGGGCGTCCGCCGGCGTTGCCGGCGCGACGGGCTACGACCACACCGCGACCGTCAAGGAGTACTACGACCTTTGCGGCCCTTTGATGGTGTTCGGTTGGAGTACGTCTCTGCACTTCGCGCCGCTCTCGCCCCACGAGAGCCTGGAGGAATCCCAGACCCGGCATCAGCGGCTGATGATCGCAAAGCTGGAGTTGAGCGAGGGTATGACGGTGGTCGATGTCGGCTGCGGGATCGGCGGCCCGATGCGCCGTGTCGTCCACGAGGCCGGTGTCCGGGTCGTCGGGCTCAACAACAACGAAGCCCAGTTGGACAAGGCGAGATCGTTGAACGCCGAGGCGGGGCTCGACCACATGGTCGACTACGTGGCGTGCAACTTCATGGACATGGGCTCCATCGCGGACCAGACCTTCGACCGCGGCTACGCCATCGAATCGACGTGCCACGCTCCGGACAAGGCGGCCGCGTTCGCCGAGATCCACCGCGTTCTGAGACCCGGAGCCCTCTTCTGGGGCCAGGAAATGTGCATGACGGACAAGTTCGATCCCGGCGACAGTCGCCATTTGGCTGTCAAGCGGGACCTCATGCGCGGCATCGCGCTCAAGGAAATCGCCACGTTCGGCGACGTGAACCGGGCGCTCGAGACGGCGGGATTCCAGGTGATCGAAGGGATGGATCGGGCTGTCGGCGCAAACGGTCGGACCACCCCGTGGTATCAGCCCATGGAGACCCCGCGCGGAACGGTGGGCAGCGCCCTGCGGAGGATTCCACTGGGTCGCCGGGCGGTCGCCGCGGCATCCCGGCTGGCCGAGGTGCTGACGGTGCTGCCGCGCGGCACTGCGGACGTCATCGGGCTGCTCGATCGGACCGCCAAGGCCTACGTCGCGGGCGGGCAGACCGGGCTCTTCACGCCGTTGTACTGCTTCCTGGCTCGCAAACCCCTGTCGACCCCGACCGGGTAGCCGTCGCCGGCGCCGCACCGGCCGGCCTCATGGCGCCGATCGCATGGCGGTGCCTGCCACGGCCGGCGTGAACCCCTGCACTCCACCTGCCGGGAGCAACACGGGTCGGGTCGTCGCCGCAGGATCGCGCCGGAGAGGGAGCGACGCCGGGCGGTGGTCCGGTGGGGGAGAGCGGGCGAGGGGAATCGAACCCCCGTCATCAGCTTGGAAGGCTGAGGTTCTGCCGTTGAACTACGCCCGCCGTGCCGACCAGGTTAGCGACGGCGCCCCCCAACCCGGGACGCCGGGCGCTTGCCGAGATGGCGATGGCAGTCCCCGCCGGGCGCCATGGCGACCTGCCGGCGGCCCCGGACCGCAAGACCGGCCCCGCCCATAGACTTTTCGACGTGGAGAGCACGCTTGCCCCGGCGGCCGACGGCAAGGTCAAGATCTCGATCCGGCTCGATCAGCAGGAGATGGACAGGGCCGAGGAGGCGGCCTACCGCAGGATCGCCCGGCAGGTGCGTCTCCCGGGTTTCCGCCCCGGTCGGGCGCCGCGCAAGGTGCTGGAAGCCCGGCTCGGCGCCGGGTACATCCGGGCCGAAGCCATGCAGGACGCCCTCCCCGACTACTACCAGCAGGCCGTGGTCCGTCACGACGTGGACGTGATCGCCCCACCCGAGATCGACATCACCGCCGGTCAGGAGGACGGGCCGGTGGCCTTCGACGCCATCGTCGAGGTGCGTCCGGTGGTCAGTGCGGACGGCTACGAGACTCTGGCGGTGGAGATTCCGAACCCTCTGCCGAACGACGACGAGGTCGACGCCCAGGTCGACGCGTTGCGAGCCCAGTTCAGCGAACTCGAGACCGTCGGCCGTCCCGCCGTCGACACCGACCACGTGACCATCGACGTCGTCGGCAGCCACGACGGCACCGAGGTGGAGGGCCTGACCGTGGCGGACTACACCTACGAGGTGGGTTCGGGGGCGGTCGTGCCCGAGATCGACGAGAACCTGCGCGGCGCCCGGGCCGGCGACATCCTGGAGTTCAACGCCGACCATCCCGATCCGTCCGCCGACGGGCTGCTGCGCTTCCGCATCCTCGTCAAGGAGGTGCAGGCTCGGATCCTGCCCGACCTCGACGACGACCTGGTCCGATCGGCAAGTGAGTTCGAGACCGTCGACGAGTTGCGCGACGACATCGCCGAGCGTCTGTCGGAGGCGAAGCGGGCACAGGCCCGGATGATGCTCCGTGAACGGGTCTCCGAGGCTGTCGCCGATCTCGTCGTGGCCGACCTGCCCGAGGCCCTCGTTTCCGCCGAGGTCGACCGCCGCCTCGGCGACCTCCAGCAGATGCTGCAGGCCCAGAACGGTGACCTGGAGGGCTACCTGGCGTCAACCGGGCAGACCGCCGAGGAGCTCCGGGAGCAGATGAGCGAGGGCGCCGAGAAGAGCGTGCGCCTGGACCTCGGGCTGCGGGCGGTGGCCGACGCCGAGGCTCTGGAGCCCGACGAGGCCGACCTCCGGGAAGATGCCGAGCGCACGGCCCAGCGGATGGAGCTCGACCCTGACGAAGTCCGTGACCGGCTGGATCGCAGCGGCGGTTGGGCCACGCTGCGAGCCGAGCGCCGCAAGGCGCTGGCTCTCGAATGGCTCATGGACCACATCACGGTGACCGACGGCGACGGCGCTCCCATCGCCCGCGAGCTACTGGCCCCGCCCGAGGAGCCTCGTCCCGACGACGAACCCCTATCCTCGGTGGAGGACACCGCCTCGCCGGATGGCGACGAGTCGCCCGTAGCTCCAGGAGCCCTCTCGTGACCGCACCCCGCAACTACCTGGTCCCGACGGTCATCGAGCAGACGTCTCGTGGCGAGCGGGCGTTCGACCTGTTCTCGCGCCTGCTGAAGGAGCACATCGTGTTCCTCGGCACACCTATCGACGACACCATCGCCAACCTCACCTGCGCACAGCTGCTGCACCTGGAGTCGGAGAACCCCGACAAGGACATCAGCCTCTACATCAACTCGCCCGGCGGCGACATCAACGCGCTGTTCGCCATCTACGACACGCTGCAGTACATCCGCCCCGATGTGACCACCATCTGCTTCGGCCAGGCCGCCTCGGCGGCGGCCGTCCTGCTGGCCGCCGGTGCGCCGGGCAAGCGGCTGGCGCTGCCCCACTCGCGCATCCTCATCCACCAGCCGTACGCCGGGGCGCACGGGCAGGTCTCCGACATCGAGATCGCCAGCCGGGAGATCCAGCGCCTCAAGGTGCAACTCGAGGAGGTCCTGGCCCGCCACACCGGCCAGAGTCTCGAGAGGATCCAGGCCGATACCGACAGGGACTACGTCATGACCGCGGCCGAAGCACTCGAGTATGGGATAATCGACGAGGTCATCGAGTCCCGCGGGCTCACCGCCGACGGCGACGGGTCGCCGCGGATCAGCGCCGTGCCCTGAGCAAGCCTGGATTCGGTACCGTCACAACCGCCACGAGCAGCAAGAGGAGGACTGTTGGCCAAGCTGGGTGAGGGCGAACTCCTCAAGTGCTCCTTCTGCGGGAAGACCCAGAAGCAGGTCAAGAAGCTCATTGCCGGCCCGGGCGTGTACATCTGCGACGAGTGCATCGACCTGTGCAACGAGATCATCCGCGAGGAACTCGAACCGCCCGAGGTTCCCATGGGGGACCTGCCCAAGCCGTCGGAGATCTTCGAGTTCCTCAACGACTACATCGTCGGCCAGGAGCGGGCCAAGAAGATCCTCGCGGTTGCGGTCTACAACCACTACAAGCGCCTCCAGTTGGGTTCGGCGGGCGGCGGCGAGGAAGTGGAACTCGCCAAGTCCAACGTGCTGCTCATCGGGCCCACGGGTTGTGGCAAGACCCTCATGGCCCAGACCCTGGCGAAGATCCTGAACGTGCCGTTCGCCATCGCCGACGCCACCGTCCTCACCGAGGCCGGCTACGTGGGCGAGGACGTGGAGAACATCCTGCTGAAGCTCATCCAGGCCGCCGACTACGAGGTCAAGCGGGCCGAGACGGGCATCATCTACATCGACGAGATCGACAAGATCGCCCGCAAGAGCGAGAACCCCTCCATCACGCGGGACGTCTCCGGCGAGGGTGTGCAGCAGGCCCTGCTGAAGATCCTGGAGGGCACCACGGCCTCGGTGCCGCCGCAGGGTGGGCGCAAGCACCCGCACCAGGAGTTGATCCAGATCGACACCACCAACATCCTGTTCATCTGCGGCGGGGCGTTCGCCGGGCTGAACACGATCGTGGAGAACCGCATCGGTCGCAAGGGCGTCGGGTTCGGTGCGGACGTGCGCCCGGTGGAGGAGAAGGATCTCGGTGAGCTCTACAGCAAGGTGCAACCGGAAGATCTGCTGCGGTTCGGCATGATCCCCGAACTAGTCGGCCGCCTGCCGGTCGTGGGGGCGGTGTCGAATCTGGAGCAGGACGCCCTCGTGCGCATCCTGGTCGAGCCCAGGAACTCCCTGACCAGGCAGTACCACAGGAAGTTCGAGTACGAGAACGTCGAGTTGGAGTTCACGCAGGAGGCCCTGGAGGCGGTCGCGGACGTGGCCATGGCCCGCGGCACCGGTGCGCGCGGCCTGCGGGCCGTCATGGAGGAGGTCCTCCTGGACCTCATGTTCGACCTTCCGGGACGCTCGGACATCGAGCGCTGCGTCATCGACGCCAACACCGTCCGCGCCAACGCCAACCCCACGCTGGTGCGGCGCCTGCGGCCGGCCGAAGCCTCCCGGCGCGCTGCTTCCTGAGGTACCGGTCACTAGAGTCCGGCCTCATCCGATCCGTCACCGAGATGTCCCGCGGGCGCGGCCGCCCGGCCTTCGATGACCCTGCGTGAGGCCGTGGCGTGGCTGGATCGCCACGTCAACCTCGAGGCCACGGCCGGCAGGGTTCGCGGATTGTCGCTCGACCGCATGCGCGCGCTGGCAGCGGTCCTGGGCGAGCCACAGCGCGACTTCCCGGCCGTCCACATCACCGGGACCAACGGGAAGGGCTCCACGGCGCACCTGCTCAGCCGGCTGTTCGCCGCCCAGGGGCTGCACGCGGGCACCTACACGAGCCCCCACGTGAGCAGCCTGAACGAGCGCATCCAACTGGCCGGTCGGCCCATCGGTGACGACGTGCTGGCGGAACTGCTCCTGGACGTGCGGCGAGTGATCGAGGCCACGGACCTGGAACCGTCGTGGTTCGAGATCATGACCGCCGCGGCGCTGCGCTGCTTCGCCGACGCCGCCGTCGACGTGGCCGTCGTGGAGGTCGGCAAGCTGGGCCGCTACGACGCCACCAACGTGGTCGACGGGGAGGTGGCGGTCGTCACGAACGTGGGGGAGGACCACACCGACGGTGGACCGGGCTGGCGGGCGGCGGTGGCGTGGGAGAAGGCCGGCATCGTGAAGCCGGGTACCACGCTGGTGCTCGGGGAGACCGACCCGGACCTGCGCGACGTGTTCTGCGAGGCGGGGCCCTCGCGAACGCTGCTG
The DNA here is from genome assembly GCA_021296415.1 of Acidimicrobiia bacterium. Classification (GTDB taxonomy): domain Bacteria; phylum Actinomycetota; class Acidimicrobiia; order Acidimicrobiales; family CATQHL01; genus VXNF01. The sequence goes on along the minus strand of JAGWAL010000031.1, from coordinate 14,897 downwards.
CGGGGCGAGGACTTCGACTGCGTCCGCAACGATCTCGCCGTGGGTGGCCGGTCGCTGGACATCAGTGCAGCCGGCCGGTACGAGGACGTGTTCCTGGAGTTGCACGGACGTCACCAGGGTGACAACGCCACGCTGGCGCTCGCCGCGGCCGAGGCGTTCTTCGACGCGCCGCTGGCCGCCGACGTGGTGAGCGAGGCGTTCGCCGACGCCGGACTCCCGGGTCGCCTCGAGATCGTCGGGCGGGCGCCGCTGGTCGTGGTGGACGGCGCGCACAACCCCGACGGCGCAGCCGCGGCGCAGCGCGCGCTGCAGGAGGACTTCGCGGGTGCGGCGCGCACGTTCATGGTGATCGGCATGATGCGCGAGCGCGACCCGCTGCGCATGTTCGCCGAGATCGGTGCCCGCGGCTGCGAGTTGCTCGTGACGACCACGGCGCCGTCGCCCCGCGGTGTCCCTGCCGTCGACCTGGCTCGAGCCGCGGCCGAGGCGGGGATCCGGTGCGAACCGGTCACCGATCCCGCCGCGGCCGTCAGAGTTGCCACGGGTCTGGCCGCGGACGGCGACCTGGTCTTCGTCTCGGGTTCCCTCTACGTTGCCGGTGCCGCCCGCAACGCACACACCACCGAACCCGCCACCAACTGGAGCTTCTAGGGGAGCGGCCCGGCGCAGGGCTGCAGCAAGACACCGAGGGCGGGGGGCCGGTTTGCGACGACTCTTCGCCCCGCGTGGGGGAGCAGCGCGGCACCCCGACTCCCCGCCCGGACTCGGCAGGAAGCCCCGCCCGGACAAGGCAAAGAACCGGGCGTCACCGCTGGGACAGGTAGCCTGAATCGGTCCGCGGGTGGGATGAGTCGGAGTGGGAACGATGGGTGCAACGCTGGTTCTGTGCAAGCCGGACGCTGTCGAGCGCGGGCTGGTCGGTGAGATCCTGACGCGCTTCGAGCGCAAGGGCCTGCGGATCGCGGCCGCCCGCCTGCTGCACGTCGACGCCGACCTCGCGGCCCGCCACTACGCCGAGCACACCCACAAGCCCTTCTACCCCGAACTGCGGGACTTCATCGGCCGGTCGCCCGCGCTGGCGCTGGTGCTGGAGGGACCCGACGACACCTACGCCATCGTGCGCGCCCTCATGGGGCCGACCAACCCCGCCGCGGCGCCCCCCGGCACCATCCGCGGTGACTTCGGTCTGGAGGTCACCGAGAATCTGGTGCACGGCAGCGACGGCGAAGCGTCCGCGGCGCGGGAGATCGCCCTCTTCTTTCCTGACCTGGAGTTGTGAGCTCCGTGTCGCTGCAGGCGCCGCGGGGCACTCGCGACATCCTGGCGCCGGACTCCGCAAGGCTGCGGGCGCTGACGCAGGCCTTCGCTGCGGAGTCCGAGCTTGCGGGCTACGGCCAGGTCGTGTCGCCGATGTTCGAGCAGATCGAGGTCTTCCGCCGGGTGGGCGAGGAGACCGACATCGTCTCCAAGGAGATGTACCACTTCCGCGACCCCGGCGACCGCCACCTTGCGCTGCGTCCCGAGTTGACCGCCTCGGTGGCGCGGGCGTTCGTCCAGCACCGCCCGCCGGTGCCCTGGAAGGTCTGGTACGAGGGACCGCAGTTCCGCTACGAGAAGCCGCAGGCGGGCCGCTTCCGGCAGTTCAACCAGGTGGGCGCGGAGTTGTTCGGCAGCGACGACCCGCAGGCCGACGTCGAGGTGATCGCTCTGGCCTGGCGATTCTGTGTGGCGCTGGGCCTGCGGCGGGTGCGTCTGGTCGTCAACTCGCTCGGTGATCGGGCCGACCGCGAGGCGTACCTGGCGGCGCTCGCCGGCTACTTCGGCGGGCGGGCGGACGAGCTGTCGGCGCAGGGTCGGGTCACGCTGGCGCGGAACCCCTTGCGGCTGCTGGACTCCAAACGGCCGGAGGATCGGGCGGTCGTGGCCGGCGCGCCGCCTATCGACGAGTTCTGGAGCCCCGCCGCTGCCGCGCACTTCGCGGCGGTGCGGGCCGGGCTGGATGCGTTGGACATTCCGGCCGACCGCCAGCGACTCCTGGTGCGCGGGCTCGACTACTACCGGCGGACCGCCTTCGAGTTGGTCAGTGACGCCCTGGACGGGGCGCAGGACGCGGTGGGCGGCGGCGGTCGCTACGACGGCCTGGTTGCCGACCTCGGTGGTCCGGAGACCGCCGGCGTGGGTTTCGCGCTGGGGGTGGATCGCCTGCTGCTCGCCTGCGACGCCGAGGACGTGTTCGCGGCTCCCCCCGCGGCGGCTGACGTGTACGTCGTGGACGTCACCGGCGGGGCCGAGGCCACGCTGCTGGCCGAGGAGCTGCGTCGCGCCGGGCTCCGGGCCGAGCGGGCCTTCGGGGGCCGTTCGATGAAGGCGCAGATGAAGTCCGCCGACCGCTCGGGAGCCCGCTGGGCCGTGCTCGTGGGCCCCGACGAACTCGCCGACGGCGCCGTGTCGCTGCGGGACATGCGCGGCACGCAGGCCGCCGGCGGGACCGCCGGCCAGTCGCGGCACCCCCGCGCCGGTATCGTCGCCGAGTTGGTCGCCCGGCTGGCCGCCGAGAAGGGGAAGACACCGTGAGCGATCCGAGAGGGATGCGTACCGCCTACTGCGGTGAGTTGCGCGCCGCCGACGTTGGCCGCGAGGTGACCGTCTGCGGCTGGGTGGACCGCCGCCGCACGCACGGCGAGCACCTGGCGTTCCTGGACGTTCGCGACCACACGGGGATCGTCCAGTGCGTGGTGGACGAGCGCATCGAGGCGCGCAGCGAGTACGTGGTGCGCATCAGCGGCGTGGTGAGGGCCCGCCCCGAGGGCACGGCGAATCCCGCGCTGGCCACCGGCGAGGTGGAGATCGGCGAATGCATCGTGGACGTCCTCAAACGCGCCGAGCCGATCCCCATCCCGCTCCACGGCGACGTGGACGAGAACCTCCGGTTGCGCTACCGCTATCTCGACCTGCGGCGCGAGCGCATGCAGCACAACCTCCGCATCCGTGCCCGCGTCACCGCCGCCATCCGCGAGGCCATGGACGCCCAGGGATTCGTCGAGATCGAGACCCCCATGCTGGTGGCCTCCACCCCCGAGGGTGCCAGGGACTTCGTGGTGCCCTCCCGGTTGCATCCGGGCAACTTCTACGCCCTGCCGCAGAGCCCGCAGCTGTTCAAGCAGCTCTGCATGGTGGGCGGGCTCGACCGGTACTACCAGATCGCCCGCTGCCTGCGCGACGAGGACCTGCGCGCCGACCGGCAGTTCGAGTTCATGCAGCTCGACGCCGAGGCCGCCTTCGTGGGTGCCGATGAGGTGATCGACTTCATCGGCACGGCGGTCGGCCACACGGTCGAAGCGGTCACCGGCTCGCCGCTGGGCGAGGTGCCGATCATCACCTGGGACGAGGCGATGGAGCGCTACGGCACGGACAAGCCCGACACCCGCTTCGGCATGGAGTTGATCGACTGCACCGATCTCTTCGCCGGAACGCAGGCTCGAGTTTTCCAGGTGCCGTGTGTGAAGGGCATCACCGTCGCCGGCGGCGCCGAGATGGGCCGCAACCGGATCGACGAGCTGACCGCCACGTGCAAGCGCTGGGGCGCCAAGGGTCTGGCCTGGTTCCGCGTCGGCGAGCCCGGCGAGGCGGGCGCCCCGGCGCTCGAGGGAGCGCTGACCAAGTTCATGTCAGCCGGCGAGCAGGCTGCTCTTCCGGAGCGCCTCGGCGCATCGACCGGCGACATGATCATGCTCATCGCCGATGAGCGGCCGCTCGCCAATCGGGTGCTCGGGCTCCTGCGACTCGCCCTGGGGCGCCCGCCGGTGACCGAGGGTGGTCTGGCACCGCTGTGGGTCGTGGACTTCCCGCTGTTCGAGGACATCGACGAGGCCGGGAACCCGCGACCCGCCCACCATCCGTTCACGATGCCAAACCCCGACGACCTGGACTACCTGGTGCGGGGTGGGGGGGAGTCGCTGCTGAAGGTGCGTTCCCAGGCCTACGACCTGGTGATCAACGGTTGGGAACTGGGCTCGGGGAGCGTGCGGATCCACGACGCCGCCATCCAGAAGCAGGTGTTCGCCACGCTGGGAATCGACGACGAGGAGGCCGAACGGCGCTTCGGCTTCCTGCTGGAGGCCTTCGCCTACGGGGCGCCGCCCCACGCCGGGTTCGCCTTCGGGGTCGACCGGCTGACAGCCCTGCTGGCGGGGGAGGAGAACATCCGCGAGGTCATCGCCTTCCCCAAGACCCAGTCGGGCGCCGACCCGCTCACCGGCGCCCCCGGCCCGATCGAGCCGGGTCACCTCACCGAGTTGGGGCTGCGCCTGCGCCCCGCCTGATCCGCCGGCGAGTTCTCAGCAGACCCCTGGATGATGGCCGAGAGCCTCTTCGCCGACCGGGCCCGCCGTGATCTGCGGCGCCGGGAGCCCCTGGCGGCCCACCTGCGCCCCCGAACCCTCGACGGCATCGTCGGGCAGGATCATCTCGTGGGGCCGGGCGCCCCGCTGCGCCTGCTGATCGAAGCCGACCGGGTGTCGTCGCTGGTGCTGTGGGGACCGGCCGGCACCGGCAAGACGACCGTCGCCGAGGTCATCGCCGCCACTACCGCCAAGGAGTTCGTGGCCCGGAGCGCCGTGTCGGCGACCGTCAAGGACGTGCGCGCCGAGTTGGCGGCGGCCGAGCAGCGTCTCGGCGAGCACGGCCAGGGCACCATCCTCTTCCTCGACGAGGTGCACCGCTTCAACAAGGCCCAGCAGGACGCCCTGCTGCCCGCCGTGGAGTCGGGCCTGATCGTGCTGGTGGGGGCAACAACCGAGAACCCCTACTTCGAGGTGAACCCGCCGCTGCTGTCCCGCTCGGCGCTGTTCCGCCTGCATCCCCTCGACGACGCGGCCCTGGAGGTGTTGCTGCAGCGCGGGCTGGAGGCCACCGGGGCCACCGCCGATCCGGATGCGCTGGAGCACCTCGTGGCACGGGCCGGTGGCGACGGGCGGGCCATCCTCGGCGCCCTGGAGGTTGCCGTGGCCCTCGCCGGCGAGCGCGGCGAGCCACCCGAGGTGCGCCTCGCCGATGTCGAGGCCGCCGTGGACGCCGCCGCCATGGGCTACGGCGTCGACGATCACTACGACGTGGCGAGCGCCTTCATCAAGAGCATCCGCGGGTCGGACCCCGATGCCGGGCTCTACTGGCTGGCCCGGATGCTGGAGGCCGGGGAGGATCCCCGCTTCGTGGCGCGCCGCCTGGTGATCCTGGCGTCGGAGGACGTGGGCATGGCGGACCCGCAGGGCGTGCTCGTTGCCGACGCCGCCGCCCGCGCGGTGGAGTACGTGGGCCTGCCCGAGGCGGCGCTGAACCTGGCGCACGCGGTGGTGTACCTGGCCACGGCGCCCAAGTCCAACCGGGTGACCGTGGCGCTGGGCCGGGCGCGAGCCGACGTGCGCGCCCGCCGGGGCGAGGTGCCGCCGCATCTGCGGGACGCCCACTACGCCGGGGCGAAGGGTCTGGGCCACGGCGAGGGGTACGAGTATCCCCACGACGATCCCCGGGGCTGGCGCCCCCAGCACTACCGCCCCGAGGAGGTGCGCCGCAGCGCGTACTACGAGCCGTCGCCCCACGGCGTCGAGCAGGAGATCCACGACCGCTGGCTCCGCACCCGCCGGCAGCCGCCGCCGGGCGAAGAGCGCGAGGACCCCGTGCAATGATCGTGGTGGCCAGGGTGTCACGGGAGCTGCACCGGAGCCCGATCGAGCACCGCAGGAGCACTTGTTGAGACGTCACGCCGATCCGATGCGCCTCGGCTCCGATGACCGGCCGGGCTCTCGATACCTGAGGCGAAACCGCTTTACCCGCCGCTCGCTGGCGCTGCTCGTTGTCCTGGCAGCAGTTCTCCTGGCAGTGGTGTTGTCCGACTCACCCGGTGTCGAGGTCTCGGGGGGTGCGCGCACCGCCGAGACGCAGCAGGCCCCGGTGCCCTCCGATGCGAACTCGACCTCGGCCGGAGTCACCGGAGGGAATCCAGCGACACAAGGGGTCCCGCCGGATGCTCCGGGCACCACGGCGTCCACCGAACCGGCGCGCGATTGTGCACCTCGGATCCCGGACGATCCTCCTGTCACCGACACCTCTCCGGCGGCGGCCGGCATCGAGCTGTCGCGGGCAATGTATGACTGCGCTCACGAGGTCGGTCTGGCGTTCGCCTGGAACCCCGCTGCGATCTCCACGCTGCTGTCCCGAGGGATTCGGGGCCCGCTGCTCCTCGTCGATCCTTGGTTCGACGTCGCCCTGACCGAAGAACTCCGGCGTCTCGCTCCGGAGCGAATCGTGGCCGCTGGGATCCACGAGCGGATCCTTCACGGCAACCTCGCCGACTTCGTCCTCGAACTGGTGGCCGTCGATCAGCAGGCGACGTTCGCGCCCGAGGGGAGGTCTTATGACCGCCTGTGGATCCTCGAGGATCCCGAGGTGGCCGCGCCCTTCGCGGCCCTCGGCCACCAGATTGGTGTCGGCGTGGTCGCCCTGGCCGGTGATTTCCGGGCAGCCTCCCCGGAGACGAGGGAGACGATCTCCGCCGCTTCGGAGGTGGAATTGCTCTCGGACTTCGGCGAGGACGTCGTCTGGCAACTGGACGTCATCCGCCGGGGCCAAGAAATCCCCGGGGGTGGGCTGCTCATGTTCGGGTCCGACCCTGGGCGCCGCCTCGTGGCCATGTACGGCCATCCGGTGACACGAGGCCTCGGCGTGCTGGGCGAGCAGGGTCCGGACAGGGGTGTCGAACGCCTCCGATCCGTCGTCGCCGGTTACGACGCGGACGGTCTACGTGTCCTGCCCACTTTCGAGATCATTGCCACCGTCGCGTCGGCTGACCCCGGTCCGGACGGGGACTACTCCAGTGAGACCGCTCTAGATGTGATCAGGCCCTGGGTCGAGATTGCCGCCGCCAACGAGCTGTACGTGGTCCTGGATCTCCAGCCGGGACGAGCCGACTTCCTGACCCAGGCGAAGATCTATGAGGAGTTCCTCCGCCTTCCCCATGTCGGGCTTGCGCTGGACCCGGAGTGGAGGCTCAAGCCGAACCAGGTCCATATGGTCCAAATCGGCACGGTGGACGCGGCGGAGATCAACCAGGTTTCGGAGTGGCTGGCCGGACTTGTGCGTGAAGAGGCTCTTCCCCAGAAGCTGCTCATCGTCCACCAATTCCCCGTCATCGGATCGAGACTCCTCCGGAACTCGCGGTGCTGATCCACATGGACGGCCACGGCAGTCCAACAACCAAGCAAAGCACCTGGGACATCCTGACGGCCTTGCCCGATGCCGACGGGTTCTACTGGGGTTGGAAGAACTTCTACGACGAGGATTCCCCGACCGCCGAGCCGGATCGAGTATTGAACCTCACCCCGAAGCCGCTGTTCGTCTCGTTCCAATAGGGGCGCGAGTATCCTCGTGGCGACACCGGGGGTGGGCTTGCCGACCCGGGAGCGGTCGGCGCCGATGTGTCCGACGATCCGTCGCCGCCCAGGGGTGGCGAGAGGCGAGGAGAGTAACCGTGAGTGGTGGCGAGCTTGCCGTGGTGCTGGCCAGCGTGGCCGTCGTGGTGGCGGTTGCCGTGCTCGGCGCCATCGGCGTGACCCTCAACCGGGCGCTGCGCGATCTCCGCCGGCTGCTGACCGAGATCCGCCGGGATCTGCTGCCCGCCGTGCGACGCATCGAGGAGGCGTCCGGGCAGGTGACGGGCGAGGTGCAGCGGGTGGGGGGCTTGCTGGACGTGGCCGAGCGCGTGTCCGAGCGGGCGGAGACCCTCTCCCAGGTGACGTATCGAGCACTGCTGGAGCCGCTCAACGCGATGGCCTCACTGTTCCGCCGCGGGGGCTCCTCCCGGCCGACCGCCGCCGGTGAGCCGCCTGCGACGGGTTGGGGAGGTGGAGCCGCAGCCGAGGCCCCGAGACCGCCGCGGCGTGCCCCCTGGGGGCGCCGTCTGACCATGTACCTGCTGCGCGCCGGATACCGATCCGCCGCGGCGCTCATCGCCGCCCGGCTGGCCGCCGCGCAGGTCCAGCTACGCGTTGCGGCCGCCCGGTTGGCCGCCGCGCAGGTCCAGGTACGCGTTGCGGCCGACCGGTCGGGTCGCGGGCGCACCGCCACCCACCCCCGTGGTGCCGCCGCTTCCGCTCCGGGTCAAGAGTCGGCCGCCACCCCCTCGGCCGAGTCGACACGCGGGCGCCAACTCCTCGAGCCGATCCGGGAGGTCACCCGCCAGATCTCCGAAGCCATGACCGAAGGCCGCCAGGCCCGGCGCGCCGACCACCGGCGCCCCGAGTAGCACCTTTCGCCCTCCGGGCAATACCCTCGGGTCCCGATCCTGCTCCCGGAGCGGGCCGTCGAACCAACCTTCCGCGAGCGCCACGCCATGTCCGGAACCACAGCACGCGAGTTGCGCAGCATCTTCACCGGCTTCTTCGCCGAGCGCGACCACGCGGTCGTACCCTCAGCCAGCCTCATCCCCTACGACCCCACGCTGCTGTTCACCGTGGCCGGGATGGTGCCGTTCAAGTCCTACTTCGTGGGCACCGAGCCGTCCCCCTACAAGCGGGCCACGACGGTGCAGAAGTGCGTCCGGGCCGGGGGCAAGCAGAACGACCTGGACGAGATCGGCCGCACCAGGCGGCATCTCAGCTTCTTCGAGATGCTCGGCAACTTCAGCTTCGGCGACTACTTCAAGGACGACGCCATCGCCTGGGCGTGGGAGCTGTCGACCGAGCGCCTGGGGTTCGACCCCGAGCGGCTCTGGATTACCGTGCATCTCAGCGACGACGAGGCCGCCGAGATCTGGCGCGACACCGTGGGGGTACCGGCCGAGCGCATCCAGCGCCTCGACGAGGACAACTTCTGGCGCATGGGCGATGTGGGACCCTGCGGCCCTTGCTCGGAGATCTTCTTCGACAAGGGCGAGGCGTACGGTCCGGGCGGCGGCCCGGCCCACGGTGGCGACGAGCGCTACGTGGAGTTCTGGAACCTGGTGTTCATGCAGTTCGAGCAGCAGGCCGACGGCTCGATGGTGCCCCTGCCCAAGCCGAGCATCGACACGGGCGCCGGGCTCGAGCGGGTGCTGACCCTGCTACAGGGGGTCGACTCGGTCTTCGCAATCGACGAGATGGCGCGGTTGGTCGCCAAGGCCTCCGAACTCTCCGGCGTGCGGCTCGGCGACGCCGAGTCGTCCGATGTGTCGCTGCGCATCCTCGCCGAGCACGCCCGCACCATGGCGTTCCTCATCGGCGACGGCGTGTTCCCCTCCAACTCCGAGCGCGGTCACGTGTTGCGCCGGATCATGCGCCGCGCCATCCGTCACGCCTACCTGCTGGGTGTGAACAGCGTCGTGACCCCCCTCCTGGTCGACGAGGTGGTCGACATCATGGGCCATGACTACCCCGAGTTGCTCGGCAATCACGCCTTCATCCGCGATGTCACCGAGCGGGAGGAGGTGCGTTTCCGGGAGACCCTCGGGAGGGGTTCGGTGCTGCTGGACGAGGCGCTGGCGGGTCTCGGGGCGGGCGAGCCGCTGGGGGGCGGCGTGACGTTCCTGCTGCACGACACCTACGGGTTCCCCTTCGAGGTGACCGAGGAGATCGCCCGCGAGCGGGGCGTGGAGCTGGACAGCGAGGGGTTCGAGGCCGAGCTGGAGCAGCAGCGGCGCCGGGGCAGGGCGGACTTGGCCGCCCGGTCGACCGACGCCGGCGATCTGAGCGTCTACCTGGAGGTGCTGGACGAGTTCGGCGAGACCGAGTTCGTGGGCCGGGACCGCACCGAGTCGATGGCCCACGTGCTTGCCGTGACCAGCCAGGGCGTCGTGCTGGACCGGACCCCGTTCTATGCCGAGGCGGGGGGGCAGATCGGCGACACCGGTCACCTCGCCGTCGACGGCAGCGACGAGACCTTGGCTGTCACCGACACCACCTACGCGGTGGCGGGGATTCACCTGCACCACGTCGCAGGTGCGGTGGGACGGCTGCGACCCGGCCAGAGCGTGCGCGCGGTCATCGACGCCGAGAGGCGGGCGGCCATCCGCCGCCACCACACCGGCACCCACGTCCTGCACTGGGCGCTGCGGGCGGTGCTGGGTACGCACGTCAAGCAGCAGGGCTCGCTGGTGGCGCCGGATCGGCTCCGCTTCGACTTCAGTCACTACGGCGGTCTCAGCGACGAGGAGATCGGCGCCATCGAGGACCTCGCCAACGAGGAGATCCTCGCCAACCCGCCGTGCCGGCACTACGAGACCACCATGGACGAGGCCAAGGCGCTGGGAGCGATCTCGTTCTTCGGCGACAAGTACGGCGAGGTCGTGCGCGTGCTGGAGGCCGGTCCGAACTCCATCGAGTTGTGCGGTGGCACGCACGTCCGGGCGCTCGGGGACATCGGGCCACTGAAGATCATCTCGGAGGGGTCCATCGGATCCAACATCCGCCGCCTCGAGGCCGTCTGCGGCCACGGCCCCATCGAGCGCCTGCGCCGGGCGGAGTCCCGCCTTGCCGAGGCCGCAAACGTGCTGGGCGTCCCGCCGGATGACGTGGCGGAGGGAGCCGGACGCTGGGCCGGCGAACTGAAGGCCCTGCGCGACGAGGTGAAGGACTTGAGGCGCAAGGCTGCCGGTGACCGCGCCGGCGAGCTTGCCGCCACGGCCGACGGCGGGCTGGTCGTGGCGCGTGTCGACGGTGTCGACCGCAACGAGCTGCGCGACCTGACGGTTGAAGTACGCGATCGGGCGGGGGTCACAGCGGTGGTGCTGGCGACCGCGCCGGAGCGTGGCGGCGTGGCGTTCGCGTCGGCCGTCGTGCCGGGCGCCGGTTGGCACGCCTCGGACCTGCTTGGCGACGCGCTGCGACTGGTCGGCGGGGGAGGGGGCCGGAACCCGGACTTCGCCACCGCCGGCGGCAAGGACGCCACCCGCCTCGACGAGGCGCTCGACGTCGTGCGACAGGCAGCCGCCTCCCAGCGCGCCGGAGTCTGACGAACGACGGACCGGAGCGGTCCAAGCGATCCCCGAGGGGCGGGGGCGCCGGGGTCCGGCCGGCGGAGCGATTTCGCCGGGCGCTCCCGACGACGGCCACCGCCGTCCCCGTCCCGAGCGACGCCGGCGGGGGCTCAGCGCCGGGCGAGAGCCTCGGTGGTGGCCGCGGCCATGACCTCGATCGGTGCCTCGGTGCCGGTCCACAGCTCGAAGGCCCGTGCGGCCTGGTGGACCAGCATGCGAACGCCGTTGAAGGCGCGCACGCCCCGTTCCCGGGCCGCCGAAAGCAGGACCGTCTCGGCGGGTTCGTAGACCAGGTCCACGAGGAGTTGACCGGGCTGCAGGAGTTCGGGATCCAGGGGAAGCGCCCCGCCGCCTCGGCCGGTCATCCCCAGCGGCGTGGCGTTGACCACCAGGTCGAACCGTCCCGTCTCGGCCGCCGCCGCGACGCGGCCCCGGTCTCCGGCAAGGGCGGCCGCAGCCTCGGCGTGCTGCGTCGTGCGGTTCACGACCGCCACCTCGGCGGCCCCGGCGTCGGCCAGGGCCAGCACGACGGCCCGGCCGGCGCCGCCCGCGCCGAACACCACGCAGCGGGCCCCGGTGGGGGACCAGCCCGGCTCGCTTCCGAGGGCGTCCACGAAGCCGTCGCCGTCCGTGCTGTGCCCGACCAGGCGCCGGCCCTCGCGTGCCACGCAGTTCACCGCGCCCAGCAGGCTCGCCGTGCCGGAGAGCCGGTCCACGGCGGCGGCGACGGCCGCCTTGTGCGGCATGGTCACCGAGAGCCCCTCGATCCCCAGCGCCAGCGCGCCCGCCAGCGCCTCCGGCACGCCGCCCTCGGGCACCTCGCAGGCCAGGAACACCCAGTCCATGTCGAGCGCGGCGAACGCGGCGTTGTGGATGGCCGGCGACAGCGAATGTCGTACAGGCTCGCCGATCACGACCGCCAGCCGGGTGTGCCCGCTGACTCCCGCTCTCAGATCCATCAAAATACTCCTCGGGCGCGGGCGTCGGCGGCCCGGACCAGGAACTCGTCGAAGTCGTCGGTGAAGAACAGTGTGCCGTCACGCTCCACGAGCACGAAGTACAGCCACTGCCCCGGCTCGGGGTTCATGGCCGCCAGCAGCGACTCCCTGCCGGGCGCGGCGATCGGAGTGGGGGGCAGGCCGGGGAACTTGCGGGTGTTGTACGGCGAGTCGACGTCCAGATCCGCCAGCGTCAACGAGCTCTTCCGCTGGCCGATGGCGTAGAGAACGGTGGCGTCCATCTGCAGTGGCATCCCCGCGTTCAGGCGGTTGTAGATCACCCGGGCCACCTTGGGCCGGTCCTCGGAGCGGGAAGCCTCCTCCTCCACGATGGAGGCGGCCACGAGCAACTGGTAGGGCGTCAGACCGATCCGTTCGAGGGCGCTGTCGTAGCCGATCTGAGTGGCCACGTTGTCGAACTGCTCCACCATCCGGCGCACGAGATCCCGCTCGTCGCTCACGCCACCCTCGTCCACCTGGTAGGTGTCGGGGAACAGCACGCCCTCGAGGCTCGTGATCCCCTCGGGCATGTATCTCGAGCGGATCCGTCCGTCGGTGAGGGCGAGCTGCAACTCGGCGGGATCGAACTCCGGGAGCGAGTCCCGCAGGCGGTCGGCGATCTCGCTGAGCCAGAGCCCCTCGGGGATCGTGATGCTCTCGAAGGCCGGCGGGATCGGTCCCGCCTCGAGTACCTCCCGCGCCTGGGCCACCGACATGTTCTCGGCGAGGTAGTAGTGGCCGGCCTGGAGACTCTCGGCGTCGCGCCACCAGAGCCGGGCGATGGTGGCGTTGGCCACCACGCCTTCGCCGGCCAGGATGCGGGCGATGTCGTTGACGCCGGCACCGCTGGGGATCTCCACGATGAACTGGCCCTGCGGCTCGCCGGGCGGGTCGAGTTGGCGCTGCAGCCACGAGTAACCCCACCAGAAGAAGCCGCCGAGCACGAGCGCCAGCCCGCCCGCCAGCACCAGCAGGCGCCGCCAGAATCCCCAGGGACGCCGGAAGCGGATCCAGGCGTCGTCGCCGAAGAACAGGGCCTCGTCCTCGGCGATGGCCTCGGGATCCAGGAGCATGTCGCCGGTTGCCGGTTCTCGCCGGGTCGGCGGCGTGGCCGCCCCGGCCGGCGCCACCGGATTGGCACCCGGAGCCTCCTGGGGCAGCAGCGGATCGATACCGGCGTCGCGGGGATCGTCGCTCACGTCGCCGGCTCCCGGTCGCGGCGGGCGTCGAGCCACGACTGCAGCAGCACGGCGGCGGCCACCATGTCCACGACCTGGCGGCGTCGGGGTCCCTTCACCTCGCCGGACCGCAGGTGCCGTTCGGCGGACACGGTGGTCAGCCGCTCGTCGCAGGTCTCCAGCGGGACGCCCACGGCGGCGGCGAGGCGCCCGCTCTCGGCCCGCGCGGCACGGGCGGCGGGACCCATCGATCCGTCCAGCGAGAGCGGCAGGCCCACCACCACGACCTCGACGTGGCGTTCGGCGGCGATGGCGGCGATGGCGGCGTGGTCCTGCGCCTCCGACCCGGAGCGCTCCAGCACCTCCAGGGGTGTGGCGACGAGTCCCTCGGAGTCGCTCAGCGCCAGCCCCACTCGTCGTGTCCCGAGGTCGACTCCCAAGGCCCGCACGAGTCCGACGGTACCGCGCCCCGGGCGCGGCGCGAGGTAACCCCGGCCCGGAGCGGCGCGCCGGAGTGTCACGAGCCCGGCTCGATGCGACCGGTAGCCTCGGATCCGTGCGTCATATCGCGCTCGTCGGGATGATGGGCTCGGGGAAGTCGGAGACGGGACGGAAGTTGGCGCTCGTGCTGGGTCGCCGCTTCGTGGACTGCGACAGGCTGGTGGCCGATGCGGCGGGCTGCTCGATTCCGGAGATTTTCGCGGCCGAGGGGGAGGCCGGGTTCCGCCGCCGCGAGAGCGAGTTGCTGGCGGCCGTCCTGGCGAGCACCGACGCCTCCGTCATCGCCACCGGTGGCGGGGTGGTGACCGTTCCGCGCAATCGCGCCCTGCTGGCGGGCGCCGCCGTTTGCTGGCTGCGGGCGCGGCCCGAGGTGCTGGCCGCCCGCGTGGGTGACGGTTCCGGGCGTCCGCTGCTGGTCTCCGGGGCCGGCGGTGGGGGCGCGCCGGAGCGGCTGCGCAAACTTGCCGCCGACCGGGATGGCTGGTACGTCGAGGTGGCCGACATCGTCGTGGACGTCGACGATCTGTCGGTGAGCCAGGCGACGATGGCCGTGGCGGCGCGTCTCGCTGACGTCTCCGGCTGGCTCGATGACGGTCCCGGTGAGGCGGCGACGTGACCGCGCCCATCCGCATCCCCGTCGGACTCGGCGACCGCTCCTACGACGTGTTGGTCGGCCCCGGCGTGCGGCACCTGCTGCCGGAGATCCTGGCCGCGTCCCTGCCGTCGCCGCCGGGCCGTGTCGCCGTCGTGACCGGCGAGGGCATCGGTACCGACGTCGCCGTCGGCGACGCGGTCGGCGAGGTCGGGAACTTCATCATCCCCGGGGGGGAACGGTCCAAGACCCTCGCCACCGTCGAGGAACTCTGCCGGGCGCTCGCCCGGTTCGGCCTCACGCGTGCCGACGCCGTGGTGGCCGTGGGCGGCGGCCTGGTGACCGACGTGGCCGGATTCGCCGCCGCCGTCTATCACCGGGGAGTCCCGGTGGTGTTCGTGTCCACCACCCTGCTGGGCCAGATCGACGCCGCCATCGGCGGCAAGACCGGCGTGAACCTGCCGGAGGGGAAGAACCTGGTGGGGGCCTTCTGGCAGCCGTCGCTGGTGCTCTGTGACACCGAGGTGCTGGCCACGCTGCCTGCTGCCGAGTACCGCTCGGGGCTCGGGGAGATGGCCAAGTACCACTTCTTGGGTAGCGCCGGCTCGGAGCCGATCGACGCC
>JAGWAL010000030.1:36594-38166 GCA_021296415.1 Acidimicrobiia bacterium | reverse complement strand
CCGAGCAGAGGAACACGCAGGCGTCGCCCACGTCCTCGGGGGTGCCGAGGCGTTCCAGCGGGGCGGCGGCCAGGTAGCGGTGGACGCCCTCCGGCCAGTCGTCCACCAGGCCGGGACGGTCGATGAGTCCCGGGGAGACGGTATTGACGCGGATGCCGTCGGGCCCGTACATGAGCGCCGCGGCCCGGGCATGCATTACCAGCGCCGCTTTGGAGGTTGCGTAGTGGCCGTGCATGACCGTCGGATGTCGGGCCTCGATGGAGGCGATGTGGACGATCGAGCCACCGCCGGGGTCGCTGTTGGCGCGCATCGCCGCCGCGGCCAGTTGGGTCAGCCGGTGCGTGGCGGTGACGTTGATGTCCATCATGTCGGTGAACTGCTCATCGGTGAGCGTGTCGAACCGTGCGATCGGCTGGGCACCGGCGTTGTTCACGAGCCCGTCGAGGCGCCCGTGCAGTCCCAGCGTCTCCTCGATCACGCTGGGTGGGCCGTCGGGCGTTGTTAGATCGGCGCGCACGGTGGCGACCGGTGTGCCGTCGGAATAGCGCAGGTGATCGGTGGGGGAGTTGCGGGTGTGCGCCACCACGGTGGCTCCGGTCGCCACGAACCGGCGAACGATCCCGCTGCCGATACCGCTGCCGACGATCCCGCCGACACTCCCGTTCCCGCTCCCGCTGCCGCGCCCGGCGCCGGTGACCAGCACCACCCGGCCGGTCAGATCGAGCATGCCGGTGGGAGAAACACTGTCAGCCACGATGGCTGTCTACCGTAGGGGAGGGCGGGATGCACAGTGAGCCAGTGAGGTGTGCGTGACGGATCTGGGTGAGCGGACTCTCGATTGGGCCGGCGGTCGTCTGCGGATCGTCGATCAGACCCGCCTGCCCGACACCCACGAGGTTCTGGAGATCGACAACGTCTCGGGCCTCGTGGATGCAATCAGGCGCTTGGCGGTGCGGGGCGCGCCGGCGATCGGCGTGGCGGGCGGTTTCGGGGTCGTGCTCGCCGCTCAGGAACACGGCGCTGACACCGAGCAGTTCGCTGCGGCCGTGGAATCCGTCCGGAGCGCACGCCCGACGGCCGTGAACCTGGCTCGGATGGTGGATCGGGTTGCGGCGCGGGTCACCGAGGGCCCGGAGGCCCTGCTGGAGGAAGCCCTGGCCGTCCGGGACGAGGAGGTTGCCGCCTCGCATGCGATGGGAAGTCGCGGCGCCGCGCTCGTCGAGCAACTCGTGGCGGAGAAGGCGTCCCGCTCGGCAGCGGCGGCCGGGGGACCTGGTCCCGACAACCGACCTGGCGAGGCACTCGTCGCGGAGGCGCACGGGATCACGGCATTGACCATCTGCAACACGGGCGGGCTGGCGGCCGTCGAGCGCGGCACGGCACTCGGCGTGATCCGCACGGTCCACGAACGGGGACGCCTGGCGCTGGCGATCGCCGTCGAGACCCGCCCGTTGCTGCAGGGCTCCCGGCTGACGGCCTGGGAACTGGAGCGCATGGGCGCTCCCTACCGGCTCGTGGTCGACTCCGCCGGCCCGGCGCTGCTGTCCCGGGGCATGGTCGACATCGTCCTTG
>JAGWAL010000030.1:11185-36570 GCA_021296415.1 Acidimicrobiia bacterium | reverse complement strand
CGGCACCTTCTCGCTGGCGGTGGCGGCGCGCTACGCCAAGGTGCCGTTCGTGGTGGTGGCGCCGGAGTCGACCGTGGATATGGAGACCCCGTCGGGCGATGCCATCCGGATCGAAGACCGTGGAGCCGACGAGGTCGTGAACCTTCGCGGCATGCCGATTGCGCCTACCGGGGCCGGCGCTCTCAACCCGGCCTTCGATGTCACGCCCGCCGGTCTCATCACAGCCATCGTGACCGATCGGCGGGTCGTGCGTCTCGACAGGGGCGAGACACCGGCCACCGTGTGACCGGGAGAGCCGGCCACCGATATCGCCGGGTGAGCCATCGCTCACGCGAGGCCAAGTGAGGGGGGGCGCGCCGGGGGCCGGCCGGCGGAGCGATTTCGCCAGATGCTCCCGACGACGGCCACCGCCGCCCCCGACCGGGCACGCCCCTGGCCGCGACCGGCCGAAACCGGGCGCAGCCCTCAGCCGCCGGCGAGGGGGGTGATGAAGTGGATCTCGGCGCCGGGGGGAACCGGCTCGTAGGTGGCGTCAGGGATGATGTCGCCGTCGATGGCGACCGCGCTGGCTGAGGTCTGGTCGAGATGGGCCCGGATGCCCGGGAACATGGTCTCCAGTCTGCACAGGAGCTCGCGGACGGTCTCCGCCTCCACCTTCACGTCTGCGACGCCGCCGGTCAACCGGCGCTGGGCCGAACTGAAGTGGACGTGCGCCATCAGCCTCCGTCGCCGTTGCCGGACGTGATCGCCGCCAGCACCCGCGGCGGTGACATCGGCAGGTCGCGGATCCGGGCGCCGGTGGCATCGTGGATGGCGTTGGCCAAGGCCGGCAGCGGCGGCACGATGCCGACCTCGCCGACCCCCCGGACCCCGTAGGGATGGTTCGGGTTGGGCACCTCCACGATGATGGTCTCGATCATCGGCAGATCCGACGCCACCGGGATGCGGTAGTCCAGGAACCCGGGGTTCTCCATGACGCCGTCGGCGTCGTGGATGTACTCCTCGTTCAGCGCCCAGCCGATGCCCTGGACCACGCCGCCCTGCATCTGGCCCTCGACGTAGTCGGGGTGGATGGCGGTGCCGGCGTCCTGCGCGGTCGTGTAGCGCTCGACGGTCACCCTGCCGGTCTCGTCGTCGACCGACACATCCACCACCTGCACCGAGAACGCCGGACCGGCGCCTCGAGCGTTGAGGGAGGCGGTGGTGCCCAACGGTCCGCCGGTGCGCCCGGCCTCGGCGGTGATGGCGGCCAGCGCCAGTGGCTCGTGCTTGCCGCCGCTGTGCGTGGCCTGGCCGTCCGCCCACTCGACGTCGTCGACGTCGCATTCCCACATCCGGGCGGCGCGCCCCCGCAGCTGGACCTTGAGGTCGCGGCAGGCCTCGACGACCGCCATGCCGGTGGCGAACGTGGCGCGGCTGCCCTCGGTGACGTCGGTGAAGCCCACCACCTCGGTGTCGCCCACCACCGGCTGGATCGAGTGCACGTCGATTCCCAACTCCTCGGCGGCCATCAGCGCCATGGAGGCCCGGCTGCCACCGATGTCGGGGCTTCCCGTGACCACCGTGGCGGTGCCGTTCTCGTTGAGGTTCACCGTGGCGCTCGACGCCTCGCCGATGTTGAACCAGAAGCCGCTGGCGACGCCGCGACCACATCCGGGCGCCGGCTCGCTGCGGTAGTGCTCGCTGTCCCGGATGGCCTCCAGGCAGTCTCGCAGTCCGATGAGGGGCCACTTCGGTCCGTACGGGGCGACGTCGCCCTTGCCGGGGCAGTTCAGAAGGCGCAGGTCGATGGGATCCATGCCCAGACGCCGGGCGATCTCGTCGGTGAGGGTGTCGGTGGCGAAGGCTGCCATCGGCGCCGACGGGGCGCGGTACGCCGCGTTGACGGGCTTGTTCACCACCACCTCGAAGCCCTCGATGACGAAGTTCTCGACGTTGTACGGGGACACCACGCACATGCAGCCGAGCATCGCCCAGACACCCGGGAAGGCACCGCTCTCGTAGACCAGCCGCGCCTCCGCGGCGGTGATCCTGCCGTCGTTCGTCGCTCCGAGCTTGACACGGATCACCGAGCCCGGGGTCGGTCCGGTGGCCCGGAAGACCTCCTCCCGGGTCATGACCATCTTCACCGGGCGTCCCGCTCGGGCCGATAGCTCCACGGCCAGCGGCTCCAGGTAGATCGTGGTCTTGCCGCCGAAGCCGCCGCGGGTATCACCTTGATGCGCGACGTGTCCCAGCCCAGCATGGCGGCGGTCTGCGAGCGCACCCGGAAGTGCCCCTGGGAGGAGCACCAGATGACCGTCTTGCCGTCCTGGCCGGTGTCGGCCACGCAGGCGTGGGGCTCGATGTAGCCCTGATGGATGGGCTTGGTGGTGAACTCTCCCTCCACGACGATGTCGGCTGCGGCGAGCGCCTGCTCCACGTCGCCACGCTCGTAGCAGGTCCGGTTCGAGACGTTGGAGGGCTCGCTCGGCGCGGGGTCCCGTGCAGCAGCGGCGCACCCGGTTGCATCGCCTCGAGAAGGTCGAGCACGTGGGGGAGCACCTCGTAGGTGACCTCGATCGCCTCGGCGGCGGCCTTCGCCTGGCGGCGGGTGGCGGCGGCCACGGCGGCGACCGCATGGCCCTCGTACAGCACCTTGTCGCGTGCCATCAGGTTGAGTGTCATGTTCCGCTCGGGGTCGTCGGCGGAAAGGTCCGGGAAGTCGGCGCCCGTGACGATGGCCCGCACGCCGGGCATGGCCGCCGCCTCGGCGGTGTCGATGGAGACGATCCGGGCGTGGGCGTGCGGCGACCGCAGGACGTGCCCGTACAGCATCCCGGGCAGCACCAGGTCGGCGGCGTAGCGGGCCTTGCCGACGACCTTGTCGAGGCCGTCGTGGCGGACCGGGCGCGTCCCGACGTAGCGATAGCTCGGCTTCTGTTCCGTGATGGTCATCCCGCCACCTCCTGCTTCTCCTGCTTCATCCGGTCTGCTGCTGCCAGCACCGAGCGAATGATCTTGTCGTACCCGGTGCAGCGGCACAGGTTGCCGGCCAGCGCGTAGCGCACCTCCGTCTCGGTGGGGTCGGGATTGTGGTCCAGCAGGGCCTTGGCCGCCACGAGGAAGCCCGGCGTGCAGACGCCGCACTGCAGGGCGGCGCCCTCCAGGAAGCACTGCTGCAGCGGGTGCAGGTTGTCGCCGACGGCGATGCCCTCGACGGTGACGATCGTGGCGCCGTTGGCCTCGGGAGCGAACACGAGGCACGAGCACTGCAGCCGGCCGTCCATGAGGATCGAACAGGCGCCGCAGTCGCCGGTGCCGCAGCCCTCCTTGGCGCCCATGAGACGCATCTCGTCGCGCAGGGCGTCCAGCAGCGACTCACCGGCGTCGCACAGGAAGTCGACGTCGTCGCCGTTGATGTTGCAGCTCACGTGGGTGCGGCTCACCGCCCACCTCCGTTCCCGGCCCGTCCGGCCGCTTCGGTCACCGCTCGCTTTGCGAGCACACCGGCCACCTGTCGGCGGTAGGTGATCGTGCCCCGCTTGTCGTCGATGGGGTTGGCGGCATCGGCGCAGACGGCGGCGACCCTGGCCAGGGCGCCGTCGGTGATGGGTTCGCCCACGAGAGCCCGGGCGGCCGCCGGCACCGGCACGACCGTCGGCGCCACCGCGCCCAGCGCGATCGCCGCCCCGGCGCAGTTGCCGTCGCCGTCGAGGGTGACGCGCGCCGCGGCTCCGACGATGGCGATGTCCATCTCGGTGCGCGGGATCAGTCGTAGGTAGGCGTCGGATGTGCGGGCGGGGGGCCGGTCTATCTCGAAGCAAACGATGAACTCACCAGGAGCCAGGGACGTCCGCCCGGGACCCGTCGGGATGTCGACCACGGCCACGGTGCGCTCGCCGCCGGGCCCGGCGACCACCGCTCGGGCGTCGTTCACGACGAGCGCCGGGACGGAGTCCGCGGCCGGCGATGCGTTGCAGAGATTGCCACCCAGGCTCGCCCGGTTCTGGATCTGGTCGGAACCGATCAACGCCCCGGCGTGGACGAGACCGGGCAGGTCCGCGGTCAGGGCGGCATCGCCCGTCAGGTCGGCTGTGGGGGCTGCCGCGCCGATCCGCCACGTGCCGTCCTCGAGGGACACCTCCGTGAGCCGGGCGATCTTCTTCAGGTCGATGGCGATGCTGGGTTCGGGGCGTCCGGCCCGCAGTTGGGGCACCAGGTCGGTGGCTCCGGCGAAGACGCGGGCCTCGGGGTCACCGGCGAGCAACGCCACCACCTCCGCCACCGACGTGGGTGCGACGTACCTCACGAGCTGTTCTCTCTCACGACGGATCTCCCTTTGCGGAATGCGGCCCCAACTGTATTGCCCGTGACCGCTCGGTCACATTGTTGCGCACAGCCCCTGCCTTCCCGAACGCGACTCGCGGACATCGGTCACCACCCGTCGGATCCGGGTACGCCCTTGAACGGCCCGGCGACGTCGTCGGTGACCCAGCCCCCGTAGAAGTGCCCCGGTTGCGCTCGCACACGTTCGTCGTCGAGGAAGCAGTCGAAGTCGGCAGGATAGAACGCCACGTAGTCGGTCAGGTCGGCGAAGGCAGGGATCGGCCGCGGGTAGCTCCAGGCGCGTCCCGCGATGGTTACGCCGCCCGCGGTGATCGTCCAGTAGGCGGCGGTGCCCTTCCACTCGCAGTAGCTGCTCCCGGCCGCCGGCGAGAAATAGCGGCGGACCGTGTCGGCGGGCGGCACGTAGTAGGTCGGCGCGTGCGAGGTCTCCAGGACGCGGACCGCCCCGGTCGACGCCGCGATCACCACACCCGCCAACTCCACGCGCACCCGGCGCCTCGCCGGTTCGAGCGCCGGCGGTCGGGGATAGTCCCAGACCGATTCCCGGCCCGCCCCGGCAGGCACAGGTCGGGGGAGTCCTCGCCGTCGCACTGCGACGACGATACTCAGGCGCGGGTCGAGGCGGTCCTCGGCCGGGCTGTGGGGCAGCACAGGAATGCACCACCCGCCGGCGACCCGTGCGCGAGGCTGCGGTCGTGGAGGTGTTCGACGCCGAGGCCATCCGTCGGGCGACACCCTGGCCGGAGCTGATGGACGCCATCGCTGCGGCGCTCGCCGATCCGGCAGCCGCCGCGCCCGACCGGCACGTGCATCCTCTGCCGCTGCCGGGGGGCGCGGAGGGCTCGTTGCTGGTGATGCCGGCCTGGCGGTCGGATGACGTCATCGGCGTGAAGGCGGTCACCTACTTCCCCACGAACGCCGCTGGCGCCACGCCCACCGTCAACGCCGGCTACCTGCTGTTCGACGGTCGCTCGGGCCGGCTCAGCGCGGCACTCGACGGCGATGAGTTGACGGTCCGGCGCACCGCGGCGGTGTCCGCGCTGGCCGCCGGCTACCTGGCGCGCCGGGACGTCCGCCGGCTGCTGGTGGTCGGCACCGGCCAGTTGGCCCCGGCGCTGGCCCGGGCTCACGCCCACGGCCGGGAACTCGCGGCGATCGAGGTCTGGGGACGGAGCACTCGCCGTGCGCAGAGCTTGGTCGAAGAACTCGCAAGCGGCGGGTTGCCCGCCGAGGTGGTGGGCGATCTCGACGCCGCCGTGGCGCGCGCCGACCTCATCTCGTGCGTGACAGGTGCCACCGAACCGCTGATCGCCGGGCGGCTCCTGCGGCCCGGCGCACACCTGGACCTCGTCGGGAGCTTCCGCCCTGACATGCGCGAGGCCGACGACGAGGCCGTCCGGCGGGCGGCCGTGTTCGTCGACACCGGGCCGGGTGCACGGCGTGCGGGCGACCTGGCCCGCCCGCTGGCGGCGGGCGTGATCGGCGACGGCGACATCCTCGCCGATCTCTTTGACCTCGTGACCGGTCGTCACCCGGGGCGGGACCGTCACGATCAGATCACCCTGTTCAAGTCGGCAGGGTTCGCCCTGGCCGACTTGGCGGCGGCCCGGCTGGTCCGGAGCTCGTGGGAGGGCCGCCGGACGCGGTAGAGCTCGTGGCCCTGATCGGCCCGTCGGACACGACCGGGTGTGGACCGTCGAAGTGCAGATAGCACAGATCAACCAGTAATCGTGTGCAGTATGTTGATCGCACGGGCACGAGTGGGTTCGTAGAGTCCGAGTGGCTCGACGTCAACCGGACGAGGTCCACAATGGCGCGCATTCTCTGGATCAACCCCGTGGGCACCGACGCCTACGACGCACCGATCGGCGCGGAGTTGCGGGCCGAGGCGGCTGCGGGAACGAGGGTGGACGTCTGCTCTCTGCCCGGCGTCGGGCCGCAGCACCTGGAGTGGAACGCCCTCGAAGCCGTCGTGGCCGGCCCCACGATGGGCGTGATCCGCTGGGCCGTCGAGACCGGCGGCTACGACGCCGCGGTGATCGGCTGCTTCTACGACCCATTCCTGCGTGGCGCCCGGGAACTGTCCGGCCCGATGGCGGTCACCGCGCCCGCCGAAGCCTGTCTCCACGTCGCCTCGACGGTCGGGGAGCGCATCTCGATCCTGGTGGGCCGCAAGAAGTGGATCCCCGAGATGCACGAGAACGTCGTGAAGTACGGGTTCGCCGATCGCCTGGCGTCGTTCCGGGTGCTCGAGATGCGCGTGGAGGACTTCCAGGCCGACCCGGAGGTAACCCAGCAGCGGATCATCGCCGAGGCCGAAGCGGCGGTGGAGCACGATCGGGCCGATACCATCATCCTCGGCTGCACGATCGAGTTCGGTTTCTACCGGGAAGTCCAGGAGAAGATCGGAGCGCCGGTCATCGACGCCATCGCCGCACCGCTCCGCTACGCCGAGTTCCTGGCCACCCTCGCAGCCGACCACGACTGGCGCACCAGCCGGGCAGGCGGTTATGACCCGGTGGCGCCGCGGGAGTTGCCGTGGATCCCCGTCGTCGAGCCGAACCTGAACATCGATCCGCGATGAGATGCTCACTGCCGCCCGCCGGCTCGCCCGCCGCCGGTACCGCTCTGCGGCCTGACCGGTCAACGGGGAACTGACGATGGACGTTCTCAAACCGGAGGACATCGAGACGCTGTGCCTCGGGGCGACGCTGCTGGGCGCCGGCGGGGGCGGTGACCCCTACGTGGCGAAGCTCGTGGTGCAGCAGGCCCTGGAGACATGGGGGCCGGTACAGGTGGTGGATGCAGGCGAACTCCCACCCGAGGCGCTGGTCCTCTCGACGGCGGTCATCGGGGCGCCGACGGTGATCCTCGAGAAGCTCCCTGCCGGCACCGAGTACGTCGGCTCGGTGAACGCGCTCGCCTCCTACCTGGGCAAGGAGCCGGCGGCGATCATGTCCATCGAGGTGGGTGGGCTCAACACGCTGCTGCCGATCGCCACCGCCGCCGAGATGGGGTTGCCGATCGTGAACGCCGACGGCATGCGGCGGGCGTATCCGCAGATCGAGATGACGGTCTTCACGCTGGCGGGCCTTCCGGCAACCCCGCTGTCGATCGCCGATGAGAAGGGCAATCAGTGCGTGTTCAAGACCACCGACAACCACGTGGCCGAGTCGTTGGCCCGTGGCGCGGTCATCCGGCTTGGCCTGGCCAATGCCATCAGCTGCTACCCGTTGACCGCTGCGCAGCTCGATGAGCACGGCATACTCGGCTCGCTGACCTACTGCAATGAGGTTGGGAGCCTGCTCGAAGCAGTAAAGCGAGGCGAGGAGGACGCCTGGGAGCGGTTCCTGACCGACTCGGGGTCGGCCGAGTTCTTCCGGGGCAAGGTCGTGGATTTGGACCGGCGCACCACCGAGGGGTTCGCCCGCTCGACGGCGATCCTCGAGGATCTCGATGGCAGCGACAGCACGATGCGCATCGAGGTGCAGAACGAGAACCTGATCGCCTTCCTCGACGGCGAGGCCGTGATCACCACCCCCAACCTCATCTGCCTGCTGGACTGCGAGACGTTCGAACCGATGACCACCGAGTACCTGGCCTACGGCAATCGGGTCGTCGTGATCGGCATGCCCTGCGCCCCGGAGTGGCACCGGCCGGGGATGCTCGAACTCGTGGGCCCGCGAGCCTTCGGCTACGACGTGGACCACGTGGAACTTCCGGGCCGGCCAAGATGAGCAGCGAAGCGAATCAGCGGGATTTGCGCGTCGGCGTCGATGTCGGTGGGACCAACACCGACGCGGTGGTGATCGATGCGGTCGGCGAAGTGCTGGCGGCGGTCAAGGTGGCGACCACGCCGGAACCCATCCACGGGATCAGAGCCGCGCTCGATGAGGTGCTGGTTGATCTGGACCACGCCCGCATCTCCAAGGCCATGTTGGGCACGACGCACTCTGCCAACGCCATCATCCAACGGCGCGATCTCGACAGGGTCGCCGTGCTGCGCCTCGCCGCACCGTCCTCGCTGGGGCTCCGTCCCGGGGCCGCCTGGCCCGAGGACATCCACACCGAAGTGGTCGGTGCCACCTCCATCATCGAAGGCGGCCACGAGTACAACGGCCAGGAGATCGCACCTCTCGACACCGAGGCGGTGCGCCGCCTGGCCGCTGAGGCGATTCGGGACGAGTGCTGTTCGGTGGCGGTGGCCGGTGCGTTCAGCCCCGCCTCAAGCGAGCACGAGTTGCGCGCCCGAGATGTCCTGCTCGCCGAGCTGGGAGCCGACTTCCCGGTCTCGCTCAGCCACGAGATCGGCTCCCTGGGGCTCCTCGAGCGGGAGAACGCCACGATCCTGAACGCCGCGCTGCTGAGCGTGGCGACGAGTGTGATCAGCGGCTTCGAGGAGGCGTTGGCCGAGCGCCATCTGGAGGTCGACGCCTATCTCACCCAGAACGACGGCACGCTGATGATGGCTGCCGAGGCCAGCCGCTACCCGGTGCTGACGCTGGGATCGGGGCCGACCAACTCGATGCGCGGCGCCTGCGCCCTGGCCAGAGTGAACGACGCCATCGTCATCGACGTGGGCGGCACGTCCGCAGACGCCGGCATCCTGGTCGGGGGCTTCCCGAGGCAGTCCTCCGCGGCGGTGGAGGTCGGCGGGGTGCGGACCAACTTCCGGATGCCCGACCTGATCTCCATGGGCCTCGGCGGGGGCACCATCGTGCGCAACGCCGGCGCCGAGTTGCGCATCGGTCCGGATTCAGTGGGGTATGCGGTCGCCACCGAGGCGATCTGCGTCGGCGGCGAGGTGCTCACGCTGTCGGACGTCTCGCTGGCCGCGGGCCGGATGACCGGCTTCGGCGATCCTGCGCTGGTACGAGGGATCGACGCCAGGCTCGTGCGTGATGCCATCGCCTGGGTGGACGAGCAGATCTCGACCATGAGCGACCGGATGAAGTCCACACGGGCACCGCTGCCACTGCTGGCCGTGGGTGGGGGTGCCCACCTCATCCCCGATGTGATACCCGGGGTGTCGGAGGTGATCCGGCCGCGGCACGAGTCCGTCGCCAACGCCTATGGCGCCGGGATCGCCGAGGCCTCCGGATCGGTCGACAGGGTCTACAGCTATGAGGCTTCCAGCCGGGAAGAGTGCCTGGACGATGCCCGCGAGTTGGCTGCCAATGCCGCCGTTCGTGCCGGCGCGGACCCAGATGGCGTCCGCATCACGACCGTCACCGAGGTGCCGATGACCTACGTGCCGGGCCAGGGGAGTCGGGTCATCGTCAAGGCGGCGGGCCCGCTGGCCTGAGGTGTCGATCACCGTGCCTGCCACCGCCACAGGAGCGCTGGCGGTCGCCGACTGTCACAACGACCTCCTGCTGGCCTGCCAGCACCGGCGCGAACGCGGTGCGTCCGATCCGTTCGGCGACGACTGGCTGCCGGGACTGCGAGCCGGCGGGGTGGCGTTCCAAGTGCTGCCGATCTTCACCGAGGAGCAGTTCATCGGCGAGGGTGCGCTGCGGCGCACGCTCGAGATCCTCGAGCTGAGCCGCGAGATCGCGGCGCTGCACCGCCACGACGTGGGCATCGTCGAGACCGCCGGTGACATCGACGAGATCATCGGGGACGGGCGCATAGCGCTTCTCCTGGCGCTCGAGGGCGCCGAACCGGTCGGATCATCGCTCGCGATGCTCGAGACCATGTGGCGCCTCGGCGTGAGGCTGGCGTCGCTGACCTGGAACCGCCGGACGATGCTGGCCGACGGTGTCGGCGAGACCGACACGGGCGGCGGCCTGAGTTCGCTCGGCGTCGAGGCGGTGGCGGAGATGGAGCGGCTCGGGATGGTCGTGGACGTGAGCCACCTGTCGTCTCACGGGCTGGCACACCTCGCCGACGTGGCCACCGAGCCGTTCGTGGCGTCGCATTCGTCGTGCCGCGCCCTGTGCGACCACGCGCGCAACCTCTCCGACGCCGAGTTGCGGCTCGTGGCCCACTCGGGCGGGTTCATCGCCATCAACGCCAC
The DNA here is from genome assembly GCA_021296415.1 of Acidimicrobiia bacterium. GTDB lineage: Bacteria > Actinomycetota > Acidimicrobiia > Acidimicrobiales > CATQHL01 > VXNF01. The sequence goes on along the minus strand of JAGWAL010000030.1, from coordinate 26,222 downwards.
CGGCCGTTTCGTGGCCGCCTCGGGAATCCCCACGATCGATCGTTTCGTCGACCACGTGGAGTATGCCGTGGCGACCGTCGGCGAGGGCTCCGTGGCCATCGGCGCCGACTTCATCGCCGACCTGGTCGAGCAGGTGGACCCCATCCTGGGGCGCCAACTGCTCTTGGCGGCCGATGACCTCGTGCACATCCCGGAACTCAAGGCCCCCGCCGACTTCGCCCGGCTCTCGCTGAGGCTGATCGACCGGTTCGGCCCCGAGCGCGCCGCCCGGATCGCCGGAGCGAACGTGCTGGACTTCTTCAGAGCCCGGCTCCCGGCGTGAGCTCGGCCGGCGCGGGGACTGCACGGAGAGCGCCGCCGAGGCACCGAGGATGGTGAGCCCGCCGGCGTCCACTGTGCGGCAGGTGCTGGCATCGGGTGCGCTGCGCGAGGCGATGCTGATCGGCGGGGAGCGCGGCCTGGACGCCGCGGTGAGCGACATCGTGCTGCGGTCTCGCGTGGACACGCGGACGCCACCGGAGCGGGGTGCCGCCGTCGTCCTGGATGCGGCGAGGATCGGCGACGACCTGTACCAGGTGGACGTGGCGCTGCGGGTGATCTCCGGCGCGGGTGGTGTGGCGCTGATTCTGGTGAATCCCGATCCGGGGATCGACCTCGGAGCACAGCGCTTGGCGAACCGGCTCGGCGTGCCGCTGGCCACCGTCGCCGGTGCCGACGTGATCGAGTTGGCCCACCGGCTCCGGGCGGAGTTCTGGGCGCCGGATGTCGAACATGTGGCCCAGTTGCACCGCCTGCTGGCCTTGCTCCGGCAGATGCGGGTTGCCGACCCCGAGGCGTTCGTGGATCTCCTGACCGAGACGGCGCAGACCTCGGTGTGCCTCATCGGTCAGGATCGCAGGCCGGTTGCAGGCACCAGCATCGAGATCGGTGAGCGGCACCTTGCCGGCGCCGAGGACTACTTCATCGATCACGCCGCGCGCGCGGCGTTGCACAGCGCCCCGATCGTCCTGGCGCCCGGCGAGCAGGTGAGCTACTGGTTGGTCGCCGAGTCGCTCCGCTCGGGCAGTTCGCAGCGACTCCTGCGGTCACTGCTGCAACTCGGTTCCTGGTATCTGGCCGCGCTGCTGGGCTCCGGGCGGCTGCGCGCCGAGCGGGACGCCCGCCGGCGCATCGCGGTGCTGAACGAGGTCATGCACGCCGGTGAGGTGCCCGAGCGCGACTTGCAGAGCCAGCTGGTGGAGCTGGGCTGGAGCGCTTCGGGATGGAACACCGGGCTGCACATCACGCTGCGGGGGCACGCCGATCCCGGCAGGATGGTCGACCTGCATGCCGAGATGAGCGACCGGCTGGCCGCAGCGGGAATCGAGGGGCCACTCGTGGAGCGCAACGACGGTTGGAGCGGCTGGACGACCGAGGTGGCTGAGCCGCCTCCCGAGTCATACAGCCTCGTCGTGGAGAACGTGGCCGCGGCGCTGGCGACCTTCACGGCCGCCCATTCGGGGCTGCAGGCGCATGGGGGCATTGGGCGGCCCTACCCCGAGTTGGTGGGGCTGCGCCGCTCGCTGATTGAGGCCGCCGAGGCGTCGGTGATCGCCAACGCCCGCACGCACGAATCCTCGGGAGTGGCGCACATCGACCGGCTCGGCGTGCAGCGAGTCCTGCTGGGTTGGTTCAGCTCCGACGACTTCTCCAGCTACGCCGGCTCGATCCTCGAGCCGGTGCTGGAGATGGACACCGAGGGCAAGCTGCTGGAGACGCTGGAGGCCTACCTCGACGCCAGTTGCTCGACCACCGGCGCGGCTCACCGGCTGGGGATCCATCGCAACACAGTCTCCAACCGCGTGCGGCGGGTGACCGACGTGCTGGGGATCCAGTTGGACGATCCCGAGACGCGGCTGTCGCTGCAACTGGCGTGCAGGGTGCTGCGCATCAACCGCTGAGGTGGCACCGGCATAGCCCGCGACCCCGCTGGCCTGGGCGTTTTGCACAGAGAGCGCGGGCTGACTGGGCGGATCACCCATCAGGGCCGTCAGGCGGCCAAACCTACGCTTGCCCTCGACGGCTGCCACTTGCCGCCCGACCGGAGGGAGAGAGCCATGGCTGAGATCCACAGCAGACGCCGGAAGGCACGTCGGGGAGGTGGGCGGATACGGATCCTCCTGATCTCGCTGCTCGCTGCCGTTGTGGTGGCGGCGGCCTGCGGGGGCGACTCCGATCCGGAGCCCGCTGCGCCCGCGCCCGCCCCGGCACCCGCGGCGACGCCCGAACCGGCACCGGAGCCGCCTGTGCCGGCCCCCGAACCGCCCGCTCCGGCGCCGGCTCCAGAGCCTGCGCCTGCACCGGCCCCCGAGCCGCCGCCTCCGCCCGAGCCTGCGCCGGCCCCCGAGCCTCCGCCTGCGCCGGCCGAGCCCGTTCAGGTGGCGTATCTCTCGGCCAGCACGGCCAACACCTGGCTCGCCGCCTCGCGGGCGGCCATGGACGAGGTGGCGGCCGCCAACAACATCGAGATCGTGGAGTTCGACGCCCAGTTCAACCCGGCGCTGCAACAGCAGCAGTTCCAGGACGCCATCGCAACCGGGCAGTACGCCGGCATCGTCCTCGTCTCGATCGCAGGCGCCGGTGCCATCCCCGACGTGGAGGACGCCTTGGCCGCAGGTCTGGAGGTGGTGTTCCTGAACCAGGTGGTGGGAGAGGATTTCACCGACGTGGAACCCCAGGTGCCCGGCGTGGCCGCCGCCGTCTTCGAACCGCCGTTCGTGCGCGGCGAGCGGATCGGTCAGATCACGTTGGAGACGTGTGCGGACTTCGACCCGTGCAACGTGGTGTACTTCTACGGCATCCGCGGCGTGCCGCTGGACGAGGCCATCCGCCAGGGCTGGGACAGCGTCACCGCCGGCTCGAACGTCAACGTGGTGGCCGAGGCCGAAGGACAGTATCTCGGCCCCGACGTGGGGCTGGCGGCGATGCAGGACATCCTCGTCTCGACATCTGACATCCACGTCGTGCTGGGCGCGGACCAGTCCATGCAGGGCGCGGAGATCGCGCTGGACGAAGCCGGCAGGGACGACGTGCGCATCATCGGCTTCGGCGGCAGCAGCTACGCCGTCGAGGCGGTGCAGGACGGGCGCTGGTATGCCGGGCTCTTCGGAGCTCCCTTCACCGAAGGCCGGCTGGCGATGGAGGCTATGGTGGCGGCTCTGGCTGGAACCGATACCGGCGGCGTCGACCCGGCACTCTCGGTGCCCCACAGCGGCCTGATGTTCCAGCACAATGCCGATGACTTCGAAGCGGAGTGGGCGGGATAGTTCCAGCCGGCAATTCCCAGACGTATGTCGAGTTGCGCGGTGTCACCAAGCGATTCGGTGGCACCGTCGCTCTCGACCACGTGGACATCACGGTCCGCGCCGGCACCGTGCACGCCCTCGTCGGCGAGAACGGTGCCGGCAAATCCACCGCGGGCAAGATCCTCGCGGGTGTTCTGACGCCCGACGCCGGGCGGCTGCTCCTGCGCGGCGCCGAGACAGCCTTCCGCTCCCCGCGGGCGGCATTGGACAAGGGAATCACGATGGTGGCCCAGGAGTTGTCCCTCGTGCCCTCACGCTCTGTTCTCGAGAACGTGTTCCTGGGGATCGAGTCGCACCGGGGGCCCTTCGTTCTGGAAGCCGCCGACCGCTTCGCCGGCCTTACCGAGGAGTACGGAATCGGGCTCGCTCCCGACGCCATCGTGGGCCGGCTGCCGGTGGCTGAGCAGCAGAAGGTCGAGATCCTGCGGGCGCTAGCTCGCCGTGCCGAACTCATCGTCATGGACGAGCCGACGGCTCGGCTGACCAGCGAGCAGGCGGAGACGCTGCGCCGCACAGTCCGCTCGCTCGCCGGGCGGGGTGTGACGGTCGTCTACGTGTCGCACTTCCTCGACGAGGTTCTGGCCGTGGCCGACGACGTCACTATCCTGCGAGACGGGCGGGTCATCCGCAGCGGGCCGGCGGCCGGCGAGACCCGGCGGTCGCTGATCGAGGGCATCGTCGGCAGGACCATCGAGGCCGCCTTCCCGCCGCGCCGGCCCCCGGCACCTTCAGCGCCGGTCGTCCTGCAGGTGCGGGCGCTGTCCCGGGCGGGCTCCTTCGAAGATGTCGGCTTCGCGGTGCGAGCCGGCGAGATCGTTACCCTCGCAGGACTGGTGGGTTCGGGTCGCAGCGAGGTGCTGCGCTGCATCTTCGGCGCCGACCGCGCCTCCGGCGGCTCGATGGCGCTGGACGGTGAGCCCTACGAGCCGCGCTCGCCGCGCCGGGCCATCCGCGGCGGTGTGGCGATGGTCCCGGAGTCCCGCAAGACTCATGGCCTGCTGCCCCGGCGCTCGGTGCGTGAGAACGTGACGCTTCCCCACTTGGGCAGGTTCGTCACCGCCGGCGGGTTCGTGCGCACCGGCGGCGAGTGGGTCGAGGCCGGCCGTGTGACCGCTGCCGTCGGCTTGACCGGCGCCACGATCGCCTCGCCGATGGCGGAACTCTCGGGCGGGAACCAGCAGAAGTCGCTCTTCGCGCGCTGGCTGGTGGGGCACCCGCGCCTCTTCCTGGCCGACGAGCCGACCCGGGGCGTGGACGTCGGGGCCAAGCGCGGCATCTACGACGTGCTGGTGGGTCTGGCGGCCGAGGGCATGGCGGTGCTGGTGGTTTCCTCTGAGTTGGAGGAGGTGCTGGGCCTGGCGCACCGGATCCTGGTGATGCGGGGAGGTCGCCTGGTCGGGGAGTTGGACGGAGCGGTCGCGACCCGCACCGAGGTCATGGAACTGGCTTTCGGGGCGGCGGCGTGAGAACAGGCGGCGAGACCGTGCTGCAGCGGGCTCGCAAACTGCGGCCCGCCGACTTCGGCATCGTCTGGGTCACCATCGCGCTCTTCGTGCTGCTGAGCCAGACGAGCGATGTCTTCCTCACGGCCGTGAACCTCCGGAACGTCCTGGATCAGCAGGCCTTGCTGCTGATCGCGGGGTCGGCCGTGACCCTCACGCTGATCAGCGGCCACTTCGACATCTCCGTCTCGGCGAGCCACATCAACGCCGCCATCGTCACTGCTCTCATCATGAACGGATCGGGTTCGGCGGTCGCCGCGATCGCCGGCGGGATCGGCATCGGCCTGGCATTCGGACTGCTCAACGGACTCGTCGTGGCCTGGGTGCGGATCAACTCCTTCATCGCCACGCTGGCGACCTCGTTCGTGTTCTACGGCGTCGGGTTCCTGCTCTCGGACCGCAGCATCATCAGGATCGGCGACCGCGGCTTCTCCGATCTGGCACGGGGCCGGTCGGGCGGTGTGACCAACGCCACCTGGATCGCCGTGGCCGTCGTGGTGGTGTTCTGGATCCTGCTGGAACGGACCCGCTTCGGGCGCCACATCTTCGCCACCGGCGGTAACCGCGAGGCGGCGCGCCTGGCGGGCGTCCGCGTCGAGGGCATCGTGCTGGCCGCCTTCGCGCTCACCGGTGCCGCCGCGGGTCTCGCCGGAGCCCTGTCGGCCGCCAAGACCCTCACCGCCCAGCCCAGCGATGACTTCAGCTTCGTCTTCTCGGTCCTCACGGCGGTCATCGTCGGCGGCACGTCCATCGCCGGCGGTGAGGGCGCCGTCTGGCGCACGGTATTCGGCGCCTTCTTCACCGCGTTCATGCTCAACGGCTTCAACCTGCACCAGATCGACCCGATCATCCAAAGGCTCATCCAGGGCAGCGTGATCCTCGTCGCAGTGGCGGCCGCCGCTCGGCGTGACCGCCGGTGGGCCGAGCCGGGGGTGGCGCCCGCGCCCCCGGAACATCGCACGGGGACGCAGGGCGGGGGACGGGACGGTTCCGGTGCCGCCGGCGGTCACGCCACGCGGCGACCGCGGGTATCACGCGGGGGACCGGCGAGGCCGGATAGCGTAGACGCCGTGATCTGGGACTCAATAAGAACAATCGTGCCGAGCCGCGCCCAGGTGACCGGTGAGTCCGGTTCCCGGGGGCGCCGCCACGGCCACAAGCGCGTCTCGCCTCGCCGGGCCCCGCGCATCGTGCGGCTGGTCGCCATCCTGGCGGTCGGAGCGCTGCTCCTCAGCCAGTGCGGTGACGAGGAGGAGCCCGCCGACGGAGCCGGTGAGAGCACCACGACGACTGCGGAAGCGGCCGCGGGAGCACCCGCGGCGCCCACCACCGAGGTGTTCGCCGCGCCGCCCGCGCCCGAACCGCTGCCCGCACCCGAAGCGGCCCCGGCACCGCAGCCGCCCGCACCGCAGCCGGCCGCACCGGCGCCTCCGCCGGCACCCGCGCCTTCGGGTCCACCGCCGGTCGCGGTCGGCGTCATGTCGGACATGGCCATAGCAGCCGACGGCTACGCCCACGCACGCTTCGTGGCCGCCTTCTTCGACGGTCCGGTGGAGAGCTACGCGGCCACCTCATCGGACAACGGCGTGGCGACCGCCGGCGTGAGCCCGCCGGGCATGCTGATCGTGGCGCCCGTGTCCAACGGGACGGCCAGCATCACCGTGACGGCCTCGGGTTCCGGAGGCACGGCCACGCAGACTTTCGTCGCACGCGTCGGGGCCGGCGCCGTGGCGGCCGCGGCACCTCCGCCGCCCCCGCCCGCCGAGAGCGACGAGCCCGCCGAGAGCGACGAGCCCGCCGAGAGCGATGTCTTCCTGCCGACGGAGGACCTTCCCACAGTGGAGCCGGGAGAGGAGTCCACGGAGGCGGACACGGGCACCGAGGAGGACACTCCGGACGAATCGCTGCCGCCGTCCGCGCCGGTGACCGAGGCGCCCGGGTTGTCGGGCAGCGCCCCCGAGGTGATCATCTTTGCGGGTCGGTCGGAGACGGTCGACCTCAATCCGTACTTCACGGGCATCGTGCAGGCCTGGGCGGTGACGTCATCGCACCCGAACCACGTCGACGCATCCATGAACGTGAACGTCGCCGGCGAAGTGGTGGTCCGCGGGATCACCGAGGGCATCTCCACGGTGACGGTCACGGCGACGAACGACCTCGGCAACGTGGCTCAGGCCTTCCGGGTGGCCGTGCGGGGCGGCACGGGCTCGACCGAGGGCGGAGAGATCCCGTCGGCCGAGTCGATCGGCGATGCCCCGGAGTTCACGGTCCGATACGGTTCGATAATCAGCATCGATCTCGCGGACCACTTCTCGGAGGGGGCCACAGGATTCGCCATCGAGTATGACGTCAACAGCACGGACGGTAAGATTGACGGGAGCGTCTCAGGCTCGGAGGCCCCGGCAAGATCGTCGTCGCCCTCGTGGCCACACAGAACAACCAGCGTGCGACGAAGCTGGTGGTGGTGGAGGTCGTCCCCCTGCCGGAGAAGAACTAGTGGCGGCGGAGGTCGTGCCCCGCTGACGTCCGCCTCCACCGGGGGACGGTCACCGGTCGGCTGCGCCTACTCCACGGTGACGGCGGTGCCGTAGGCCAGTATCTCCGCGGAGCCCTGGGCGACCATGGACGTGGCGATCCGCATGTTGACCACGGCGTTGGCGCCGAGACGCGCCGCGTCCTCCTCCAAGCGCTCGAGGGCCTGCGAGCGGGACTCCTGCATCATCTTCGTGTAGCTCCCCAACTCGCCGCCGACCATGCTCTTGAGGCCGGCGCCGATGTCCTTGAAGATGACCTTGGCGCGGATGGTGCTGCCGGTGGCGAGGCCGTGCACCTGGGTGATGGTGTGACCTTCGAGTTGCGGCGTGGTGACGATGATCATGGTCTTCGGCCTCCTGGATGACGGGTTCTGGTGCGCCGGTCGCAGCCTAGGATGCCCGGATGCTCCTGCATCGTCTGCTGGCCCAGGGGGCCGCTCGCCATCCGGGCAAGACCGCGCTCGGCTGGGTCAAGCGCGACCGTTCGCTCAGCTACGCCGAGGCGAACGAGGCGACCGACCGGGTGGCCGCCGGCCTGGCGGCGCTCGGCGTGGAGCGGGGCGACAGGGTCGGCGTCTTCGCCCACAGCGGGCTGGACTACCTGCTCGCCATGTTCGGGGCGTGGCGGGTCGGCGCCGTCGCCGCGCTCGTGGATCTCAGCCACGCCGACGACCTGGACCGTTACTTCGGCGACTGCGGGCCCAGGGTCGTCATCTACACCCACGACTACTTCGAGTCCATCGACCGGCATCGGGACGCACTGGGCAGCGTCGAGACCTACGTGTGTCTCGACGGCGCCCAGCCGGGAGCGATCGACTGGGCCGAGATCCTGGCGTGCGCCGGGTCGCCGCCCCCCGATGTCGCCGGCGAGGGCGACATCGCCCACATTTCCTACACCTCCGACGCGATCGGCCGGCCGGCGGGGGCCTGCCTCTCCCACGGGGCGGCCTTGCGGGCAGGGCGCGCGCTCGCCGAGCAGATGGGGGCCGGGGACGTGAGCCTCGGGCCCACTGCATTGTCCGGCCCGTACCAGCTGGTGGCGAACCTGCTGCCGGCTCTGTGGGTCACCGGCACCTGCTGGGTGATGAACAACTGGGACGCCGAGGGCGGCCTCGAGGTGGTGGAGCGCCTGGGGGCCACGGTCCTGGCCGCCAACCCGCCCGTGCTGGCCGCGGCGCACAGCGAGGCCGGGCGCCGCGCCGGGGGCCTGCCGGACTCGCTGCGCCTGGTCCTGTCGGGCGAAGGCTCGCTGCCCGCCGGCCTGAAGAGCGCCTGGGGCGAGTTGGGGGTGGCGGCGGCAGAGGTCGAGATGCCGGCGGCGAACTCGTGGCCTCCGTCGAGCCGGTGAGCGGCGCTTCCTGACCGAAGAGGCGAGTCGCTCGTCCGCGGCTCGGCCCGGTCGAACTCGCCTACCGGTTCAGTCCTTCCGGCGGCCCGGGATCCAGTCGGTGCCGGCGAGGGGGACGCCGGCCATGGCGGCGGCCTCCACCGTGAGGGCGGCCAGGTCCTCGGGTTCGAGGTTCAGCACGTGCGACTTGCCGCAGGCTCGGGCCAGCGTCTGGGCCTCGAGGGTGAGCACCTGCAGGTAGTTGGCGAGGCGCCGCCCGGCCAGCACCGGGTCGAGGCGGCGGGACAGCTCGGAATCCTGGGTGGTGATGCCCGCCGGGTCGGCGCCGGTGTGGAAGTCCTCCCAGAAGCCGGCTGCGGAGCCCAGGCGGCGGTACTCGGCGTCGCGGTCGGGATCGTTGTCGCCGATGGCGATGAGCGCCGCGGTGCCGATGGACACGGCGTCGGCGCCCAGCGCGATTGCCTTGGCCACGTCCGCGCCCGAGCGGATGCCCCCGGCGGCGATGAGCTGGACCCCGGTGCGGTGCAGCGCCCGTACCGCCTCGGGAATGGCCGCCAGCGTGGGGATGCCCACGTGCTCGATGAACACGTCCTGGGTGGCGGCGGTGCCGCCCTGCATGCCGTCCAGCACCACCACGTCGGCGCCGGCCTTCACGGCCAGGGCGGTGTCGTAGTAGGGGCGGGCGGCCCCCACCTTCACGTAGACGGGTTTGCGCCAGCCGGTGATCTCCCGCAGCTCGGTGATCTTGATGGCCAGGTCGTCGGGACCGGTCCAGTCCGGGTGCCGGCAGGCCGAGCGCTGGTCGATACCTTCGGGCAGCGTGCGCATGTCGGCCACCCGGGCGCTGATCTTGTGGCCCAGCAGCATGCCCCCGCCGCCGGGCTTGGCGCCCTGGCCCACGACCACCTCGATGGCGTCGCCCCGCCGCAGATCATCGGGGTTCATGCCGTAGCGCGAGGGCAGATACTGGTACACGAGCGTCTCGGAGTGGGTGCGCTCCTCGTCGGTCATGCCGCCGTCGCCGCTGGTGGTGGACGTGCCCGCGGCGCTGGCCCCCCGGCCCAGCGCCTCCTTGGCGTTCGCCGACAGCGACCCGAAGCTCATACCGGCGATCGTGATGGGGATCGCCAGCTCGATCGGCTCGGCGGCGAAGCGCGCCCCCAGCACCACGTTGGTGGCGCAGGCCTCCCGATAGCCCTCCAGCGGGTAGCGCGACATCGAGGCGCCCAGGAACACCAGGTCGTCGAAGGTGGGGAGTACTCGCTTCGCCCCCCAGCCGCGGATCCGGTACACACCGGTATTGGCGGCTCTTTGGATCTCGGCGATGGTGTTGCGGTCGAAAGTGTGGGACTCGCGCAGGTGCCACGGGAGCGTTGTCGGTGGCCCGCCCTCCGTTGTCGGCGCATCCGGGCTGGGAGCCTCGGACGATTGGGCCGTGGCATCCTGCGCTGCTTGGGAGGAGGCAGTGAGGGCGTCCACGTCGTCGACTTTGAAGTTGTAGAGGCGGCGGGCTGAGCCGTAGCGGCTGAAGTCGGTCGGGTCGGCGTCGAAGCCGGCGGCGGCCAGGGTTCGGGCCAGGAACTCGTGGTGCTCGGGGCGCATCTCCTTACCGATGCAGTCGGCGCCGAGGCTGGCGACCGAGCCGCGCACGAACAGGCGGGCCTCGTAGATGGAGTCGCCCAGGTCGGCGCCGGCGTCGCCCAGCACGACGAGGTCGCCGGCCTGGGCCATGAAGGCGCTCATGTGACCGACGTTGCCGCCCACCGCGATGGTGAGGCCCTTCATGGAGATGCCGCAGCGGGCCGAGGCGTTGCCCTCGATGACGACCAGCCCGCCGTGGCCGGTCGCCCCGGCCGACTGGCTGGCGTTGCCGGTGATGCGGACCGTCCCCGACATGATGTTCTCGGCCAGGCCGGGGCCGGCGTTGCCGTGCACTGTCACCCGGGCCTGCTTGTTCATGCCGGCGCAGTAGTAGCCGACGTGTCCCTCCACGGTGACCGCCAGCGGAGCATCCAGGCCGGCGGCCAGAGCGTGCGCCCCCTGCGGGTTGCGGAGCACGAAGTGGCCGTCGCCGGCGTCGTGCAGCGTCCGGTTCACCGACCGGAGGTCGCTGCGGGCGAGGTCCAGCTCGGCGGCGCCGCTCACAGGGACGGCTGGGGTCATGATCTCCCCCGACTCCAGGTGTAGACCACGGCCGGCGCGGGCTCCCAGATGTCGGCGTCGCCGGCCCCGGGCAGGGTGGCGATGCCCCGGTACTCCGACGACATGGCCACCCAGTCGTCGGTCTCGGCGATCACGCCGGGCTTGCAGGCGATTGGGTCGCGCAGCACGGCGAAGCCGTCCCGCACCCCGACGGCGAAGGTGTAGAAACCGTCGAGGTCGTCGAGGCTGCGCTCGAGGGCCTCGCCGATGGTGTCGCCCTCGCGCAGCCGCCACGACAGATAGCCGGCGGCAACCTCGGAGTCGTTCTCGGTCTGGAAGGTCTCACCCTTGTTCTCCAGCACCTCGCGCAGGCGGTTGTAGTTGGACAGCGAGCCGTTGTGCACCAGGCAGGTGTCGGCGCCGGTGGAGAACGGGTGCGACCCGTTGGTGGTGACCGCCGACTCGGTGGCCATGCGGGTGTGCGCCATGGCGTGAGTGCCGGTCCGCTCCGCCAGCCCGTAACGCTCGGCCACACCTCTGGGGTCGCCCACGGCCTTGAACAACTCGATGGCGTGCCCGTAGCTCAGCACGGTGGCGCCGTGCAGATTCTCGATGAGCCACTGCCGGGCGGCTCTGCCGTCGCCGCCGGTGGTGAACGTGGCGTGATCGTAGATCCGGTCGAGTGACACCTCGGCGCCCAGTGCCGTTTCCAAACCACCTCGAGCGGCGGCCCAGTCGGCCTCGAAGCCCTCGGCGAGCACCGTGATCTTGACCCTGGTGGGGTCGTCACCGGAGTAGACGGCGAAACCGGCGCTGTCCATACCCCGGTCGCGCATCTGCTCGAGCATGCCGGCCGCCAGCCGGCCGAGTTCGGGCTCGTGGCGCGGTGTCTTGAGGAACAGCCCGACGATCCCGCACATGTTCGGCCACCCCTTCCGTCGACCTGGCACTCCGCTCGGCTGCCGGCCCACGAACTCGAGGAGACCCGGCGGAAAGGGCGGCATACCCGGCAATCTTCGACTATTATAGTGAAATAGTTTTCCTCCGGATACTCATTCTTGAGGTACCCGTTGTCTCGAGGTGAGCCGGAGCGACGGAGGGGCCGCAGGAGAGCGATCAGCGTCGCTCCCGGGTCCGTCCCGGCAGGAGAGCCCGCCTACGCTCTGGCGGGTCGGGAACCGAGCAGGTGCAAGGGGGCAGCGACATGAGCAGCGACAGGATCGAGGCGATACGCGAGCGGGTCGGGAGCGATGGCGTCGAGTTCGTCTACGCCATGTTCGTGGAGATGCACGGCAAGCCCTGCGCCAAGCTGGTGCCGGTCAGCAACCTGGACGGGCTGATGAACGACGGTGCCGGGTTCGCCGGGTTCGCCGCCGGGCCCATCGGGCAGTCGCCGGCCGATCCCGACATCGCGGCCATCCCCGACCCCGACTCCTACATGGTGCTGCCGTGGCAGCCCAACGTGGCGGCCATGCAGTGCGACCCAACGGTGGAGGGCGAGCCTTGGCCGTACGCCCCGCGGGTCATCCTGCGCCGGGCACTCGCTGCGGCGGCCGAACGGAATCTGGTGTTGAAGGCGGGCGTGGAGGCGGAGTACTCCCTGGTGGCCCGCAACGACGACGGAACCATCCGGGTGGCCGACGAGCGCGACCTCAGCGACCTGCCCTGCTACGACGCCCGCGGGCTGACCCGCATGCTGGACCATTTGACCGAGGTCTCGCGCCACATGGACGCCCTCGGCTGGGGCAACTACGCCAACGACCACGAGGACGCCAACGGGCAGTTCGAGCAGAACTTCGAGTACGCCGATGCCCTCACCACCGCCGACCGGCTCATCGTGCTGCGCCTCATGATGCACACGCTGGCCACCCGCCGCGGTCTGTACGCCAGCTTCATGCCCAAGCCCTTCGGGGACAAGACCGGCAACGGCCTCCACGCGCACATGAGCCTCTGGTCGGCGGACGGCGACGAGCCGCTCTTCGAGACCGATCACGACCCCCGCGGCCTGGGCCTCAGCCCCTTGGCGTACGGCTTCGTTGCCGGCGTGCTGGAGCATGCCACCGCCCTGGTGGCCGTGCTGTGCCCCACGGTGAACTCCTACAAGCGCATGGGAGTGGGCCCGCCGGACTCGGGGGCCACCTGGGCGCCCGCCTACGTGTCCTACGGCGGCAACAACCGCACGCAGATGATCAGGGTGCCGGAGCCGGGACGCATCGAGGTGCGGGCGATGGACGGCTCGGCCAACCCCTACCTGGCCTTCAGCGCGCTGCTGGGCTGTGGGCTGGCGGGCATCGATGCCGGCGCCGACCCCGGGGAGCCGAACAACGACAACCTCTACACGCTCAGCCTCGCCGAGGTCGCCGAGCGGGGCATTGTGGCCATGCCGCCGACGCTCCTGCACGCGGCGGACAACCTGGCGGGCGATGAGGTCCTGCGGGCGGTGCTCGGGCAGGTACCCGGTGGTGACTACGTGGACTACTTCGCAGACGTGAAGCGCGAGGAGTTTCGCCGCTGGCACGAACAGGTGACCCAGTTCGAGGTGGACACCTACCTCGACCTGTTCTGAGGCGGCGGCCGCGTGCACGTGGTTCCCGCCGCCGAAGCCGACGAGGAGGCTGACGGCGCCTCACCGTCGCACGCCGAGCAGGTCTGCGCGGTCGTGGGGGAGCGGGTGCGGGCGATCCGCCGCGACCTCGGGTTGACCATGGCGCAGTACGCAGAGACGGCAGGCGTCTCCATCGGCATGCTCTCCAAGATCGAGCACGGCCGGACCGCCCCGAGCATCGCCACCCTCGGGCGGCTCGCCCGCGCCGGGAACGTGCCCATCACGGCGCTGTTCCGCGGCCTCGACGAGGAGCACGACGCCGTGATCGTGCGCGCCGGAGAGGGGCTGGAGATCATCCACTCCGGCAGCGGCAGGGGACGCAGCTACCAGGACCTGGGAGCATTGAGGGGACCCGAGCGGCAGATCGAGCCGCTGCTCATCACCCTCTCGTCCGCCGATGAGGTGTTCCCGCTCTACCAGCACCCCGGTGTGGAGTTGCTGTACGTGCTGGAAGGCTCCATGGAGTACGGCTACGGCTCGAACCGCTACCTGCTGGGGCCCGGCGACACGATGCAATTCCACGGCGAGGTCGCCCACGGCCCCACCGCCCTGGTGGAACTCCCGGTGCGGTTCCTGTCTCTGAAGGTCTACCCGCCCCGGCCGGCCGACCGATAACCCGCGACGTGATGACCCGATGAGTGGCGGCGACGCTCCAGCGGCTGGGGCCGGGCCGGGGGCCCGCGCCCGTCGTGCCCGCTACCCGGCTCGCTACTCGGCGGCGGCGCTGCTCCGGCGGGGCAAGCGGCCCTGGCCGCCGATCTGGCGCAGCACCGACCTGCGCGACAGCTACGACGTCGTGGTCATCGGTGGGGGAGTGCACGGGCTGGCGACCGCCTACTACCTCGCCGCGAACTGGGGGATGACCAACGTGGCCGTCCTGGACAAGGGCTACCTGGGTGGCGGCGGATCGGGGCGCAATACGGCGATCGTGCGCTCCAACTACCTGACACCCGAGGGAGTGGCCTTCTACGACCGGTCAGTCCAGCTCTACGAGAGGCTGGCGGTCGACTTGAACCTGAACGTGATGTTCTCCCGGCGCGGTCACCTGACCCTGGCGCACAGCGACGGGGCGCTGCGCACCATGCGTTGGCGGGCCGAGGTGAACAAGCACCAAGGCGTGAACTCCGAGGTGATCGGTCCGGGCGAGATCAAGCAGTTGGTGCCGGCTCTGGACACCTCCGAGGCTCCCCGGTATCCGATCCTGGGTGCCCTGCACCATCCGCCCGGCGGCATCATCCGCCACGACGCCGTGGTGTGGGGATATGCCAGGGCCGCTGCGGCGCTCGGTGTGGAGATGCACCAGACCACCGAGGTTCTGGACATCAACGTGGCCGGCGGATCCGAGCCAGGCGGGAAGGGACCCGGTGGGCATCTGACAGGCGTCCGCACCAATCGGGGCGTCGTCTCGGCGCCGGTGGTGGTGAACTGCACGGCGGGCTGGGCGTCGCTGGTGGCTGCCATGGCCGGTCTGCGGCTGCCGATTTCCACCCACCCGCTGCAGGCGGCGGTCACCGAGCCGGTGAAGATGTTCCTGCCGGCTGTGGTGGTGTCGGGCTCGCTGC
>JAGWAL010000030.1:0-11121 GCA_021296415.1 Acidimicrobiia bacterium | reverse complement strand
CGCTGGCCTTCGCCGAGGAACTCGCCGGCCACGTGCTGCAACTCATGCCCGGCCTGGGGCGGATGCGGCTGCTGCGGCAATGGTCCGGGCTCTGCGACATGACGCCGGACTACTCGCCGATCATCGGCCCCACACCTGTGACGGGCTTCTACTGCGACGTGGGCTGGGGAACCTACGGGTTCAAGGCCGCCCCGGTGGCCGGCGAGCAACTTGCCGCCTGCATCGCCCGCGGCGAGATCCCGGAGTTGATCCAGCCCTTCACGCTGAGCCGGTTCGACGAGGGCCGGCTGGTCGGCGAGAAGGGCGCCGCGGCGGTGGGTCACTGATGCTGCTGGTTCCCTGCCCCAACTGCGGACCCCGCAACAGCGCCGATCTGACCCTGGTGGGGGAGACCGGGCCGCGCCCCGACCCGTCCGATGTCACGCCGGCTGCGTGGCGCGCCTACCTCTACGAGGAGGAGAACCCTGCCGGCTGGACTCGGGAGAGGTGGTTCTGCCGTCTCGGCTGCCAACGGTTCTTCGTCGCCGAGCGTCATCGCGGTGAGAATCGCTTCCGCAACCCGCCGCTGGGTCCATCCAGCGAGCCATCCCGCCGAACATGAACGCGGCGTCCACCCGAGACGGACGGTGCGCGTGAGTCCCAACCGGCTGCCCCCGCGGCCCGGCGAAGTGATCCACCGCGAGCGCATGTTGGAGTTCACCTGGAACGGTCGCGCGGTGGCGGGTTTCGAGGGTGACACGATCGTCTCGGCGCTGGCGGCGAGCGGCTGCCGCGTGTTCTCCCGCAGCATGAAGTACCACCGACCCCGGGGGATCCTGACCGCCGACTATTGGGATCCGAACACGCTGCTGCAGGTGGGCGAAGAGCCGAACGTGCGCGGTGGCCACCGCCTGCTGGAGGCCGGCATGGCGGTGTCGGCGCAGAACGCCTGGCCGTCGTTGCGCTGGGACGCCAAGGCGCTCACCGCACTCGGCGGGCGCGCCCTCAGCGCCGGCTTCTACTACAAGACGTTCATGCGGCCCCGGTGGCTGTGGCCCGCCTACGAGAAGGTGCTCGCCCGCTTCGCTCCCGGTGGTGTGATCGACCCCGACGACCTGCCGCGGCGCCACGAGAAGCGCTACGCCCACCCGGACGTGGTGGTGGCCGGCGGCGGACCGGCGGGCCTGGCTGCGGCGGTGGCGGCGGCGCGGGCCGGGGCACGTGTGCTGCTGGTGGAGCACGAGCGCGCCACCGGCGGGCACCTTCGCTGGAGCGGCGAGTCCGGGCGCGCCGCGGCGGTCGAACTCGCCGACGCGGCCCACGCCGCCGGCGTGGAGATCCTCACCGACGCAACCGTGTGCGGCCGCTGGGAGGACAACTGGCTGGGCATCGTCGAGCGGGCTCCGGCCGGCGGCCCCGAGTGTCTCGTCAAGGCGCGGGCCAAGGTACTCGTGGTGGCTGCCGGCCTGATCGAGCGCCCCTACGTGTTCGGGGGCAACGACCGACCCGGCGTGATGCTCTCGCAGGGCGTCCGCCGCCTGCTCAACCTCTGGTCCGTGCGCCCCGGTACGAACGCGATGGTGCTCAGCGCCAACGAGGCGGGTGACGACGCCGCCGCCGACCTCGACGCCGCCGGCGTCGCCGTGGAACTGGTGGACGCACGCGGTGGCCGGACGGTGACCGCCGCCGAGGGATCCAGCAGGGGAGTGGAGCGGGTCGTGCTCTCCGACGGCACGCGACTCGATGTCGACCTGCTCGTGACGGCCACCGGCTGGACGGCCCCCACGACGCTGCTGAACATGGCGGGGGTTCGGCCAACCTACGACCCGTCGGCTGCCCGCTTCTTCCCAGCGGTGCCAGGGTCCCCACAGGGCGAGTCCGGCACCGTGCTCAGCACCGGCGGCATCGCCGGCGACGGTTCGCTGGACGAGCTCGTCAGCCACGGCGAGGCCACCGGCCGCCTGGCCGCGGCTCGCGCCGCCAACCTGGCGCACCGCCTGCAGGTGGCCACGGCGTGGGCTGCGCCGCCGCTCGGTCCCGAGCCGCCGTTCCCACCCGACGAGCGAGAGCCACTGGACCGGGACCCGCACCCGGAGCTGTACCGCTCGAGCAGCGACGGCATCGTGGACCTCTCCGAGGACGTGAGTTCGCGGGACCTGCGCAACGCCGCCGCCGAGGGATTCGATTCGGTCGAGCTCGTCAAGCGCTGGACCACGGCCACCATGGGCTCGGCGCAGGGCAAGCTCGAGACGGTCAACACGGTCGCGACGCTGGCCGAGGCCACCGGCTCGACCGTCGCCGAGGTCGGCACCACCACATGGCGCCCGCCCTTCGCACCGGTGACCCTCGGCGCCCTCGCCGGGCGCATGTTCGAGCCGGTGCGCGTCTCGGTGCTGCACGATCTGCACGTCGCCGCCGGGATGACGCCGATTCAGGCCGGCCAGTGGATCCGTCCCGAGCACTACGGCGACCCGGAGGCGGAGGTGCGCAACGTGCGCGCCAACGTCGGCATCATCGACGTGAGCCCGCTCGGCAAGCTCGACGTGCGGGGGCCCGCCGCCACCGACCTGCTGAGCCTGCTCTACGTCAACAAGTGGCGGCGGCTGGCCGTCGGCTCGGTGCGCTACGGCGTGATGTGCGCCGAGGACGGCGTGATCCTCGACGACGGCGTCACCGGGCGGCTCGGTGAGGACCACTACCTGATGAGCACCACCAGTTCCGGTGCCGGCACCATGGAGGTCTGGATCCAGAACTGGCTACAGACCGAGCACCCCGACTGGCGGGTGCGGGTCACACCCGTCACCGACGCCTTCACCAGCGTCAACGTGGCCGGTCCCAGGTCGCGCACCCTGCTGGAGCGCCTGGTCGAAGGCGTGGACCCGAGCCCGGAGGCGTTCAAGTACATGCAGGTGCGCACCGGTGCCGTGGCCGGCGTGGCGGGATGCGTCATGTGGCGCATCGGCTTCACCGGGGAGCTTTCCTACGAACTGCACGTGCCGGCCGGCTACGGGCCGCACGTGTGGCAGGCGCTGCTCGACGCCGGTGACGATCTGGGTGTGGCGCCCTTCGGCCTCGAGGCCCAGCGCATCATGCGCCTCGAGAAGGGGCACTTCATCGTCGGTCAGGACACCGACGCCCTCACGAAGGCGCCCACCGCCGGCCTGGAGTGGCTGATCAAGCTGGACAAGCAGGACTTCACGGGTCGACCGGAGCTCCAGTGGGCGCTCGAGGGCGAGCCTGGGGCCGCAGGTCCCGAGGCTCTGCCGCGGCTGGTTGCGGTGCAGCCGACCGAACCCGGCTACGTGCCGCCGGAGGCCTGCCAGATCGTGGCCGCCGGGCCGGATGGCACGGAGCGGATCATCGGCCGGATCACCTCGTCACGGTTCTCGCCGACGCTGGAGCGCTCGATCTGCCTGGCGCAGGTGGAAGCCACCCACGCCTCGCCGGAGACCGCCCTCACCGTCGTCGGAACCGACGGCCGGCGCCACCGTGCGGTGGTCATGGCCCACCACGCCCATTTCGATCCCGGCGGAGAGCGGCTCCGTGGCTGACCCTTCGTGCGCCCCTGCCCCAGGCATCGTCATCCCCGCGAAGGCGGGGATCCACCGGTGAGGGGTCGACGTCATGCCTGAGCAAGCCGAGTTCACCGGTCCCTTCGCCGGCACCCGCGAGGTGAGCGGCACCGGCTGGAGCCTGCGTGATCAGTCGCCAACTCCGAAACTCCTGGTCTATGAGGATTTCGAGTCCGACGGGCTGGTCCGGGGGCTCCTGGGCGTTGCATTCGGCACCTCGACGACCGAGCCCGACGGTGTCCTGGTCTGCGGCGTCCGGCCCGGGGAGTGGCTGCTGTTAGGGGAGCGGTCCGACCCTGGCCCCCCGGCATCCGGTGCCGTGACCGTTGACCTCACGCACGGTCTGGCGATGTTCCGGCTGACCGGCCCAGCAGCCCGGGACGTGCTGGCCGCGGTGTGCAGCATCGACACGTCCGAGGAGATGCTGCCCAACGGGGCGGTCTGCGGCGCCTCAGTGGCCAGGGTGGCGTGCACGCTCGCACGAAACGACGTCGCCGGCGAGCCCTCTTATCTCATCCTGTCACAGCGCTCGTCCGGGCGATACCTGTTCGAGGCGCTCGGCGACGCGGGCGGGAGCCGAACCTAACGGCAGCGACCCCGCGTCAGCCGGCGGGAGTGGCCCGAACGGTGCCACTGGTTCCGTGTCCCAGCCGATGAAGGCGTGTACGGACCTTCTGTGTGAGCGTCCGGATCGTCAGCACGATCATGAACAGCGCCACCGTGCTGAGCGCCATGGTCCCGCCGGTGGCGGTGTCGTGGTGGTAGCTCACCAGGATCCCCACGGTGGTCGTGATCGCTCCGATCACCGTTGCGAGGGCCATGAGAACCGGTACGCGCCGCACCAGGATCGCGGCCGTCGCAGGTGGTCCGATCAGCAGGGCGAACACCAGCAGGGACCCCACGACCTCGAACGACGACACGATCGCCACGGCGATCAGTGCAAGGAGGACGAAGTGTGCCAGCCGGGGCCGCATCCCCAGCATCCGGGCCTGCATCTCGTCGAAGGTGAGAACCAGGAAGGCGCGGTGGAACAGGAGCGCCCCACCCAACGGAATGGCGGTGGTGATCAGCTGGCGGTAGAGGTCGCTCTCGGTGACACCGGCGATCGAACCGAACAGCACGCCGGTGAGGTCGCCCACGTAGGTGCCCGACTGGCTGGACATGATGACCACGGCCAGCGCCAGCATGCCGACGAACAGCAGGCCGATGGCGGTGTCCTCCGGGAGAGGGGAATGTCGGCGCAACAGGTTGATCCCGCCGACCATGGACAGTGCCGCCACGAAGGCGCCCAGAGGGACGTTCCCTCCGAGGACGAGGGCGATCGCGATGCCGGGGAGAACGCCGTGGGCCAGGGCGTCACCGAGGAAGCTGAGTCCGCGCAGGACGACCCACGTGCCGATGATCGACGTGGACAGCACCGCAAGGAGGGCCGACGCGAGGGCCCGGCGCATGAAGGGGTTCGTGAGGAACGGCTCGACCCACCACTCCCACGGGTTGACGAGGAAGTCCACTGTCGCAGTTCTAGTCGCTCCGGTGGGTGAATGTGAGAGTCATTCGCAGAACCTGCTCGCAGGGACGCTGCCCCGCACCCGCCGACCGTCGAGCGCGGTGGGCAGCGTCCGATGGCGTGCCTAGCGCTCTCAGCCGCCGAGGGTCCCGGCGATGGTGCGGGCGTTGTGGCGCATCATCGCGACGTAGGTCTCCGCGCCCGAGCCCGCCTCGCCGAGGGCGCCGGTGTAGAGACTCGCGATGGTCACCCCGTCGAGCTGCTCGGCGAGGGCGCTGGCCTCTCCCGCGCCGTGAAGGGCCTCGGCGAAGATGGCCGGGACGCCGTTCTCCTCGATCACGTGCGCCAGTTCCTCCAGGTCCGCGGGGCTGGGTTCGGCCAGCGTGGTCGCGATCACCTCGAAGTCGTAGCGGTCGGCGAAGTAGCCGAGGGAGTCGTGGTTGGTCACGAGCTTGCGCTGCGCGGCCGGCACCGGCGCGAGCGATTCGGTGATTTCCCGGTGCAGGTCCGCCAGTTCGGCCAGATAGGCGTCCGTGCACGCTGCCACGCGGTCCGCGTCGAGGCCCGCCAGCTGAACGAGAGCCGGGCCGAGGTTCTCCACGGCCTGGGCGACCCGGACGGGATCCAGCCAGACGTGCGGATCCTCCGACCCGTGGCCGTCTTCCTCGTCGGCGTGGTCCTCGTCCTCGTCGTCTCCGTCCTCGTCGGCGTGGTCCTCGTCCTCGTCGTCGTCTCCGTCCTCGTCGGCGTGGTCCTCGTCCTCGTCGGCGTGGTCCTCGTCCTCGTCGTCGTCTCCGTCCTCGTCGCCGTGGTCCTCGCCCTCGTCCTCCTCGTCGTGGTGGCCGCCGAACATCTCGGCGTCGAACTCCAGCGTGGTCATGTAGTCGCCGGCGGTGAACACGGGCGTACCGTCGGCTTCCACCGACTCCAGGATGTCCTCGAGTCCCTCCTCGAGTTCCAGGCCGTTGGTCACGATGATGTCCGCCTGGTCGAGCCGGGCACGGTCCGACATGGACGGCTCGTAGTCGTGCGGATCGGCGAGCGGCGGCAGGATGGATTCCACTTCGGCGAGGCCGCCGCAGGCGACATTGCGCGTCACGTCGGCCCAGATGGTCGTGGTCGCCATGATCAGAGCTGGTTCCGCCTCGGCGACCTCCTCGGTCTCTGCGGCGGCAGGCGCGTCGGAGACCGCCGCGGGTGGATCGGGAGCTACCGGAGGCGTGGATTCGACGCCGCCGGCGGAATCCTCACCGGAGCAGCTAGCCACCAGCAACGCCACCACACAGGTGGCCGCAGCCAGCGGGCGACCTCGGATCGATCCTCTCCGGGGTTGCCGGTTGCCCGGACCGGGCGGGTGCCCGGCTGTCGGCGTGCGAGAAGGCGTGCGGGTGGATTGGAGCGTTTTCAGAATGAGAACCATACTCTGATGATATCGACACTCGTGGAGCGCATCAAGCACCGTCGCGACCGGCACGTGCCGGTGGGTCCCGGGCGTCGCGGCGCCTCGGGACGGGTGTGAGCCGCGGCTAGGCTTCGCTCGGGCCGGTGAGGCTCGGAACCGGGAGGAGAGGAGGACGACGATGGCAGTGACGACGGCTTCGACCCTGCCCGCGACCTCGACGAGACCCGCGTTGCGCGTTGACGGGGTGACCGTCTACTACGGGAGCCTTTGCGCCCTGGCCGATGTCACGCTGGAACTCCCGGGGGGTTTCACGGCGGCGCTCATCGGTCCGAACGGCGCCGGGAAGAGCACGCTCCTACACGTGCTGGCGGGGATCGTGACGCCGACCTCCGGTGTCGTCTCGCGCCCGTCCTCGGTGGCCTATATGCCTCACCACCGCGGTGTGAGCACCTGGATGCCGTTGACCGTCTCCGAGGTCGTCAACATGGGGTGCTACCGGCGGAGGGGCCTGCTCGGCCGGCTGGGGGCCACGGACCGCCGCGCCGCGCGGGAGGCCGCGGATCGGATGGAGATCGACGACCTCATGGGTCGGCAGTTCGGTGAGCTGTCCACGGGTCAGCGACAGCGCGTGCTCATGGCACAGGTCCTCGTCCAGGACGCCGGAATGCTGCTGCTGGACGAGCCCATCACCGGCCTGGACATCGTCAGCCAGGCGCGCATCCTGGAGGTGGTCGACGAGGAGCGCGAGCGCGGCGTCCTGGTGGTCATGTCGACCCACCATCTCGACGAGGCGAATCACTGCGACCACGTGCTTCTGCTTGCCGGGCGTCTCCTGGCCCAGGGACCGCCGCGGGAGATCCTCAAAGCCGAGTTGTTGCGGAGTTCGTACGCCGGGCGGACGATGGAGATGCACGAATGGGCCGAGGAGTGCGCCACGGCGCACACGCTCAGAGATTCAGAGACCGGCCGGCCGGTCCACCTGACCCACGACCACCACGCCCACCCGGATCCGGAGTCGGCCGGCGTCCACTCCTGAAGTCCGGAGCCGGCCCGCCCGTCGAGGCACGCCGGCCGCGGCACAGCCACTGCTGATTCGCGGGCCCGGCTGAACGATGCACGCGCCGCGGCGCGGCCGCGGAGCCGGCGGAAGATCTCTGTTCAGGCGCAGTCGGCGCAGAAACCGATGGCGTCGATCTGGTGCTCGTCGACTCGGAAGCGGCGCCGGCCCGCCACGTCCGCCAGTGCCGATTCGATGATCGCCTCGGTCTCAGGAGTGAAGTCGATGTCGGTGACGGTGCCGCACGACCGGCAGACGAGATGGTGGTGATGCCGGCCCAGATGCTCGGACAGCTCGAAGTGCGCGTGATTCGATCCCACCACCAGCCGGCTCACTGCCCCGGCCTCCTCGAGGACGGTGAGCGTGCGATAGACCGAACTCTGGGGCACCCCGGGGGTGCGCGGCAGGATCTGCGGGATGGTCAGCGGTTGCCCCGCATCCGCCAGTACGTCGATGACCAGCCGGTGATTGGACGTGAAGCGCCGTCCCTGCGCCTCGAGGCGCAGGCAAACCTCGTCGTGGAGGGCGTCTCGATCACCGGCGGAATCAGTCCCGTCAACGATTGACATGGCGAGAGCGTACCGCGACGCTCGAAGTGCCCTGGGATGCGGCATCGGGCGGGCCCTGACTGCTGTAACAATGGCGGCTGTGAGCGGTGGAGAGGCGAGCGATCCCCGTTCTGGAGATCATCTCCGGGAGGCGTTGGTCCGGGACCGCGTCGACCAAGCGGCCAAACGAGCCGGTGGCAACCTGAAGTGGGGCATCGATCCACCGGAAGTGCTGCCGGCGTGGATCGCTGAACACGATCTGGGGCCGCCGCCGGTGGTGCGGGACGCCCTCCGGCGCCTGGCCGACCTACCCGATGTGGGCTACAGCCGCCGGGTGGGCGACCTGGCCGGCGCCTTCGCGGACTGGTGCGAGATCCGTCACCACTGGCGCCCCGATCCGGCGTTCGTGGTTCCGACGGCTGACGTGCTGCAGGGCATCTGGGCCGTTGTGGCGGCGTTCTCCGAACCCGGCGAAGGCGTCGTCACCACGCCTCCCGTCTACCCGTACTTCCACGATGTCGCCCCGAGCCTGGGTCGGCGCAGCCTCGAGGTTCCGCTGCGCCACGACGCCGACGGGTGGCGCCTCGAACTCGACGACCTGGCGGCACTGCTCGAGCGCGAACCGGCTGCCCGCATCCTGTTGCTGTGCAGTCCCCACAATCCGACCGGTCATCTCTACAGCCGCGAGGACCTGCAGGCCATGGTGGAACTGACCCGCCGCCACGACGTCATCCTCGTCAGCGACGAGATCCACTTCGATCTCGTCTACCCCGGCGGAGGTCACCACCCCACACTGGCATTGCCGGGCGCCGCCGAGCACACCGTGGCCCTCTACTCGGCGGGGAAGGCCTTTGCGATCTCGGGCCTGCGGGCGGCTGTCGCCGTCTTCGGNCTCGCTTCGAGCTGGCGATGCCCGCCCACCTGCTCGGCGGGGTCGGTCGTGCCGGTGTCGAGGCGGCGATGGTGGCGTGGCGGCACGGTGCCGGCTGGCTCGATGAACTCGTGGCGTTGTTCGACCGGCACCGGCGGCTGGTGGTCGACGTGCTGGGGTCGGAGCTGCCCGCGATCGGTTGCCATCTGCCGGCGTCGACGTTCCTGGCGTGGCTGGACGTGTCCGCCTTCGACCTGGGCTCCGACCCGGCGGCCAGAATCCGGGCGATGGCGGGGGTGCGCACCTCCGAGGGTCACGAATTCGGGACGGGGGGCGAGGGTTACGTGCGCCTCAACTTCGGCACGTCCACGGCTCTCCTGACCGAGATCCTCGATCGCCTCGTCGGGAGCTTGCGGCCCCGCGGCGGCGCGGCGCTCGCCGGCTGACTGCCCGGCAGTCCGCGGCACGCCCGGACGGCGTTGCGGGACAGTGGATTCCGGCCTCCGCCGGAATGGCGCCGGCGGGGATTGGCATCATCGACGGGCGCACTCAGGCGCGAACGCGGCTCTTGGCTTCGAGATGGCCGACGTGGTGCCTCTCCTTGCAGTTCCGCGTCGAGGTCTCCAGCTGGATCGTGACGTGGGTGAGCTTGTGGTCCTCGTAGGCGATCCGGCGAACCTCCTCGAGCAGCTCCTGGACGTCACCCGTCCAGTCCGGATCGATGAGCACGTGCGCGGTCAGGAGTTCCTCGTCTGCGGAGATACTCCAGGCGTGCACGTCGTGGATCACCGTGACACCCTCCAGTGATTCGATGTCGTGGCAGAGTTTGTAGACGTCGAGATGGTGGGGCGTGCCCTCCATGAGAACGTGGAACACCTTGCGCACCAGTCCGAGGGAGTTGTAGAAGATCAGGAGGGAAAGGACCACGCTGAGGATCGGGTCGGCGATGTTCCAGCCCAGCGTCCGGATGAGGATGCCCGAGACGACCACGCCGACCGAGCCGTAGAGGTCGGCCATGACGTGCTGGAACGCGCCCTCCACGTTCACGCTGTGCCCGGTGGAAGCGTGCAGCACCCAGGCGGCGGCGATGTTGACGGCCAAGCCGAGCGCGCCGACGATCAACAGGAGGTTGCCCTCGATCTCGGGCACGTCGAAGAACCGCTCGTAAGCCTCCGACATCACCAAGCCGGCGATCAGCCAGAGGCTGAGGGCATTGATCATGGCCGCCAGGATCTCGGTGCGGTGGTGGCCGAAGGTGCGCTCGATGGAGGCGGGGCGCTCGGCCATCCGCATGGCGAAGATGGCCAGGCCGATGCTGGCCGCGTCGGTGACCATGTGGCCGGCGTCCGCCAGCAGGGCCAGGCTCCCCGAGAGAATGCCGCCGATCACTTCGGCGACCATGAATCCGGAGATCAGCCAGAAGGCGGCCCAGAGCTTGCGCTTGCTGACACCCCGGAGGTCGTGTTCGTGGGTGTGCCCGGGACCGTGATGATGCCCATGAGCGTGGTCGTGGTCGTGGTCGTGGGAATGACCGTGCTCACGTCTGAACCAACGCTTGCGGCCGTGGTCGTGGTCGTGGGAATGATCGTGGTCGTGGTCGTGGTCGTGGCCGTGCCCGTGGTCGTGGGAATGATCGTGGTGTTCCGATGGCTCTCCGTGTTTGCTCATCAACTGTTCCGATGGCTCTCCGTGTTTGCTCATCAACATTCCGATCTGTTCTCTGGGCGACGGGCCGACCGCAGGACATTGGAGCTGACCGCAGGCACAGCTCGTTGAATCGCGGAATGCGACGTGACCCGTAACGGCAACCCGAGACTGTATCCCGGTGGTATAGTCAAAGGCAAGGGACTACACGAGAATCAAGCAATAAAAACGAGAACCATTCACGATGATCCGTCGGCTCCGTCCCTTGCCGCCGGAAACGACCGAAGGAGAATCCAGGATGGCCGACGCCCACGCCGACGATTGTTGCGAGGAGACGCATCATCATCACCATCACGGCGAGTGCTGCGAGGAGGACCACCACCACCACCACGCCGAGGCGTCGCACGACGACGGTGACTGCTGCGAGGAGACGCATCATCACCATCATCACGGCGACTGCTGCGAGGAGGACCATCACCACCACCACGTGGCGGCGAAGGCCTGAATCGGGCGCCCCTACCGTCATTCTGCGGTAGGGCAC
>JAGWAL010000029.1:15679-24899 GCA_021296415.1 Acidimicrobiia bacterium | reverse complement strand
AGGCCTCGGCGTAGCGGGCCCGGCGTACGGCCTCCTGCTGGTAGCTGGCCGTGGAGCCCACGACGACGGCCAGGCCTCCCTCATGGCCGGCGCCCACGGCGGTCTCGCACACGGCGTCGAACTCCGCCGGCGAGACACTGGTCATCTGCCCCATCGAGCCGAAGACGATGCAGCCCGGCGCCCCCGAGGCCGCCACCAGTCCGATGCTGTGACGCACGCCGTCCATCCAGGCTGAGAGGGATCAGCGGCAGCAGCCCCTCGAGCGGTTTGCGGGTGAACTCAGGCATCATTCCCCTCCGATATCAGGCGCCGGTAGACGTCGCGCAACTCGTCGCAGCGTCGGGCGAGGTCGTCGAACTCCACCGCCTCGCAGCGGTAGCCGAGATTCTCCATTGCAGCACGGGACTCCGCTGTGTACACGACCGTCCCATCGTCGGTGATCCGCTCGATGCCGTCGAAACGGGCCGCGCCGTCGTTGATGGCCACTGCCTCCGCCTCCTCGAGGCCCGGCGGCAGCCGCAACTCGATGCGGCCGGAGCCAACCACCGCCGGGTAGCCGCCGGGCAGCCCCATCGGCGCAGACACGTGGGTCGACAGCGGCGCGGTGCCCACCAGGGCGAGGGCGTTCTTCACGGCGGAGCCGGCGTAGAGCGAGTTCGGCACTTCGCCGTGCCAGTTGACCACCTCGGGCCAGGTCGACAGCGCCGCTGTCAGGTCCACATGGTCGGTGGCGTCGACACCGTCGATGGTCAGCCGGAAGTGGTGCGGCACCACCGTTCCACGGGTCAGCAGAGCGTGCGAGCCGACGAGCGAAACGTCGATGTCCGCCGCCGGCCGGCCGGTCGTGGCCATGACGTAGCGCAGCACGCGCGCGGCGCAGACCTCCAGATTGCCCGCACCCGCCGACGGGCCGTGGCCGAAGCGCCTCCAAATTGCCACGTTGACGACATCGGGGAAGGAGGCGTTCACGACGTGCGTGTCGATGCCGGCCAACTCGACGGCCCGCATCAACTGCGCGGCGGGCCAGAGCTGCCACGGCAGCCACATCCCGAAGGTGGCAGCCCTGACCCCGGCGCGCCGGGCGGGATCGAGGGCCGCGCTGTTGAGGATCCGCGGCGACTGCACCGTGGCGGAGTGGACGACGGCGTCGGGACGAACCTCGGCCAGCAGCCGCGCCATCGCAACCTCGTCGGCCAGGTCGACCTGGCGGTGCTCGAAGTGCTTGGTGTGGCCTTCGATGGCGGAGCCCAGCATGGCGATGGTGGTCAAGGAGGGCCCCTGCCAGGGGCTGCGCTTGACCGTGACGATGCGCTCGACACCCGGGGTGCGCGCCAGGAACTCCAGCGCCCAACCGCCGAGGGCGCCCACGCCGGACACCAACACCGTCGTCATGGGCGGTGGATCGTCGGGGGCGAGGGCCGGTGTGGATGCACGAGCGATGTTCTTACCACGCGGAGGCAACGAGGCGGCAATGCGGCACGAGCAACCGCCGTGATCCGCTGCGTGCATCCCGCGATCCATGCCAGGTCCCCCGGCGAGGGGTTCACGAACCGGTGGAGCTACTTAGACTCAGTCCTCGCCGTGGCGAACCCGCGGCCCGCCGGTGCCCGAGAGGAGATCCTTCACCATGAACGTCGCAGCCACGCCCGCACAGCCCTTGAGCGACAAAGCCATCACCCGTGCCAAGGCCAAGACCTTCGCCGTCCTGTCGACCCTGCTGCCCGACGGGCAGCCGCAGAACCACGTCATGTGGGTGGACACCGACGGCACCAACCTCATCATGAACACCGAGGTGCACCGCCGGAAGTACCGCAACGTGGCGGCGGACCCGCGGGTCACGATCCTGCTGCCCGACAACGAGAACCCCTACATCTTCAGCGAGGTGCGGGGCCGGGTGACCTCCGAGATCCGGGGCCCCCAGGCCCGCGAGAACATCGAGGAACTGGCCATGAAGTACATGGGCAGTCCGAGCGGGTCATCTTGATCATCAGCCCCGAGCGGGTCTACGACCACGAGCGTCCCTGAGCCTCCCACCGCCCGTCGGTCGGGCCGTGGCCCCGACCGGAACCAAGGAAGCGAGAACAACATGACCGACGACTCAATCGTGACCGGCGCCGCCAGCGGGAGCGGGGCGGCCACCGCCCGCCGGCTGGCGGCCCGCGGCGACGCCGTGGTCTGTGCGGACCTCGACGGCGACGGCGCCGCGGCCACCGCAGCCGGACTTCCGGAGGCCACGTCCTTCACGCTCGACGTGACCGACGAGGCCGCCACCGACGCCATGGTGGCCGCCACGCTGGAGCGCTTCGGCGATCTGCACCACGCAGTGGCCTGCGCCGGCATGGAGTTGCACGGCCACAGCCTCGACTTCAGTGTGGAGGACTTCCGCCGGACCGTCGACGTCAACCTCACCGGCTGCTTCCTCACCGCTCAGCGGTCGGCACGGGCGATGCGGGACAAGGGCCACGGCGGCTCCATCGTGCTGATCGGGTCGATCAACTCGAAGATCGCCCTGGCCAACTTCGCCGCCTACGTGAGTTCCAAGGGTGGTGTCCTGATGCTCGGAAAGGGCCTCGCCCTGGACTTCGCCGAGCACGACATCAGGGTGAACGTCATCGGCCCGGGCGTGATCGACACGCCCATGAGCGCCAACAGTATCGCCGACCCGGTGCGGGGGGCCTTCCTGATGTCCAAGACGCCCCTCGGGCGCCCCGGCCAACCCGAGGAGATCGCTGAGGTGGCCGCCTTCCTGACCTCCGAGGGCGCCTCGTTCATGACCGGCGCCTACGTCCCAGTCGACGGAGGCTGGCTGGCCGGCTAGTTGCTCAGGCCATGGCCACATCGACGACTTGGCGTTTGCCGCCGGTGCCGCCGGCGGCAATGGCCGCCAGGGCTTCGGGGACGCCCTCCAGGGTGACCGTCGGGCCGATGAGGGGGCGCAGATCCAGGGCGCCCGACTCGTAGAGGGCGTTGCCGAGCAGGAAGTCGGCCCGGGCGAAGCCGAAGGTGGCGATGATGTTGAGCTCGCGCTTGATGCAGTCGAACAGGAAGTCGTCGAAGTGCAGCGTGGCAGAGCCGTGGACGATGCCCATCAGCACCACCGTCCCGCCCGGTCGGGCGGCGCGGAGCACGGTGTCGACGCTGGCGGGATGGCCCGAGGCCTCGAAGGTCAGGTCGGCGCCGTGGCGGGCACCGAGGGCGTCCCGGAGCGCTTCAGCCGACTCGCTGGGTGAGAGGCCCGAGACGTCCACGGTTGCATCCACCCAGGGCTCGACTGCTGCGAGATGATCGGCCGCCACGTCGGCCGCCACGATCGTGGTGGCGCCCATGGCACGGGCCACCTGGCACACCGTGAACCCGATGCTGCCGACACCGGAAACGATCATCCGCGTTCCGGCGGCGATGCCCGAGCGGCGCATGCCGTGCACCGCAGCCGGCAGGGCTGAGCTCAGCATCACCGCCTCATCCAGCGGCGTGTCGGCCGACAGGGCAAACACGTTGGATTCGGGGACGACGGCGTAGTCGGCGAAGCCGCCGTCCAGGTCGATCCCCAGGTGGCGCATCCACGGGCAGATGCTCTCGCTGCCGCGGACGCACCACTCGCAGACGCCGCAGCCAACCACGGCGTCGGCCACCACCAGCGAGCCCGGCGGTGGCGTGGCCGGCGAGTCTGCCTCGACGATCTCCCCCACGACCTCGTGACCCAGGATCCTCGGCAGGCCCCCGGTGTCGATCATCCCGGCCGCCATCTGCTGGTGGAACAGCCCCAGCGCCGAGGCCCGCACCCGCACCAGCGCCCAGTTCCCTGGCCGCTCCGGCACGGCGATGTCCGCCATCTCCAGGCGATTCTCGCCGACCATCAACAGCGCACGCATGGTCATCGCCGTATCTCAGGGGGCCGAGGGTTGAGCGCTACCAACATGGATTCCGGCCTTCGCCGGAATGACGACCACCGAGGGTGGGGCCGCCAGGGGCCGCCTTGTGACGCCTTGCGCCCGCGCCGAAGGAGCAAACGGCATCCCGGCCCCCGCCCGGACAGCCGCGGGCCGGGCCACTGCAACTGCGGTTGGCACAGACCGTCTGATTCAGTCGAGGACGTCGTCGCTGTCGAGCTCCCAGATCAGCTCGCTGTAGTGGTCGCCGGCGGGCACCCAGCGCTTGCGGGAGTAGCGGATGTTGGGGTTGTAGGTGACCGCGATGTGCTCGTCGAGATCGCAGAAGTTGGAGGAGAACTCCACGTCGGGGGCGTTGTCGCGCAGGTAGTCGCCGATGGGGCAGTTGAGGCGGAGGACGTACTTGGCCATGTTGCCGTCGTCCTCGAAGTAGCGCTCGGTGTCCAGCTTCGGCGACCAGGCGAAGTAGCTCCAGAACTCCTTGAAGAAGTTGTTGAGGCTGAGGCGGTCACCCTTGGCCCGCGACCGCTCCGCCATCATGGTGCCCATCTCGGTTCCCTGACGCTGGCGGGCGCGTGAGACGGCTGCCCTGCCCTCCTCCTTGCCGAGCTCGAACTCCATGGCGTCGGCCAGCACCGAGAAGATCTTCGTCTTTGCGTGGAACTCGTTCTCGTTGGCGTCCCAGCCCTGCTGGATGGGGTCGTCGGCGGCGATCTCGTGATAGCGCTCGAGGTAGCGGCGCTGCCCCTCGTGGTCGATCTTGCCGCCCTCCTTGGTGCGCGCCAGCCGGTCGCCCGGCCCGTCCTCGATGGCGTCGGCCAACCCCTTCAACTCGGGATACGAAATCTCGACCTTGTCGTATTCGCCCATTCCACTCGCTCCTCGTTCACTCCCATCGGTGGCGCCCGCTCGGGTTCCCACCGGCCGGGCGCGCCGCAGTCTACGCCCGGCGCGGCACACGGCCATCCGGCGCCGATCTACGTGAAGGTTTCGCCCGGCTGGAACAGTTCCAGCACCACGCCGCCCACCTCGCGGGTCTCGAAGTAGGCGAACCGGCCGCCGTCGGAGACCTCCCCGTAGGAGATCACCTCGTGTCCGAGGCCGGTGAGATCAGCGATGTCCCGGTCGATGTCGTCGGTGTAGGCGCAGAGATGCACGATGCCCTCGCCGTGACGCTCCAGGAACTCCGCCTGGATGCCCTTGCCCGCCACCGGCTGGAGCAACTCGAACTCGATGTTCCCCATCTGAGCGATGAGGCCCTTGACCGCCACGTCCGGGGCGTCCTTGCCGTAGATCTTCCGCACCAGAGTGTGGGCCGATGGTCCCTCCTCGAACGGCCCGATGCCGAGGCGCTCGTAGAAGGCCGCCGCCTGCTCGATGTCGCGCACGACCACACCGATCTGGTACGTCCGCGACCACAGGTCGGGCCGGATGCCGCCGGTTCCCGGCTGGGATTCGTTGGACTCCTCGGACATCGGCGCCTCCGGTGGGTGTTGGACCGCGTGACTATACGACCGAAAGCCGGCCTCAGGGGCGCCGGGCGACGCAGTCGATCTGCACTTTGGCGCCCTTCCACAGGAACGCCACACCGAAGCTGGTGCGGGCGGGGTACGGCACGGGAAATCGCTCGCCATAGATGCGGTTCATCGAGTCGAGATCGCCCTCGTCGATGAACTGCACGCAAGTCTGCACCACGTCGGCGAGCGAGCAGCCCACCTCGGCGAGGATCTGCGCCAGGTTGGTGATGGCCTGATGGAATTCGGGCTCGAAGCCGCCGGACACGAAGTCGCCACTGGCAGGATCGCGGCCGATTTGCCCGGTGACCCAGACGTGGTCGTCGTCGATGCGGACGTGCGGGTAGGGCCCCCGCGGCTCGGGTGCCGCCTCGGTGGTCACGGTGCTGTCTGACATGCTGTTTCCTTTCGGTGCTCCGGCTGTGCCGCCGGTGGTCTGCCTGCGGTCGTTCTCCGTTCTTCAGATGCCGGATTCCGGCCTTCGCCGGAATGACGACCCCCGAGGGTGGCGACGCCGGGGGCCATCCGGACAACCGAAAGCCGAGGGAGGGGGCCGGGGGCCGCTTTGCGACGCCTTGCGCCCGCGCCGACGGAGCAACCGGCACCCCGGCCCCCGACCGGACAGCCGCCCGAGTACTGCAGGGAGACGCCGGCGCTCAAGTCAGCCAGCCGCCGTCGACGACCAGGACGTGGCCGGTCACGTAGGAGGCGTCGGCGGAGCTGAGGAAGTCCACGGCGGCGGCGATGTCCGTGACCCGGCCCAGCCGGCCCAGCGGGATGCGCTCGGCAGCCTGGCTCTCCAGCACGCCCGGGTCGTCGAGGATGGACCGGGTGAGGTCCGTGTCCACCGTGCCCGGTGCCACGGCGTTGACCCGGATGCCCGCCGGAGCCAGCTCGCGAGCCGCGGCGATGGTGAGCATCCGCACCGCCCCCTTGGAGGTGTCGTAGGGCACCATCGGGGTCGTCGAGGCGGTGAAACCGGAAGTCGACGCCGTGTTCACGATGCAGCCGCCGCGGCCCGCCATGGCGCGGGCGGCCGCCTGGATCCCGAAGAACACGCCGCGCAGGTTCACCGCCATGAGGTCGTCGAACTGCTGCGGCGTGACCTCGATCAGCGGCCGGATCCACCCCACGCCGGCGTTGTTGACCATCGTGGCGAGCGGGGCCACCTCCTCGACGCTCGCCACCGCCTCGGCCAGCGACTCCGGCTCGCGGACGTCGAGTTCCATCGCCTGGACCGACAGGCCGGCGGCGGACAGCTCGGCGGCCGTGGCGGCGCCCGTCGCGCCCAGGTCGCCGATGAACACCGTGTCGCCGCGGCGCGCCAGCCGCTCGGCGATCGCCCGCCCGATGCCGCGCGCCCCGCCGGTGACGAGCGCGCCGGATCCCTGTTGCGTCACGACCGGTGAACTCGCTCTAGTCGTTGGCCACGAGGTCGGTGGAGTACTCGTTGAGCTTCACGCCGCCGGTGGGCGTGCAGACCACGATGTCCTCGACCCGCACACCCACCCGGCCGGGCCAGAACACCGACGGTTCGATCGTGAAGGTCATGCCGGCCTCCAGCGGCGTGTTGTCCTCGGGGGAGATGAACGGCTCCTCGTGGACGTCCAGGCCGATGCAGTGGCCGGTGCGGTGGCGGAACCAGTCCCCGTAGCCGGCGTCGGTGATCACCTGACGGGTGGCCCGGTGCACGGCTGCGGCGGTGACGCCCGGGCGCGCCGCCTCGATGCCGGCCTGCTGGGCTGCCATGACGACCTCGTAGACCCGCTGGTACTCGTCGCCGGGGTCGCCGATGTGGACCGTCCGGCCGAAGTCCGAGCAGTAGCCCTCGATGACGGCGCCGAAGTCGAAGGAGATGCCGTTGCCGCCGCGCAGCGCCTGCTGGGAGATCCGCACGTTGGCGTCGCGGTCGTCGCCGGGACCCATCGACCACACCGCCGTGTCGAACGACCACGTACGCGCTCCGAGGCGCAGCAGGTGGTAGTTCACCTCCTCGCCCAATTCCAGCTCGGTGACGCCGGCGCGCACGTGGTCGCTGACCTCGGCCATGGCATTGTCGGCGAGCAGGCAGGCTCGCTTCATGAGCGCCAGCTCGTCGGGGCTCTTGATCCGGCGCATCCGGTTGACGAGGCGGCTGCCGTCGACGAGTTCGGCGCCGCCGAACGCCGCCAGCAGGCGCATGATGGCGGTGCCCCAGGTTCGGGCGCCGATGGCGACCTTCCTGGCGGGACCCAGGGCGGCGGCCGCCTGCGCGAACAGGGCGTCACCGTCGTCCATCTCGTCCACGCTGATGACCTCGCCGGGCACGCCCTCGGGGAGGTCGAACTCCACGAAGTTGCGCGGCAGCAGGAACACCGGATCGCGGCCGCGAACGATGAACGCGCCCGCCACCCAACCGTGGGTGTAGTTCACGTCGCCGAAGGTGGGCACGCGGCGCTGCAAACCCGTGAGGTACTCCAGGTCGCCACCGGTGGGGAACCAGGCTAGATCCACCCCGGCACCGTCCATGATGGCCCCGAGCGAGCGCCGGCGCGCCGCGTAGTCGAAGATGGTCTCGGTTGTCATGGATTGCCTCCGCTCATTCCGGACTTCACCCGGCCAGCTCGCCGGCCACGGGGCGGCCATGGGTGACCACCAGCAGGGGCCGGCGCAGGGCACCCAGGGAATCCATGGGGTTCCCCTCCAGCAGGATCAGATCGGCGGCAGCCCCGGGCGCCGGCCCGGTGGCCCCGCCGAAGCCGTTGAGCTCGCGGCCGCCCACCGAGGCGGCGTGCAGCACCGCGCGGCGGTCCATGCCCGCCCGCTCCAGCATCTCCAACTCGCGGTGCAGCCGCACGCCGATGGGGTTCAGGTCGGCGCCGGTGGCGATGCGCACGCCGGCGGCGATGCACATCTTCAGCGCCTCGGCGTGGCCCGGCAGCACCTCCCGGGAGCGCTCGGCGGCGTGTTTGGGCCATTTCTCGGCCTCGATGTACTCCTGATCATGAGTGACACCCACCGTCGGAACCAGCCAGGTGCCGTTGGCGGCCATCACCGTGGCCGCCTCCTCGTTGAGCAGGTAGCCGTGCTCCACCGAGCGCCCGCCGCGCTCGGAGAAGGCGATCGCCGCCTCGGCGCCGCCGCAGTGGGCGGCCACCGGGATGCCTCGCAGATTGGCCACGTCCATGACGGCGTCCAGTTCCGCGGCGGTGAACTGGCCGCCGTCGCAGGTCTCGTGCGGGCTGTAGAGGCCGCCGGTGAGCATGATCTTGATCGCTCCAGCTGCCGGCGCACCGCGCGGGCCATGTCATCGGGACCGTCGCAGACCAGCTCCAAGCTCATACCGGTGTAGTACCGCGGGAAACAGGTGCCGTGCCCGGCGGTCGTCCGGAGGGCCCGCCCTGCGCCGGTGACCCGCGGTCCGAGCGACGTCCCGGCCGCGTAGGCCCGGCCCCAAGCCAGGTCCAACTCATCGCCCTCGGACAGGCAACGCACGCCGGTGACGCCCGCCGCCACCGCACCGGCGAAGTTCTCTCCGGCGCGGATGGTGCGGTCCGGCAACCCCTCGAAGAACCCCACTCCGGCGTTGTCGTACATGAGGCCGCCGGGATGGGAGTGACAGTCCCACAGGCCATACATGGCGGTCATCCCCGAGGCGTCAGTGGTCGCCGCCTCGCGCCCGTCGTCCCGCTGGATCACCCCCTCGTCGACCAGCAGGTCGCCGGGAGCCGAGTCGCCCGTGGCGACGTCCAGCCAGGAGGCGCCCCGGATCCGCAGCGGGCCGGCGGCGGCGCTCACGACCCGTTCCCCACGGTGCCGTTGCCCGCCCCGTCGCCG
>JAGWAL010000029.1:0-15667 GCA_021296415.1 Acidimicrobiia bacterium | reverse complement strand
TGCCGTTGCCCGCCCCGTCGCCGAGGTCGACGTCCATCCCCGGCGGCACGACCGTGGTGTAGCCCTCGATGAGATCGCGGCGGAGGTCCTCCTCGCTACGCTCGGCGGGGTCGCCGTACCCGCCGCCGCCGCCGGTGGCGACCCGCAGTCGGCTCCCTTTGGGGGCGGGGTAGCGGTTCACCTTCAGCACCGGCTCGGAATCCCCGTCGACGGTGATCACCGCCTCGGTGGTGCTGCCGGGCTCACCGCCGAACAGCCCCCAGGCGGGCGTGGTCGTGCGCTCGAACCATGTCGAGAGCGTCACGCCGTCGGCCAGCACCTCGTACTCGCGCTCCACCCCGCAGCCGCCCCGCCAGCGGCCCCGGCCACCGGAGTCCGGCGACACGGCGTAGCGATGCACGCGGATGGGGTAGCGGGACTCCAGCACCTCCACGGGGATGTTCTTCAGGTCGCCACCGCCATAGTTGATCATCCCGTTCGTGCCGTCGCCGCCGGACCAGGCCCCCCAGCCCACAGCCGTGGCCTCCCCGGTGACGAAGTCGGCGCCGGTCTCGGGGTCCTTGCCGACGAAGAGCACGTTCATCGGATCGGCGGGCTGCGCGGCGACCACCGCCTCGGGCATGCTCGGCGCGATCGATCATCATCCCCAGGTGCGGGTAGTAGTACTGGCACGCCGCCGGCTCCCGGGCGTCGAAGATCGACGCCTCCGGTGCGGTGAGGCGGAGGTTGCGGAACGTCCCCGCCGTGACCGGCACCTCGGGATTGATGAGGAGCTTGTAGGCCAGCCGGGCCGCGGCGATCGTCTGGGCGAAGCCGCAGTTCATGCAGCCGGGCGTCTGCGGCGAGGAGCCGTCGAGGTCCAGGAGCATCTCATCGCCCTCGACGGTCACGGTGGCCCGCACGAAGACCGGGCCGCCGCCCGGTCCCCAGCTGTCCATGTGTCCCTCGGTGACGAAGGTGCCGTCGGCGATGGCGGAGACGGCCGCGCGGTCGAGCTTCTCGCATTGCTCGAACACCACGGCGGCAGCCGCCTCGACGGTCGATCGCCCGAACCGGTCCATCAGCTCGCCGAGTTGGCGCTCACCGGTGCGGCAGGCGGCGATCTGGGCATGCAGGTCGCCCCAGATCGAGCGAGGCAGGCGGCTGTTGCGCGTGATGAACTGCAGCACGCCCGTCTCGGGCCGTCCCTCCCGGTACAGGTGCGTGGGACCGAGCCGGTACCCCTCCTCGTAGATGGACGTGGCATCGTTCGTCTGGCTGGGGTCCTTGGCGCCGATGTCCATCCAGTGCGCCTTGGTGGCGCCGAAGCCCACCAGGTCGCCGTCGTGGAAGATCGGCGAGAAGACGCTCACGTCGTTGAGGTGACTGCCCACGAGATAGCTGTCGTTCACGGCGTAGACGTCGCCGGGGCGGTAGATGTCCAGGCCGCCGAAGTGCTCGGTCGTGGCGTTGATCGCCGCCTCGAGGCAGATGGGCAGGCCCGGCGCCTGACCCAGCAACTCGGCGTTCTCGTTGAACAGGCCCACCGAGCAGTCCTTCATCTCATAGATGATCGGCGTGTAGGCCGACCGCGCCAGGTTGTTGTTCATCTGCGAGGCAATCGAGATGAAGGCGTTGCGGATCACCTCGGTGGTGACTGGATCTACCTGCGGCATCGGATGCTCCTTGGATCTCACTCGTTGGCTGGAAGGCCGATTTCGACGGGCTGCTCGATGGCCCGCCAGCATCGCACGAGATGTCCGGCCTCGGTCTCCCGGAGGGGTTGCGGCTCCTCGCAGCGCTCGACCGCGAACGGGCAGCGCTGCGTCAGTCGGCAGCCTGGCTTCTTGGCCGCCTCCTCGCTGATCTCACCGACGAGCCGCACCGGGTCGCCGTGGCGCGGTGGCTCGTCCAACTCTGCGGCGTCCAGGAGGCCCCGGGTGTAGGGATGCACGGCGTTGGCGTAGACCTGGTCACGTGAACCCACCTCGACGAACTGCCCCAAGTACATGACCGCCACCCGCTGGGCCATGGCGTAGACCACCCGCAGATCGTGGGCGACGAGCAGGTAGGCCAGATCGTTGCGATCCTGCAGGTCCAGCAGCAGGTTGACGATCTGGCCCCTGATTGAGACGTCCAGCGACGATGTGGGCTCGTCCAGGAACAGCAGCTCCGGCTCGGGCAGCAGCGAGCGAGCAATGCTGAGGCGCTGGAGCTGCCCGCCGCTGACCTGCGACGGGCGACGATCGGCGATCTCGGGCTCCAGGCCGACGCTCCGCACCGCCTCGGCGATGGCCTCGTTCTCCTCGGCGCGGCTCTGGGTGTCGCGCAGCCGGGTGAACTCGCGCAGGCTCGAGCGGATGCTGGTCTGCGGGTCGAACGCCGCCAGCGGGTCCTGGAAGACCATCTGCATGTGCCGGCGATCGGGCCGGAAGCGGCGCTCCGGGATCTCGTGGATCTCGTCGCCGCGGAACAGCACCGCCCCGTCGGTCAGCGAGGTGAGCTTCAGCAGCACGCGTCCCACCGTCGTCTTGCCCGACCCGGACTCGCCGACGATGGCGAAAGTCTCGCCCGCGTGGATCTGGAAGCTGACGCCGTCGACGGCCCGCGCGATGTGCTGGCGCAGCCGGGCGTCGCGGGTCACGTAGTCCTTGACCAGCTCGCGGACCTCGACGACCGGTCCGCCGCCCGGTGCGGCCCGGGTGCTCATGCCTTCACGCACGCCACGTGACGGTCCTCTATGGGACGAAGCTCGGGCACGCCGTCCCGGCACTCGGCGGCGGCCAGCGGGCAGCGGTCGGCGAAGGCGCACTCGCTGAGTTCGCCCACCAGCGTCGGCACGGTGCCGCCGATGGCGTACATCCGGCGCTGGTCCACGGTCACGAACGCCTTCAGCAAGGCGCCGGTGTAGGGATTCTTCGGGCTGCCGGTGACCGAGGAGGTCGGCCCGGACTCCATCACGCGACCCGCGTACATGACCGTGGTGCGCTCGCAGTGGCTGCGGGCCACGGCGATGTCGTGCGTGATCAGCAGCAGGGAGGCGTTCCGTGATCCCACCTGCTCGACGACCAGCTCCAGCACCTGCTGCTGCAGCGTGGCGTCGAGGCCGGTGGTGGGTTCGTCGGCGATCAGCAGATCGGGGCGGCAGGACAGCGCCATGGCCAATGCGGCGCGCTGCGCCATGCCGCCGGAGTACTGGTGCACGTAGTCCTTGGCGCGCCGACCGGCGTCGGGGATGCCCATCTCCGACAGCAGATCCACCGCCTGGGTCCAGCTCTCCTTGCGGCCGGCATCGCCGTGCACCCTGATCACCTCGGCGATCTGACCGCCCACGGTCAGCACGGGGTTCAGCGAGGCGCGGGGGTTCTGGAACATGATCGCCATCCGCCCGCCTCGCAACTCGCGCAGGCGGCGCTCGGATGCGCCGATGAGCTCCTCGCCGTCGAGGCGGATGGAGCCCCGGATGACCTCGGCACCGTAGGGCAGGAGTCCCAGGACCGCCGCGGCGGTCAGGCTCTTGCCCGACCCGGACTCGCCGACCAGGGCCATCCGCTCGCTCGCGGCGACCTGCAAGTGGATCCCCTGCAGGGGGATGGACCGCCGCTTGGCCGCCGGACCGAAGCCGACCGTGAGGTCGAGCACGTCCAGGACGGGGACCTCGGCACGATCCGACGCGCCGAGATCGGCGGGGCCCGGAGCCGCTGCTGCGAGTCCGTCCGGGGCGCTCATGGCGTATGCCTCACCCGGTCGGACAGCTGGTTGAGTGTCAGGACGGTCACCAGGATCGCCAGACCGGGGAACAACGAGATCCACCAGCGGCCGTAGACCAGCTGCTCATAGCCCTCGCGAACCATCGCACCCCACTCCGGCGTCGGGACCGGTACCCCCAGGCCCACGAAACTCAGAGCCGCCAGGATCTGGATGGCCCAGGCCACGTTCACCGAGAACTGCGCCAGGACCACCTGCTTGACGTTGGGAAGGATGTGGCGCAGCAGGATGGTCAGCTCGCGCTGTCCGGCACAGCGGGCCGCCAGCACGAAATCGGCGTTGACGATGGGTGCCACGGCGCTGCGGGTCAGGCGCATGTAGACCGGCACGTTCACGATGGCGATGATGAGTATGAGGATGGGGATGCTCGGCCCCACGGCCGCCACGATGCCCAGCGCCAGCAGCAGTGTGGGAAAGGCCTGGAACGATTCCGAGATGCGCAGCAACACCGAGTCGAACAGGCCGCCCCGGAGGGCGGCCAGCGCCCCGAGGGGCATGCCCACCACGACCGCCAGCGCCGCCGCACTGAAGCCGACACCCAGGTCGAGGCGCGCCCCGTGTATCGCCCTGGCGAAGATGTCCCTGCCGAACTGGTCGGTGCCGAACCAGAGGTCGCTGCTCGGGCCCACCAGCGACTCGCCCGCGCTGAGCATGAGCGGGTCGCGCGTGAAGAGCGGGCCGATGAGCGCCAGCAGGATGAGGGCCAGCATCACGCCGACGGCGGGCCGGATCACGCGGCGCTGGGGGTCCCAGACAGCGGGGGCCACCATGATCGCCAGCACGGTCAGCACCACCCGGAGCGCCCGCCACTCGGAATCCCACACCAGGGCGACGAGGAGGATCGCCATCGTGGCGACGGCCACGAGGACGCGAACCGGTCCCGCGGCGATGGCGCGGCGGACTCCGGCCGTCGCCGTGCCTGCCGGGGCGCGAGGGGGTGCGGTGCTCATGTCCGCGTCCTCGGATCGATGATGAAGTGCAGGATGTCCATGATGAGGTACACGATGATGTAGCTGCAGGCACTCAGCAGCACGGCGGCCAGCACGGGGGCGTAGTCCGACGCGTTGATGGAGTCGATGGCGTACTTGCCGATGCCGGGCCAGGCGAACACGAACTCCACGAGGACGGTGCCGCCCAGCAGGTAGCCGTACATCATGGCGGCCATCGTGGACACCGGCAGCAGCACGTTCGGCAGGGCGTGGCGCAGAACGATCGACCGCTCCGGCACACCCAGCGCCCGGGCCGAGCGGATGTGATGCGATGCCATGGTCTCGCGCATGAAGCCACGGGTGACGCGCAGCAGCGGCGCGCCCGTGGTCACCGCCAGCGTGATCGCCGGGAGGGCGAGTTGCGCCAGCGCCGAGCGCAGCGCGCCCCAGTCACCCGCGATCACGGAGTCGAGCGTGTACAGCCCCGTGACATCCGGCGGCACCGTCCCGAGAGATCGCCCGATGGGAGCGGGGGCGAAATCCAGGTGGAAGAAGAAGACGAGGATCAGGATGATCCCCAACCAGAACTCCGGGATCGAGACACCCATCCCCGAGGCGACGTTGGCCAGGCGATCCGAGAGCGAGCGCCGCCGCAACGCCGAGACGATGCCGAACGGCACCGACCAGGCAACCGCCAGGATCGCCGCCGCGGACGCCAACTCGATGGTGGCCGGCCAGCGGACGCCGATGTCGGTGGTCACCGGGTTCTTGGTGCGCCAACTGTCGCCGAGATCACCGGAGAAGATCTGGCGCATGTAGTGGCCGTACTGCTCGATGATCGGCCGGTCGAGGCCCAGTCGCTCGATGACCGCCTCGACGGTGGACTCGTCGGCCTGCACCCCGACGATCAGGTACGCCGGATTGCCCGGCAGGACGCGGGTGACGACGAACGTGATGAGGGACACGCCGAACAGCGCCACCACCAGGAACACCAGGCGGCGCCCGATGTAGATGGCCAGCGGCACGTCAGCGCTCCTGCGCGGATCCTCCGGCCGGCAGGACCGGGGGGCTGGTCACGGCGTCAGAACTTCCGCCCGGCGCCGGCCAGCATCTCGGCGTAGCGGACCGGTGTGATCAGCGGGTCGAGCACGGGCACGGGCACCCGGTCGCGGACCGGCTCCAGCAGGCCGGACCAGATCGTGCAGGCGTAGAACAGCACCGAGGCGTCGTGGTCGCGCCACGCCGACTCGGCGGCGTCGCCCGCGGGGCCCGCCACCGCCTCCGCCATCCCGCGACGCACCGTGGCCCGCAACTTCCGGGGATCCTCGGCGAGCAGCCGGTCCACCAGATCGGCGGGCGGGTGCGGGCAGGGAGCGGAGAACACGCCGGCGAAGATCGACCCGCCGTCGTAGGCGTGCACCAGCCGGCGCACCCAGTTGGCGTCCTGTGGCAGGTTCTCGCCCTCGCCGCTCTCGATGCGGGGCGCCACGACCGCCAACCGCCCGAAGGCGCGCCCGGTTGCAATCGCCGCCTCCATGGGCGCCGTGACCGGGATGGAGACCAACTCCTTGGCGTCCACCAGCCCGGGGTCGGAGGCACAGCCGATGACGACCGCGTCGAAGCCGTCCCGCTCTCCCTCCTGCACGGCCGAGAGCAACTGGTTCATGAGCAGCGACGCCGCGGGCAGGAACGCCGTCTCCGGCACGCCGGTGCCGGCCAGGGAGCGGACCGTCAACTCGGTGTCCGAACCGATGGCGGGACGTACCACCTCGTCGACCAGTTCGTCGTAGACGTTTACGCCCAGCGGGTTGATCAGCAGGATGCGCATGGTGGCCATCTCCTCGGTTGTTGTCCGGCCCGGTCGGTTGCCGGTGCCGGGTCGTTCGTCGTCGGGTCGTTCGGTGGCTCGCTCAGGATCGGCGTAGCACGAGGTGGCCGCCCGCCGACACCGTCGCTGTCCAGGACGGCGGTACCAGGGTCGTGCAGGCGTCCTCCAGGATGATCGCCGGGCCGGCGACGGTGGCGCCGGCCGGCAGCGCCTCACGGCGATGCACCGGCGTCGCCAGCCAGGAGCCGGCGAACCACGTGCGCTCCACGGCGACCGGCTCGCCCGCCTCCCCGAGCGGCAGTTCGGCGGCCGACGGGCGCCCCAGCGAGCCGCGAGCCGCCATCCGCAGGTTCACGAACTCCACGTCCTCGGCGGGGTTGCTGTGCCCGTAACGCACCTCGTGCGCCTCGGCGAATCGCGCCGGCAGGTCGGCCAGCATCTGCGTCGTCGACCCGTCGGACTCCAGCGGCAGCGTCACCGTGTACTCCTGACCGACATAGCGCAGGTCGGCGGAGGGCTCAAGGCCGATGGCGCGCTCGTCGACGCCATCCTCCTTGGCCAGCAGCCGAGCCCGCTCGGCGAGCTCGGCCAGCGTCGCCTCCAGCGTCTCGGGCTCGACATCGGCGACCCCGACGTAGAAGCTCTGGACCACGTCGTGCCGGATGTCCGCGTGCAGCATGCCGTAGGCCGACAACACCCCGGGATCGGCGGGAACCACGACCACCTCGATCTCCAGCTCGTCGGCCAGCGCCGTGGCGTGCAGCGGCCCCGCGCCGCCGAAGGCCATCAGCGCAAAGCTGCGCGGATCGATGCCGCGCAGCACCGTGATCTCGCGAATGGCGTTGGCCATGGTGGAGTCGGCGACGGCCACGACGCCGGTGGCGAGCCGCTCGGCATCGAGCCCCAGGACCTCGCCGACGGCGTTGAGCGCGCCCTCGGCGGCGGCGGCGTCGAGGGCCATGCCGCCGGCCAGGCGGGCGACGGAGGGGATGCGCCCGAGGTGCAGGTTGGCGTCGGTGACCGTGGGCTCGGCCCCGCCGGCGCCGTAGCACGCCGGCCCCGGCTCGGCCCCCGCCGAACGCGGTCCCACGCGCAGGCCCCCGGCCTCGACGTGCCCCACGCTGCCGCCGCCGGCGCCGATCGTGTGGATGGCGACCGTGGGCGACAGAACCGGATGGCGCTCCAGCTCGGACTCCAGCTCCACGTCGGCCTCGCCGTCCACCACCAGGCTCACGTCGAAGGACGTGCCGCCCATGTCGATGCAGATCAGCCGGCTGACGTCCACCTCGTCCCGCAGGTGCTCGGCGACGGCCACGCAGGCGATGGTGCCGCCGACCGGGCCCGAGAAGAGCGTCTGTATGGCCTTGCGGCGCGCCATGGCGGCCATCATCACGCCGCCGTTGGACTGCATCACGCGCAGCGGGCCCCGCAGCCCCCGCTCGCCGACGTCGTGCTCCAACTCGGCCAGGTAGTTCTGCACGATGGGCGCAACGTAGGCGGCGATCACCGTCGTGCTGGTGCGCTCGTACTCCCGCCACTCCGGCGCGATCTCGTGGCTGCAGACCACCGGCAGATGCGGCGCCACGTCGGCCAGCAGGTCGGCGACGCGCTGCTCGTGGCCGGGATTGGCATA
The DNA here is from genome assembly GCA_021296415.1 of Acidimicrobiia bacterium. Lineage (GTDB taxonomy): Bacteria > Actinomycetota > Acidimicrobiia > Acidimicrobiales > CATQHL01 > VXNF01. The sequence goes on along the minus strand of JAGWAL010000029.1, from coordinate 7,530 downwards.
GGAGTGCAGGAAGCAGACGGCCACTGCCTCGAACTCGCCCGCCAGCCGTTGCCCCAGGCTGCGCACGGCGTCGTCGTCCAGTGCCACGACCACCGCTCCGTCGGCGGCGACCCGCTCGTCGATCTCGTAGATCCAGCGCCGCGGCACCAGCGGCGTCGGCTGGCGGTAGCGCACGTTGTACATGTCGGGCCGGTTCGCCCGCCCCAACTCGTACACGTCGCGGAACCCGCGGGTCGTGAGCAGGGCGACCCTGGCGCCGCGCCGCTCCAGGAAGGCGTTCAGCCCGGCGGTGGTGCCATGGGTGATGGATTCCAGGCGGCCCCAGTCCACCTCGAGCCGCTCGAGCGCCTCGAGCACGCCGTCGTGCAGGCGGCGCGGCGTCGTGAGGACCTTGGCCGTGCGGATGCGGCCGCCCTCGTCGACCGCCACCGCGTCCGTGAACGTACCCCCGATGTCAACGCCAACTCGCATCCGGCCCGCCTCCTTCGCGTCGACGGAATCCTAGACGCGACCGTGTCCGGGGGCATCCGGGCAGCCTCGCGGCCGGTGCACACCGGCGCGGAGTTGTCCGCCCCCGGCACACACTCGCTGACTAGGGCTGCTCGTAGGCGCGCTCGTCGCGGGGCATCGGATCGGCCGGGTAGGCGCCGGCGCCGTGCTCGGCGAGGTCGAGGCCCTTGGCCTCCTCCGCCGCCGCCACCCGCAGCACACCGAACCGCCGCAGCAGGGCGAACAGGATCCCGGTGGTGACCAGCGTCCAGGCCAGGACGATCAGCACGAACATGAGCTGCACGAGCAACTGCCAGCCGCCGCCGCCGTAGAACAGCCCGGCGTTGTCCCGGCCGAGGAAGGCGTCGTCGTAGCGGGCGAACAGGCCCACCGCCAGGGTTCCCCAGACCCCGCAGACGCCGTGCACCGACACGGCGCCCACCGGATCGTCAACACCCTTGCGCTCGATGAAGAACACCGAGTAGACGACCAGCACACCGGCCAGCGCTCCCGTCACGAGCGCCCCCAGGACGTTCACGGTGGCGCAGCCCGCGGTGATGCCCACGAGGCCCGCCAGTGTGCCGTTGCCGGCCATGGCGACATCCGGCTTGCCCGTCTTCAGCCACACGACCGCCCCGGCGGCCAGGGTGCTGGCCGCCGCGGCCACGACCGTGTTGAGGGCCACCACCATCACGACCCCGTCGGCGGCCAGTTCGGAGCCGGCGTTGAACCCGAACCAGCCCAGCCAGAGGATGAAGACCCCCAGGATCGTCATCGGCATGGAATGGCCCGGCATCGGGCGCGGTGTGCCGTCCGGGCCGTACTTCCCCAGGCGGGGACCGAGGAAGATCGCCCCCATGAGCGCCGCCCAGCCGCCGGTGGAATGCACGACGGTCGAACCGGCGAAGTCGCTGTAGACGGCGCCGCCGACGGAAATGTCGGCGATCAGGCCACCGCCCCAGGTCCAGTGCACGACCATCGGGTAGATGAACGCCGTCATGGCGAGGCTGAAGAGCAGGTACGCCTTGAACCGGGCCCGCTCGGCCATCGCCCCGGAGGCGATCGTGACCGCGGTGGCGGCGAACACCACCTGGAAGAAGAAGAACGAGGCCGTGCTGAGGTTGCCGACCCCGCTGGAACCCAGCTCGAAGAGCCCACCTCCGGAGAGGAAGAACCCCTCGGTGCCCCACCAGGCGTTGCCCGCGCCGAAGGCCAGCCCGTAGCCCACGGCGAGGAAGGCCAGCACGCCGACGCTCATGTCGGCCAGGTTCTTGGCCATGATGTTGGTGACGTTCTTGGCCCTCGTGAGGCCCGCTTCGAGCAGAGCGAATCCGGCCTGCATGAAGAAGACCAGTGCTCCCGCCACAAGCACCCAGATGTTGTCGAGGACGGCCTGCACGGCGTCCGCGGGATCGGCGGTCTGCGCCGCGGCCGGTGTGGTCAAGAGCGCGACGACGGCGCCCACGGCGCCGAGCGCCACAAGTGTTCTGCGCTTCACGGGAGTACCTCTGTGGTCGAGTCGTCTTCTCTCACCCGACGACGAACGAAGGGGCGACTCCCTTGGCGCACCGGGAACCGTACCGGCGAAGACGACCATTGCAACCGCCGGCACCGCCACGGCCGCCCGCCGGGTCGTTCGCGCCGCGCAGACCGCGCGACGGCGCCCGGGGCGGAAAGCAACGCGAACCGGCTCCGATGGCCGTAACCTCGCCGGCGGAATGAGCATCCGAACGCTTCGCGCCACGGCGACTCGGCCGCACGTGCCGCCGGCCGTAGCCTCGCTGTCACGATGAGCACCGCCATCTCACGCCTGCGCCGCGTTGCGCCCCACCGCCTCGTAATCGTGATCGGACTCGGCGCGGCGCTGTTCACCGTCGCCTCCGGCATTGCGGCCGCCATCACGGGGTTTCACAGCAGCGCCACCGTCACCCGGGAGGTGTTCGGCAACATTCCGGGGCCCTTGCGGGCGGCCTTCTACACGGTGATCCCGATCGCCCTCGTGTACGCCTCCGTGCTGTTCGCCCACCGTGTGCGGAACTGGGAGAGAGGTGCCACCGAGAAGCGTCCTACGACCTGGCGCAACGTCCACCGGCGCCTCGCCGACCTCCGCGCCGGCGTCTACATGCGCACGTTGCTGCGCGAGCCCGTCGCCGGCGTCATGCACTCGCTCATCTACTTCAGCTTCGGTGTGCTTCTGGCGGTGACCATCACGCTGGAGATCGAGCATCAGCTCCCCGACGGCGCCAAGTTCCTCACCGGGCGGGTCTACCAGGGCTACTCGCTCGTGGGCGACCTGGCCGGGGCGGTTTTCCTGGTGGGCGTGCTGTGGGCGATCCTGCGCCGCTGGGGACCCTGGCAGCTGCGCCCGTACCGGATCCGCCACAAGACCCGCCCCGAGCACGCCGTCATCCTGGGCACGCTGCTGGTCATCGGCGTGACCGGCTTCGGCGCCGAGGCGTTCCGCATCGCCGAGGCGGGCACCCCCTCGTTCGAGCGCTGGTCGGTGATCGGCTACCCGCTGGCCACGCTGGCCGACGGCGTCTCGAACACCGCCGGCTGGCACCAGGCCTGGTGGATCCTGCACGTAGTGGCCTTCGTGGTCTTCCTGATCCTGATCCCCGTCACGATGCTCCGCCACATCATCACCTCACCGCTGAACATGTACCTGCGCGACCGCGAGCGCCCCAAGGGCGCCATGCGCGAGTTGCCGAACCTCATGGAGACCGACCTGGACTCCTTCGGCGCCGCCGTGGTGGAGGACTTCACCTGGAAGCAGCTCGTGGACCTCGACGCCTGCACGATGTGCGGGCGCTGCACGTCGGTGTGCCCGGCGCATGCCACCGGCAAGCCCCTGGACCCTCGGGAGATCGTGCTGAAGGTCGGCCAGGTGATGGCCGCCAGCGGCACGCCGGAGACCTCCGCGCCGCTGGGCAACGACCCGGAGATCACGGTGGCGGGCGCCAGTGTGTTCGAGCGTGTGACCTCCGAGGAGGTGTGGGCCTGCACGTCCTGCAGGGCGTGCGACGAGATCTGCCCGGTGAACATCGAGATCCTGGACAAGATCCTCGACATGCGGCGCCACCTGTCGCTCATGGAGAGCGACTTCCCCACCGAACTGGGCACCGCCTACCGCTCGATGGAGAACTCCGGCAACCCGTGGGGCATGGCCCAGGCCGCCCGCGCCGACTGGGCCGGAGACTTCGAGGGCGTCGTGGTCCTCGACGGCGGCGACCCCATCGAGGCCGAGTACCTGTACTGGGTGGGCTGCGCCGGCAGCTACGACGACAAGAACCGCAGGGTCACCCGCGCTATGACCGAGCTCATGCAGCGCGCCGGCGTGGACTTCGCGGTGCTGGGGCCCGCGGAGATGTGCACCGGTGATCCGGCGCGGCGGTCCGGCAACGAGTACGTGTTCCAGATGCTGGCCATGCAGAACGTCGAGACTCTCAACGGCATGGGCGTGCGCAAGATCATCACGCAGTGCCCCCACTGCTTCAACACACTCGGCAACGAGTACCCGCAGTTGGGCGGGCACTACGAGGTCGTCCATCACAGCCAGCTGCTGGAGCAGCTGGTGGACAGCGGGCGCCTCGATCTGAGCGAGGCCCGGCTGCCCGAGCGGCTCGTGTACCACGACTCCTGCTACCTGGGCCGCCACAACGACGTCTACCTGGCCCCGCGTCGGGTGGTGGGGGCCATCGGCGGGCTGGAGGTGGTGGAGGCGCCGCGCAACGGCACCAAGGGCATGTGCTGCGGGGCCGGTGGGGCCCGCATGTGGATGGAGGAGCACGTCGGCGAGCAGGTGAACGTGGTGCGCAGCCGGGAATTGCTGGCTACCGGCGCCGACCGCATCGCCACGGCGTGCCCCTTCTGCTACGTGATGATCGACGACGGGGTGCGCGGCGAGGGCGTCGAGCAGAGCGACGTGAACGTCGGCGACATCGCCCTGCACGTCCTGGAGGCCGTCCACCGGGGCGAGGAGGAGGCGGCCGCCCGCCGCAGCGCCGAGGTGGCGCCGGCCGTGGTCGGCGGCGATCCGGGGACCGTCGGCGTGCCGGTGGCGGTCTCCGTGTCCGGATTGGACCTGGCCCCGATGGCGCGGCTCCAGCCGGCGGCGAGGCGCGCCTCGCCGGCGGCAATCCCGGCCGGGGTTCCCGCCCCGGCCCCGGCGGCGCCCGCCCCGGCTGCCGGACCCGCCTCGAAGGCGCTCCGCAAGGACGACCTGCGCCTCATCAAGGGCACCGATCCGATGCTGCTGGCCGAGCTGGCCAAGCAGGGGATCACCGGCTACGACCAGATCGCCGCCCTCGACGCCGCCGGGGTGGAGGCACTCGAGGAGGCCATCGGCGCGCCGGGCCGCATCCAGAAGTGGAACTGGGTGGCGCAGGCGCAGGATCTGCTGCGGCGCGACCCGGCCGCGGACTGACGACGGGCTAGAAGTTCTCCCAGTAGCGACTGGGAATCGGGCCGACCTGGTCCTGGTACTTCGAGCCGACCGACCGCGATCCGTACGGGTTGTCGGCCGCAGTCGTCATCCGGATGAAGCTGATCTGGCCGATCTTCATGCCCGGGTAGAGCGTGATCGGCAGGGTCGCCACATTCGAGAGCTCCAGTGTGAGTTGACCCCGCCAGCCGGCGTCCACGAAGCCGGCCGTGGAGTGGATCAGCAGCCCGAGGCGCCCCAGGCTGGACTTTCCCTCCAGGCGGCCCACCAAGTCCTCGGGGAGGGCCACCTGCTCCAGCGTGCAGCCCAGCACGAACTCGCCGGGGTGCAGGATGAACACGCCGTCGGCAGCGATCTCGACGAGGTCGGTCAGCGTCGCCAGGTTCTCCTTGACGTCGATGCAACCCATCGTGTGATTGCGGAACACCCGGAAGAACCGATCGAGACGCAGATCCACCGAGGACGGCTGGATCGCACGCTCCGCCAGTGGCTCGATGGTTATGCGCCCCGCGGCGAGCTGTTGGCGGATGGTTCGATCGGACAAAATCATTCCGCGGCGACGTTACCCTCGAATCGCCACTGACCGAAAGGAGGCGGCCCTATGCCCAGTGCCTTCCTTCACGCCTTCGCCCCTCCCGCCCAGGATGCGTACATCAACATCGTCCGCGGCCGGGATTGCACGATCTGGGACGACGCCGGCAACAGTTATCTCGACGCCATGGCGAGCCTGTGGTACTGCCAGGCGGGCCATGGGCGGGACGAGATCATCGACGCGGTCGCCGGGCAGATGCGGCAGTTGGAGGCCTACAACACGTTCGCCCCGTTCACCAACGCCCCGGCCGAGGCTGTGGCCGCGCTGATCGTCGAGCGTTCCCCGTTCCCCGACGGGCGGGTGTTCCTCTGCTGCTCGGGCTCGGAGGCCGTCGACACGGCCCTGAAGCTGGCCCGCCTCTATCACCGCCTGCGGGGCGAGGAGGAGCGCCAGGTCACGTTCAACCGCACCAACGGCTATCACGGCACCAACTTCGGCGGCACCGCGGCGCAGGGCATCGCCCCCAACCGGGAGGGCTGGGGCGATCTGCCCCCGCACTTCGTGGAGGTTCCCGGCGACGACCTCGAGGCGGCCGCTGTAGCTCTGGCGACTGAGGAGGGGCGGATCGCCGCGGTGATCTCCGAGCCGGTGCAGGGTGCCGGCGGGGTGTTCCCCCCGGCCGACGGCTACCTGGAGGGCCTGCGGCGGCTCTGCGACACGCACGGGGCGCTGCTGATCCTCGACGAGGTGATCTGCGGCTTCGGGCGCACCGGCGAGTGGTTCGGGGCGCAGCACTACGACGTGGTGCCCGACATGATGACGTTCGCCAAGGGGGTCACCTCGGGCTACCAGCCGCTGGCGGGGGTCATCCTGTCGCGGCAGGTGTGCGACGTGTTCGAGGCCGAGGCGGAGCTGCTGCGGACCGGTTACACCTATTCGGGCCATCCCGCGGCCTGCGCCGCGGGCGTCGCCAACCTGAACCTCATGCAGAGCGAAGGGCTCCCGGGGCGCGCCGCCCACATCGGCGAGCGCATCTCGGCGGGCCTGCGGGCGCTGACCGACGACGGTCTGCTGGCCGGCTACCGCGGCACCGGTGCCGTGTGGGCGGCCGAGCTGGGTCGCGACGCCGCCGGGGTGCGGAACAAGATGCTGGATGCCGGCGTGATCGTGCGCCCCATCGGCAGCGCCCTGGCGATGTGCCCGCCGCTGATCATCAGCGACGGTGAGATCGACCAACTCATCGACACCATGGCCCAGGCCCTGCGCTGACAGCCCGGCCGGAGCCGGATCGAGGCGCTGCCCGGCTCACAGGACCTGCGCGGGCTGCGGTCGCGCCGGACGCGACGCCTCAGGCGATGATGTTCACGACCGTGCCGAGGGGCGCGGTGCGGGCGATGACCTCGATGATGTTGTTGGGAATGCGGATGCAACCGTTCGACAGCGCCTCACCGACCCGCTCGGGGATGTGCGTGCCGTGCAGGGCGATGCGCGGCAGGCCACCACCGAAAGTATCGAGCGCCTCACTGAAGAACGACAGCATCAGGATCCAGTCTCCCAACACCGCGCTGGCGTTCTGGCGGCTGTGGTTGGGCAACTTCTCGACGATGAACCCCGAGAAGGTCGGCGTCGGTGTGGCCGGCTTGCCGACGATGGCCTGGGTGGAGATGACCGGCTCCGTGCCCTCGTAGAGCGTCACGCTGCGATCGGAGACGTCGATGATGACGTGATGGTTGACCGTGGACCAGTTGAAGTCCTCCGTGCGGATCCAGCCCCGCACGCCGCTCGGGCGGACCGGCAGTTGAGCTTGCACCCACTCGTCGCCCTCTGACCCCTGCGTCACCCGCACGACGAGCCGGTTGCCGCGGAACGTGTAGCTCCACAACTCGCCGTCGGGGAACGACAGCCGGGTGCCGTCGGGAGAGTCGTAGACCGGGATGATTCCGTTCACGTCGTCCTTCGAGATCAGCACGGTCACCGGCTCGCCCAGCGACGGCGGCGCGTTCGACGGCGTCGTCCGCGCGGCGCGGCGCGGCGGTGGCGCGGGCGGCGGCGGCGCGGCGGCGGC
>JAGWAL010000028.1:39965-44023 GCA_021296415.1 Acidimicrobiia bacterium | reverse complement strand
CGTCGATACGGCCCGTCAGCTGCCGCGCCTCGGCCACGAGGTTCAGGATCGAGTCGTGGTCGGTCACGTCGACCCGGATGGCGGCACCTCTCCCATCGGGGATGGAGGCCGCAACGTTCTGCGCCTTGTCGAGGCTCCGGGCGGCGGCCACCACCGTGGCGCCCGCCTCGCCCATCCGGCGGGCGATGGCGGCGCCGAATCCCTGCGAGCCGCCGGTGATGACGACGCACTGGCCCGACAGGTCGACCAGTTCGGAAATCCGCCTGTCACCGGTCTCCATCGCGCACCCCCTCACCCGCGGCCGCCCCAGCGGCGCCCGAGTCTAGGTGTACCCGGCCATGACGTTGGTTACAGGTCCGCAGGCGGGGAGTCCTTGACGCGGTGAAGACCGCCGAGCGGGGTGGTGCTGACCCAATGGTCCAAACCATTTGGAGGTCTTCATCTCTCATCGTAACGCTCGGTTGACGGTGCAGGCCCGTCGCATGCTCGGCGATCTGGCGACCCTGCATGGCCGCCACCGACGAGAGCCGGGCCATGCCACTCAAGTCGCTGGCGGCGTCGATGTGCGACACCGAACTGCGGCCGTGCGGTCAACCACCACATAGCCGGCACTGGTTCCGACCCCCACTGTCTCGAGGTCGAGTTGCTCTGAGTTGGGCGTCGCACCGACGGCCCGGGGCGAATCGGAATGGTAGACTATCGTTATACGTCGTCGCGTGACGGGTAGCGCCAGTGGGGCGACGCCTGCAATCGGATGCGAACTGGAGTAGCCGATGCGCCGACTGTGCGCCATCGCCTTGGCTCTGACCATGCTGGGTTGCTCCAGCGCTGAACAGACAGGAGCGCCCTCCCGGACCGGTGCGGCCGACGGTGCTTTCCGATCCGTCGCCGCCGGCGGGCGCCATTCGTGCGGGCTACGCACCAACGACACCATCACGTGCTGGGGCGATAACAGCGACGGTCAAGCCGACCCGCCCGCCGGCACATTCCGAGCTATCACCGCCGGCTGGGATTATTCGTGCGGGTTACGCACCGACAACACCATCACGTGCTGGGGCGACAGCCCCGTGGCAGGGACGCCACACGGTGGCACATTCCGAGCCGTCACCGCCGGCGGGCGCCATTCGTGCGGGTTACGCACCGACAACACCATCGAATGCTGGGGCAAAAGCTTCGACGGTCAAGCCGACCCGCCCAGCGGCACATTCCGAGCCGTCACCGCCGGTGGGGACCGTTCGTGCGGGTTACGCACCGACAACACCATCGAATGCTGGGGCAGAGACTTCTCCGGGTTAGCCACCCCGCCCGGCACATTCCGAGCCGTCACCGCCGGCTCGTGCGCGTTACGCACCGATGACACCATCGAATGCTGGGGAAGCAACCTCTACGGGGCAGCCGACCCGCCCGGCGGCGCATTCCGAGCCATCACGGCCGGCGGGTCCCATTTGTGCGGGTTTCGCACCGTCTACACCATCTTATGGTGGGTGTTTCCGAGCTTTCACGGCCGGGTGGGTCTATTTGTGCGGGTTACGCACCGACAACACCATCGAATGCTGGGGCAGTGACTTCTCTGGAGTAGTCAGCCCGCCCGCCGGCACATTCCGCGCCGTCACCGGCGGCTTGCAGCATTCGTGCGGGTTACGCACCGATGACACCATCGAATGCTGGGGTAACAGCTTCTACGGGGCAGCCGACCCGCCCGGCGGCACATTCCGAGCCGTCACCGCCAGATGGGAGCATTCGTGCGGCCTACGCAGCGACAACACCATCACGTGCTGGGGCGACAACCGAGACGGGGCGGCCAACCCGCCCGGCGGCATATTCCGTGCCGTCACCGCCGGCTCGCAGCATTCGTGCGGGCTACGCAGCGACAACACCATCGAATGTTGGGGAAACGACAACGAGGGGCGGGCCACCCCGCCGGCCGGTACATTCCGTGCCGTCACCGCCGGCTCGAGCCATTCGTGCGGGCTACGCACCGACAACACCATCACGTGCTGGGGACAGTTCGTGCCGACTCCAGACGGTGTACGGTGGATACAGGACGCTGATAGGCCGTCCGACGTCCTTAGTCGCGAAACCGATTCCTTCGGACCAGCCGACGTTCCGGCCGGGATCTTCCGCACTGTCACCGCCGGCGCGATCCATTCGTGCGGGCTTCGCACCGACACCACCATCGAATGCTGGGGCAACAACGACGCCGGGCAAGCCGACCCACCATCTGGCACGTTCCGCGCCGTCACCGCTGGCGGGTTCCATTCGTGCGGGCTTCGCACCGACACCACCATCGAATGCTGGGGCAACAACCAGTACGGGCAAGCCGAGCCACCATCTGGCACGTTCCACGCCGTCACCGCCGGCTCGGATACTTCGTGCGGGCTACGCACCGACACCACCATCGAATGCTGGGGCATCAACGACTACGGAGGTAGCGGTCCGCCGGCCGGCACGTTCCGCGCCGTCACCGTCGGCCCGGTCCATTCGTGCGGGCTACGCAGCGACAACACCATCGAGTGCTGGAGCCTCGTTCCCTGAGAGGCCACGAGGCGGGTCTGTTGGAAGCCCCGTCGTCAAGCGGGAGTGTGCCGGGCTGTTGTCGGGTCTTTCGTCGCGCCGCATGCAGCGGATGATTCGGTTGGCGGGGTCGCTCAGCCGAGCCATCCCCGCCGGAGCCGCCACCCCCAATCCCCCCAACCCAAGGACAACCTCCCCGGTCATCACACCTAGCTGTACCCTGCCATGACCTTGGTTACACATTGGCCGGGGTGGGGTTCTTGACGCGGTGACCAATGCGGCCCGCTCGGGCATCGGCACGTCCTCACGGACCGGTGGGATCGTCTAGAATCCGCCGCGAAGCTGCTCGTAGCTTCTGAAGGGGGAGTTGCAGCTTCTTGGGGGGAGGACATGCACATGAGTGCCCTCGTTAGGTCTTCTGTTGTACGCGTACTCGTCGCATCGCTTGCGGTGGTTCTGCTCGCCGCAGCCTGCGGCGACGATGACTCGGAGGAGGCGCAGCCTCCTCCGCCCGCCCCGGCTCCGACCGAGGCGCCCGCCCCGCCGCCGGAGCCGACGCCCGAGCCGCCGGAGCCTCCGCCACCGGCTCCCACCGAGGCCCCGCCGCCGGCTCCCACCGAGGCGCCTGCGGAGAAACCCGTCTAGCATGGTCACGGCGGTGCAGCACCCCTACTACGCGCCGACCGAGGCAGCGGTCGGTCCCACGTGCGAGCGATTGGGCTGCGAGGTCATCTTCCTGCAGCCCTCTTCGTGCGACGCCGCCGAGGAGAGCCAGCTCATCCGCGACGTGCTGGCGCGGGGGATCGACGGGCTGGGGGTCTCGGCGTGCGACGCCGCCGGCGTTGCGCCGGTGGTGGAGGAGGCCGCCGCCACCGGTATCCCGATTGTCACATTCGACGCCGACTGCTGCGCCGACGTGCGGACGATCGCCGTGAGCAACAGCGACCAGCAGATCGGCGAGCTGCACGCCGTGGCGCTCAACGACCTCCTGCCCGACGGCGGGAAGGTCGTCAACATCATCGGATCGCTGGCGATGGAGAACGTGCGGACCCGCCTGGACGCACTCGCGGACGGCATCAACCCCAACATCGAGATCGAGAACTTCGAGGACCAGAACGACCTGACCCGCACCGGCCAGATCATCAGGGACGTCCTGACCACCCAGGGTGACGAGGTCGACATCTTCCTCACCCAGACCGGCAGCGCGGCGGTCATCGCCCAGACCCTGGTGGACGAGGGCTTCGGCCACATTCCCGTGGTCGGCATCAACGACTTCGAGGAGATCCTCGAGTGGGTCCGCAAGGGCAACGTCGTGAGCACGGTGGCGCTGAACCCCGGCGCCCAGGGGGAGTTGGCGCTCGTTGCCCTCGACAAGCTGCGGCAGGGCCTCACCCCGTCCGTGGACTTCTTCGGAACGGGCGGCGTGATCATCACGCCGGAGAACGTGGACACCTACGCCGACGACGTGGCGGAACTCAACGCCCGTCTGCGGGAGGAATTCGACGCTCTCTGGTCCTAGCAGCAGGTATCGATCCGGGGCGCGG
>JAGWAL010000028.1:0-39933 GCA_021296415.1 Acidimicrobiia bacterium | reverse complement strand
GAACGGCAACGGCGATCCGCTCTACGCCGGCTACGGGCTCACGAAGTGGTTCGGCGGCCTGCGGGCCGTCCACGACCTCTCACTGGAGTTGTTCGCCGGGCAGGTCCTGGCCCTCGTCGGCGACAACGGGGCCGGCAAGTCGACCGCCCTGAAGATGCTGGCGGGTTCGCTCCGGCCCGACGCCGGCTCCATCGCGCTCGACGGCGAGCACGTCCGGCTGGCCGGCCCGCGGGCGGCTCGGGCACTCGGGATCGAGACCGTGTACCAGGATCTGGCACTCGCGGACACTCTCGAGGTGGTGCAGAACGTGTTCTCGGGGAGGGAACTGACCCGCCACGGCTTCCTCCGGCGCGTCGAGATGACGAAGCAGACGGAGAGTCTCCTGGAGGAATTCCGCGTCAAGATCCCGAGCGTCTTCGCCCAGATCTCCTCGCTCTCGGGCGGTCAGCGTCAGGGATGCGCCATCTCGAGGGCGGTCAGCGGCGGCAGCCGGGTGCTGCTGCTGGACGAACCCACGGCCGCGCTGGGGGTGGCGGAGCGCAGGAACGTGCTCGAACTCATCAAGAGCCTGCGCGACGCCGGCATCGGCATCCTCATCATCAGTCACAACCTGCCCGACGTGTTCGAGGTCGCCGATCGGATCACCGTGCTGCGCCGCGGCGAGCGGGTGGGCACTGTGCCGGCCGGAGACGTCGACGCCGGCGATCTCGTCGCCATGATCACCGGCGCGTCGGGAAACGCGGCGGCAGCGGGGAACTCCTGACGTGGACTCCCCCGGCCCGCGTGAGACTCCGGCGATGACCGCGCGGGGCGGATGGGGCGCGGGGAGGTACACCGAGTACCGCAACCTGCTCTTCGGCGCGCAGCGGTTCCCCAAGATCATCCTCGCTGCCGTCATCGTCGTCGGCGTGATCACCGTGATCATCGACACGCGATTCGCGTCGTGGTTGAACGTCACCAACATCCTGCGGGCCGCCGCGCCCGTGGGCGTGGCCGCCGTCGGCCAGACGATCGTGCTGATCGGCGGGAACTTCGATCTCTCGATCGGTTCGATCGCGGGCCTCACCGGGCTCCTGACGGCGGTGTTCCTGCACAACGGCCTGGGCGCCCCGGAGGCGATCGTGCTGGTATTGCTCATCGGCATGGGCCTCGGGCTGGTGAACGCCCTCGTCGTGGGCATCATCCGCATCAACCCCATCATCGGCACGCTGGGCACGGGGAGCGTCTTCTACGGCGCGGCGGTGCTCGCCACCAAGGGCGTGCCGCAGGTGTACCCGCGCGAGGGCCTGCTGTTCCTGGTGACCAAGCATCTGGGGATCCACCCGTCGGTGTTCGTCTACATCGGCGTGCTGCTGCTGTTCGGGGTGTTCCTGCACATGACCGTCTGGGGGGTGCGCACCTACCTGCTGGGCGCCAACGTGGAGGCGGCGCGCACCTCCGGTGTGCCGACGACGCAGACCGTCATGCTCACCTACGTCATCAGCGGCCTCCTGGCGGCCGTGGGGGGGATCCTGCTGACAACCGAGCTCGGGTCGGGTCAGCCCAGCGGCGGCCAGACCTGGCTCCTGTCGACGCTCGCCGGTCCCATCATCGGGGGTGTGGCGGTGACCGGCGGGGCGGGGACGCTGTTCGGGGCGTTCCTCGGCATGGTGCTCATCTCGGAGATCAACAGCGCCCTCGTCTTCGCCGGCTACACCTCCTTCGCCCGGGAGTTGGCGCTCGGCATCGCCATCCTCCTGGCCATGATCGTGCAGGCCGACTCGATCCGATCGTTGCTGAGGACGGCCCGCAGCCGTGCGCGCCGGCGAGCGGGCCAAGAGGCCGGCGAGTGAGGCGCCGCTAGAAGCCGTCCAGCTTGGCGTCGTCGAAGCGCCCGGCCTCCACGTCGGCGAGGGCGCGCTCGAAGATGGCCAGCGCCTCGTCGGCATCGCTGCGGGTGATCGTCAGGGGCGGCGTGATCTCCATGACGTTCCCGAAGGCCACCATGATCAGCCCCAGTTCGAAGCAGCGGTAGGCGAGCCGGAGGGCGTCCCGGGTGGCCGGTTCGCGGGTCCGCCGGTCGGCGACCAACTCCACCCCCAGCAGCAGACCCTTGCCGCGGACGTCGCCGATGAGCGGGTGCCGGGCCTGCATCTCCCGCAGCTGCTCCTTGAGGTAGCCACCGACGTCGGCCGCGTTGGCCGCCAGATCGTCGCGTTCCAGCACGTCGATGAAGGCGAGCGATGCACTACACGACACGGGGTGCCCGCCGAGCGTGTACGCCGTGTAGAGGTCCTCGACCTCGACGATCTCGACGCGCCCCACCACGGCGGAGAGCGGGAAGCCACCGCCCAGCGGCTTGGCCAGGCCCATGGCGTCGGCCTGTATGTCGAAGTGTTCGAACCCGAACATGCGGCCCGTCCGGCCGAACCCGGTCTTGATCTCGTCGAAGATCAGCCAGATGCCCAGCTCGTCGCACAACTCCCGCAGCGCCGGGAAGTAGTTGCCGGGCGGGACGATCTCACCGCTGTCGGACTGGATGCTCTCGGCGAACACCGCGGCCGTCTCGTCAGCCGGGGACACGTTGGTCAGCAGCTCGTTGCGGAGGTAGTCCAGGCAGCGGAGCGAGCATTCCTCCGGGTCGCACGGCCCCCAGGCGCACCGGTACGGGTTCGGGTAGGGCGCCTTGGTGATGTGGCCGCCGGGGATCGGCCTGGCGAGCGCACCGTGCCCGGAGACCGCGCCGGAGCCGATCGTCATGCCGTGGAACGCGCCGATGAAGGAGATGATCCGCGGCCGACCGGCGGCCAGGGGGACCACCTTGGCCAGGAAGTCCATGGCGTCCGACCCGGAATTCCCGAACCAGACCTTCTTGACGAAGTCGCCCGGCACGAGTTCGATGAGCCGCTCCGCCAACTCCACGGCGGGTTCGTGGATGTAGCACACCAAGGGGTGGGCGTACTCCTTGTCGATGGCGGCGACGGCGGCGTCGCGCACCTCGGGGTGGCCGTAGCCGACGGGGACCGCTCCGCCGCAACCCATCCAGTCCAGGTACTCGTTGCCGTCGGGGTCCCAGAGCCGCACGCCGCCGGCCCGATCCACCACGAGCGGGTAGAGCCGGTACTTCTGCGACCGGGTGATGGCGGCGCCGTCGCGGCGGGCCACCTCGAGGCTCCGGCGAATGTCCCGAGCTTCCATGTGCCGTCCCCCGTGGCGTTGTGCGGAGCCGCCCGGCTGAACCGGGCCGGCGGTTCAATATACGCTCGGGGTGTGACCGAGTACGTCGTGCGTGCCGACACCACGCCTCCCGACGACGTCAGCGGAACCCCGTTCTCGCACCTCGACGTGCGCACGCTCGTCTCCGCGCAGCGGCAGGGCTCGCAGCGCACCATGGTGGGGCGGACCGTCTACTGGGGCGGCGGCGCCACCCACGAGCACCATCTGCACCCCGACGCCGAGGAGATCGTGATCGTCCTCAGCGGGCGCGGCTGGTACCGAGTGGGCGACGACTTCCACGACCTGGCGCCCGGCGACGTGGTTTTCGTGCCGATGAACACGGCGCACTCGGGCGGTTCCACCGGTGAGGAGGACATGGTCGTCCTCTGGATCCTGGGGGGCGCGCCCTCGATGGACGTGGCCGGCTACGTCTCGGTCCCGGAGATCGCCCGCGAGGCCTGAGCCACCGCCGGTTGTCGCCGTCCTAGTAGGTGCTCTCCACGGTGCTGGCGAACTTGCTCAGCAGGTGAGGGCCGGCCAGCACAGGCTCGTAGCGGGGTGACTCGCCGGGTGCGAGGCACGTCGGCAGGCAGCGGACCTCGGCGTCCCAGCGCACGTTGTGGAAGAACACGATGCTCTGGCGGCGTGTGGGGCCTGCGGCGTCGGGGGGCGGCAGGCCGACGCGGTGCAGCGTGGACACCCAGCGGTCGTTGGTCCAGCGGGCCATCATGTCGCCCAGGTTGACGACGAATCCGCCCGGAACCACCGGCACGGCCGCCCACCCGTCGGGACCCATCACCTCCAACCCGCCGGGCGCCTCCTCGTAGCAGAGGATGGAGAGCGTGCCGTAGTCGGTGTGGGCGCCGGCGCGCAGCTGGCCCGGAAGCCGGCGGGCGTCCAGGTGGGGGTAGTTGATGGCCCGCATGGCGCTGGAGTGGTGAGAGAGGAACGGCTCGAAGTGGTCCTCGGGCAGGCCCAGGCCCACGGCCATGATCGACAGTAGCCGGGCGGCCAGGTCGGACATGGTGCGGAAATACGCCTCCCAGGCGGGGCGCAGCGTCGGCGGGCGCTCGGGCCAGCGGGGCTCGGCCAGGATCGCCTCGGCGCCCGGGGAGATGACCCCGGGCAACTCGAGCGGACCCATGTTGAGGCTCTCCTTCAGGTCCGGCGGCGTGGTGTCGCCGAGGGAGCGGGCCAGGGTCTCGCCCCGGACAGGCGAGTAGCCGTAGGCGTAGTCCTCCGACGGGGCCGGGCTGCGGCGCTTGGTGGCCAGCGGCAGGTCGAAGAACTCCCGCGCCGCCGTCCAGACCGCCTCGGTCGTGGCCTCGGGGACGCCGTGGCCCACGATGACGAAGAAGCCGATGTCCCGGCAGGCCTCGTCCACGGCTCGACCGACCGCGGCGAGCGCCTCGCCCCCCGCAGCGGCGGGGGAGATGTCGATGATCGGAACCGGGGAGTCCACGGTCGCCGCCCTGCTCCCGCTGCCGGCGGTGCGTGGCTTCTCCGCTCCGGCGAGGCATCTGTGGATCATGGACATATACTGAAAGCTACTGTGAACCCATCTCGATGGATTCGTCGCCGCCGGGACGCAGGTTCAGTGATGCGGAGTTCATGCAGTAGCGCTCGCCGGTGGGGGCGGGGCCGTCATCGAAGATGTGCCCCAGGTGCGCCCCGCAGTTGTTGCACACGGCCTCGGTGCGGGTTCGCCCGAAGCTGCGGTCGCGGCGGCGCCCCACGCGGTCATCGCCCATCTCGGAGTGGAAGCTGGGCCAGCCGGTGCCGGAGTCGTACTTCGTGTCGCTGGAGAACAGCGGCGTGTCGCAGACCACGCAGTGGTAGGTGCCCTCGTCCTTGCAGTCCCAGTACTCGCCGGTGAACGCCCGCTCCGTGCCGGCCTCCTGCGTGACGTGGTACTGGAGGGGGGACAGGCGTTGGCTGAGTTCCCGCCGGTCGGGCTGTTCGGTGGTCATGGCGCCTCCAAAAGACGTGCAGCGAACGGGCGTTTGGATTACACTGCTGTAATCCGGGGTTGCCACAGGTGCGACACATAGTGTGTCACACCCCCTCCCCAGAATATTCACAGACGGACTTCCCCCGAACGATCGACGGAACCGGCGCCCGCGGGGGCCGGGGACTCAACCCACCCAGGAGGTAACGGACCGATGACGAGGGACACCGCAGCCACCAACGGCAACGGCAGGGTGCGCGAGCAGGCGCTGGACCTGGCTCTGCGCCAGATCGAGAAGAACTTCGGCAAGGGCGCGGTCATGAAGATGGGGGAGAAGACCGCCCTCCAGATCGAGTCCGTGTCCACGGGGGCACTGGCGCTCGACGTGGCGCTGGGTATCGGCGGTCTGCCACGCGGCAGGGTCACGGAGATCTTCGGGCCCGAGTCCTCCGGCAAGACCACGCTGGCCCTGCACGTCGTGGCCGAGGCGCAGCGCACCGGCGGGGTGTGTGCCTACATCGACGCCGAGCACGCCCTCGACCCGCCATCGGGGTGGACGTGGACGAGATGCTCATCTCCCAGCCCGACACCGGCGAGCAGGCCCTGGAGATCGCCGACGTGCTCATCCGCTCGGGGGCCATCGACGTGGTGGTCGTGGACTCGGTGGCCGCGCTCACGCCGCGGGCCGAGATCGAGGGGGAGATGGGCGACACCCACGTGGGGCTGCAGGCCCGGCTCATGTCCCAGGCCCTGCGGAAGCTCACCGCCAACCTGCACAAGAGCCACGCCGTGTGCGTCTTCATCAACCAGCTGCGCGAGAAGATCGGGGTCATGTTCGGCTCGCCGGAGACCACCCCCGGCGGCCGGGCGCTGAAGTTCTACTCCTCGGTGCGCCTCGACATCCGCCGGATCGAGTCCATCAAGAACGGCGCCGAGGTGGTCGGCAACCGCACCCGCGTCCGCGTGGTGAAGAACAAGACGGCGCCGCCGTTCCGCACCGCCGAGTTCGACATCATGTACTCCCAGGGCATCAGCCGGGAGGGCTCGGTGCTGGACCTGGCGGTGGGGCTCGATATCGTGAAGAAGTCGGGGGCCTGGTACACCTACGAGGGCGACCAGATCGGCCAGGGGCGCGAGAACGTCAAGGCCTTCCTGCGGGAGAACCCCGCCCTGGTGCTGGAGATCGCCGGCAAGGTCACCGAGCGCCTGCTGCCACAGGTCGCCGAGACGCCCGAACCGGACGAGGCGGAGGTCGCCGCGACCCGGTAGGGCTCACCGCCGCTTCGTCATTCCGGCGAAGGCCGGAATCCACGCGGCAGCGGGCGGGCGGCTGCCTCTACGCTTGGATACGTGAGCGGCGACAGCGTGACCGGCGCGGGGCGGTACTACATCCGCACGTTCGGCTGCCAGATGAACGAGCACGACTCGGAGCGCGTCGCCGGCCAGCTCGAGGCCGGCGGCATGCTGGCCGCCGCCGACCCCGCCGATGCCGACGTGGTGGTGGTGAACACGTGCTGCATCCGCGAGAAGGCGGACCAGAAGCTGTACGCCTACCTGGGCAGGCTGAAGGGTCTCAAGCGCTCGCGCCCGGGCATGCAGATCGCCGTCGGCGGCTGCCTGGCGCAGAAGGACCAGGATCTCGTCCGCGACCGGGCACCGCACGTGGACGTGGTGTTCGGCACCCACAACGTGCACCGTGCGGCCGAATTGCTGGCCCGCGCCGCGGCGGTCGGCCCGATCACCGAGATCCTCACCGAAGCCGTACGCGCCGAGGCCGAGGCCTTCCCCTCGGCGCTCGGCGTGCGCAGGGACCTGCCGCACTCGGCGTGGGTGACGATCCAGGTGGGCTGCGACAATTCCTGCGCCTTCTGCATCGTTCCCGCCGTGCGCGGCCCGGAGATCAGCCGCCCCTTCGAGACGCTGCGGGAGGAGGTCGGTGAGTTGGCCGGCAACGGCGTGGTGGAGATCACGCTGCTCGGCCAGAACGTCAACTCCTACGGCCGCGACCTGGCGCTGGCCCGCCGCCGCGCCGGCGAGAAGGTCCCCGTCCGCCCGATGTTCGCCGAGTTGCTGCGCGCCGTCGGCACGGTCGAGGGGATCCGCCGGGTCCGCTACACCAGCCCGCACCCCAAGGACCTGCGGGCCGAGACGATCGCGGCGATGGCCGAGACGCCTGCCGTGTGCGAGCACCTGCACCTGCCGCTGCAGTCGGGAAGCGACACCGTCCTCGCCGCCATGCACCGCGGCTACACGGCGGGGCGCTACCTGGAGCGCCTGGCGGCCGCGCGGCGCTCGATTCCCGACCTCGCCGTCAGCACCGACATCATCGTGGGCTTCCCCGGCGAGACCGAGGAGGACTTCGCCGCCACGCTCGCCGTGGTCGCCGAAGCGGAATTCGACAGCGCCTTCACGTTCGTGTTCTCGCCGCGTCCGGGGACCGAGGCCGCAGACCGGACCGAGGACTTCGTGAGTCCCGCCGTGGTGACCGAGCGCTACGAGCGGCTCCGCGCCGTCGTGGAGCGGTCCGCCCGGCGCCGCCACGAGGCGCGCATCGGTCGCCGGGAGGAGGTGCTGGTGGAGGGGCCCAGCAAGACGCGCCCCGACCTGACCAGCGGGCGGACCCGCCAGAACAAGCTGGTGCACTTCTCGGCGCCCGCGCCGCTGCGCCCGGGCTCCTTCGTGGACGTGGACATCGGCGGCGCCGGGGCGCACTACCTGCTCGGCGACCTCGTGGCGGTGCACGCCGGCCCGGCGCGCCGCGAGCGCATCCCGGTGGTCGCCGCCTGAGCGGCGCCAACAGCGGATGGTGAACGGGAAGAACGACGGGTGCTGGGCCCGACTCGCCATCGTCGGCCCGACGGCCTCGGGCAAGTCGATGCTGGCGCAGGAGCTGGTCCGCAGGCGCCCACCCGCCGAACTGCTGTCGATGGACGCCATGGCCGTCTACCGGGACATGGACATCGGTACCGGCACACCCACCGACGAGGAGAGGGTCGGGGTGCGTTATCACGGCATCGACCTGGTGGGCGCGGCGAGCGACTATTCCGTGGGGGAGTACCTGGCGGCCGTGCGCCCGCTGGTCCAGACGCACGTCGTCCGCGGCGTGTCGCTGGTTGCGGTGGGCGGGACGGGGCTCTACGCCCGCGCCGTCGTGGACGATCTGGAGATCCCGGGGGTGTATCCCGACGTACGTGCCGAACTGGAGGCGGAGCCCGACACGACGGTTCTCTACGAGCGGCTACAGCGCTGCGATCCCCTCGCGGCCGAGCGGACCGGTGCGGCGAATCGCCGCCGCATCATCCGCGCTCTGGAAGTCACAGTCGGCGGCGGCCGGCGGTTCTCGTCCTACGGGCAGGGCCTCACGTGCTACGGGCCCACCCTCTTCACCCAGGTCGGGCTGCGGCTGTCCCGCCCGCGGCTGGATGAGCGCATCGCAGAGCGCTTTCGCGAGCAACTCGACGCCGGCTTCCTCGACGAGGTGCGCCGGCTGCGGGGTGCCCCGGTGCCGCTGTCGCGAACCGCCCGCCAGGCACTCGGCTACCGGGAACTGCTTGACCATCTCGACGGTCGCTGTAGCCTGGCCGAAGCGATCGAGGAGGCGGTGCAGCGCACGCGCCGCTTCGCCCGACGCCAGGAACGCTGGTTCCGCCGTGACCCACGCATACGGTGGCTGGATGTCCGGGAGGACCCGTGGGAGGTGTTCCCGGCCCTCCTGGAGATATTCGAGCAATCCCGGATTTGAAACCAGCTCGACCACCACAGGTGGAGTTGTTCCCGGCCCCCGGGGAGACATTCGACCGATGCACCTGACCAAGCACCACGTCTTCGGCAACGACTTTCTCGTTGGGCTCGAGACCGGCGGCAGCCCCTGCCCGCCCGGATGGGTGCGGGCGGTCTGCAACCGCACCAGCGGGGTGGGCGCCGACGGAGTCATGTGGGTGCGGCCCGAGGATGACCCCGGTGCCCCCGCCGGCCCCGCCGGGACGCGGCCGCTGCGCGCCGCGATGCGCCTCTACAACGCCGACGGGGGCGAGGCGGAGGTGAGCGGCAACGGTCTGGCCTGCCTGGCCCAGGCGCTGACCCTGCGGTCCGGCCGGGTCGAGTCCGAGGTTGTCATCGCCACGATCGCCGGCGAGCGCAGGGTCGTCATCGGGACCTCACGCTTCGCCGACGCCGACGACACCGGCACAGGTTTCGGGCGCATCCGCAGCCGCGCCGGGATCCATCTGGGGCAGCCGACCACCGACGAGGCGCAGACCGGGCGCGCCGCGGCGGTCCTGAGCGAGGAGACGTTGATGCCGTTACGCGCCGGCTGGGTGTCGATCGGCAACCCGCACATCGTGGCGCTGCTCGAGGACGAAGGCGTCCTGCAGACGCTACCGCTGGAGTCGGTCGGCGCCGCCATGCAGCAGCGCTTCGACCCGGTGAACGTCGAAGCCGTGGCGGTTCTCGACCGCTCACGGGTGCGCATGCGCGTGTGGGAGCGCGGCGTGGGCACCACGTCGGCCTGCGGCAGCGGGGCGGCGGCGGTGGCCTGGCAGCTGCACCACTGGGGGCTGGTCTCCGGGACCGTCGAGGTGGAGATGCCGGGCGGGGTCGCCGAGGTGAGCGTCGGCTCCGGTGTCGAGCTGCGCGTCCCGGTGATCTACGTGGCCGATGTCGAGGCGCCGGAGCCGGCCGTGGCCACCGCCGGCGGTACTTCGTGACCGACCCGACCGGCGACGGGCGCGCCGGCAGCCACCGGGGGGCGTTCGGTGAGTTCGGCGGCGAGGCCGGCGGCTTCATCGACCGGGCCTTCCGGGAGCAGATCGTGCTGGTGGGCGTGGCCACGCCGGCCCAGCCGGCGGCAGCAGTGGAGGAGTCCCTCGAGGAGTTGGCCCGGCTGGTCGACACCGCCGGTGCGGATCCGGTTCACCGAGTCCTGCAACGTAGGGACCGCATCGATCCCGCCACCTACGTGGGCCGCGGCAAGGCACAGGAGATCCGCGACATCGCCGAGGAGCACGACGCCGACACCGTGGTGTTCGACGACGAGTTGAGCCCGGCGCAGCAGTACAACCTCGAGGGCATCCTGGGTCGCACGGCCATTGACCGCACCACGGTGATCCTGGACATCTTCGCCCGGAACGCCTCCAGCATGGAGGGCAAGGTGCAGGTGGAACTGGCCCAGTTGCGCTACCGGCTGCCGCGCCTGCGCGGCTCCGGCTACCGGCTCAGCCAGCAGGCGGGCGGGATCGGCACCCGAGGACCCGGTGAGACCCAGCTGGAGGTGGACAGGCGGCGGTTGCTGCGGCGCATCAACACCCTCGAGCGCAGGTTGCGGGACATCCGGCGCCACCGCGGCGTCCAGGCGCGGCGGCGGCAGCGTTCGGCGCAACCCACGGTCGCCATCGTCGGATACACCAACGCCGGCAAGTCCAGCCTCCTCAACGCGCTCTGCGGCGCCGAGGCCCACGTGGAGGATCGGCTGTTCGCCACGCTCGACGCACTCACCCGGCGCCTCGACCTGCCCGGAGGCGAGATCGTGCTCCTCGTCGACACGGTGGGGTTCGTGCGCAAGCTGCCGCACGAGTTCGTGGAGGCGTTCATGAGCACGCTGGAGGTGGTCGTCGACGCCGATCTCCTGCTGCACGTCGTCGACGCCTCGGCACCGGACTGCGGTGGCCAGGTGGAGGCCGTGCGGGGTGTACTCCAGGAGATCGGGGCGTCCAAGGTGCCCGAGTTGCTGGTGTTCAACAAGCTCGACATCGCCGGCGGCGTCGAGTACTTGCTTGCCGCCAACCCGGGAAGTGTCGCCGTCTCGGCCGCCACGGGCGCCGGCTCGGAGCATCTGGCCGCCGTGATCGGTGACCGGCTACGAGCCGCAGCGTCGACGGCGGAGTTCGTGGTGCCGTTCTCGCGCGGCGAGGTGATGGCCGGGCTGCACCGCTCGTCGCAGGTGCTGTCGCAGACGGCGACCGGCGACGGGATGCGATTCCTGGTGCGCATCGACGACGCCTCGGCGGCCCGCTTCGCCGACTTCCGGTGTCCCGGAGCAGGCAACGCGCGCCGCACCGGGTCCGGGCAATGAGCGCGCCACTGATTCTGGAGCCTTACCCGTACGACCGCCTGGGGCACCTGCGGGCGATCGCCGATGCGCACGCCGGAGGTTGCGTCGACCTCTCGATCGGCGATCCGTGCGATCCGCCGCCGCCGGCCGCGGTCGAGGCGCTGGCGGGATCCGGTGCCGAGCGCTCGTATCCCGCCTCGGTGGGCTCAGCGGCGTTCCTGCGAGCCGCCGCGGGTTGGCTGGCGCGGCGGTTCGGTGTCCAGGTGCCCCCGGAGCGCATTGCCGCCTGCGTGGGGACCAAGGAGTTGATCGCCTCGCTGCCGCGCCTGCTGCAACTCCGCGGCGACGAGGGGGACACCGTCCTGTACCCGGCCGTGGCGTATCCCACGTACGCCGCGGGCGCGAAGCTGGCCGGGCTGCGGGCGGTGCCGGTCCCGCTGGAGGGGAACGGGCGGCTCGACCTGGGCGCCATCCGGACCCGTGACGCCGACCGCGCCCTGTGCCTGTGGGTGAACTCGCCGGCCAACCCCACCGGCGCCGTCGAGGACCTGGCGGCTGCCGCGGCCTGGGGGCGGGAGCGCGGTGTCGTCGTGTGCAGCGACGAGTGCTATGTGGAGTTCACCTGGGACCGAGCCCGCGAGGGGCCCCCGCTGGCGGGACGCACGATCCTGGCGCAGGGATCCGACGGGGTGGTGGCCGTCCACTCGCTGTCGAAGCGCTCCAACCTTGCCGGCGTGCGCGCCGGCTTCTACACCGGCGACGCCGATGTGGTGGACTTCTGCGCGCAGGCGCGCCGACACCTCGGGTGCATGGTCCCCGGTCCGGTCCAGGCCGCGGCGACCGCGGCGCTGAACGACGACGACCACGTGGAGACCCAGCGGCGGCGCTACCGGGACCGGCTGGCGACGCTGGCGGGGTTGCTGGAGCACCTTGACCTCCGGGCGCCGTTGCCCGAGGGCGCCTTCTACCTGTGGGTTGCCGCGCCGGGCGGTGACGCCTGGGGTCTGGCACAGCGGCTTGCCGCCACCGCGGGGGTGCTGGTCAGCCCGGGCGAGTTCTACGGATCCGCCGGCGCCGGCCACGTGCGGCTTGCTGCGACCGTGCCGGACGAGCGCCTGGAGTTGCTGGCCGCCCGGTTGGCGACGCCGGGGAGGCCCAGCGGGCCCCGCTAGCCTGCGCCCATGATCTACCGCGCTGATCTCAAGGCTCGGATCGGTGAGTTGTGGAGGGCTCGCGCCGGACTCTCCGCCGGCGATGACGACGCTCGCCTCGCCGTGCACGAGGCGATCGATCTCCTCGATACCGGCGAGGCGCGGGTGGCCGAAGTCTCCCCCGGCGGCGACGTCGTCGTCCACGAGTGGTTGAAGCAGGCCATCCTGCTGCTCTTCAAGCTGTCGGAGATGTCGACCACCGAGCTGGGCCCGTTCGAGTTCGCCGACAAGATCCCACTGAAGACCCGCTACCAGGAACGCGGCGTGCGGGTGGTGCCGGGGGCCTCGGCCCGATGGGGCAGCTACCAGGCGCCCGGCGTCGTGATGATGCCCAGCTACGTGAACATCGGGGCCTACGTGGGGGCCAACACGATGGTCGACACCTGGGCGACGGTGGGGTCGTGCGCCCAGATCGGCCGCAACGTGCACCTCTCCGGAGGGGTCGGCATCGGCGGCGTGCTGGAGCCGCCGCAGGCGGTGCCGGTCATGGTGGGCGACGAGTGCCTCATCGGCAGCCGCTGCATCGTGGCCGACGGGGCGCGGGTCGGCGAGGGCACCGTCCTGGGAGCGGGCTGCATCCTCACCGGGTCCATCCCGGTCATCGACGCCGCCACCGGCGAGGAACTGGGGCGCGGCGTCGTGCCGCCGTGGTGCGTGGCCGTGTCCGGCACCCGGCCGCGCACGTTCACCGGCGGGGAGTTCGGCCTGCCCTGCGTCCTGGTGGTGAAGCGCCTGAACCCCGGTGAGCGGCACGACAAGTCGGTGCTGAACGACGTCCTGCGCGACCACGGGGCGGCCACCTGAGCGGGTCGGCCGTGAACGCCGTCGCCCCACCCGTCGATCTGCTGGCGCTGACCGCCGAGTTGATCGGCATCCCGTCGGTCAGCCGAGCCGAGCGCCGCCTCGCCGACCACACCGAGGCATGGTGCCGCGGGCGCCCCTGGCTGGAGACCCATCGCATCGGTGACAACGTCGTGGCCCGGACCACGGGCGGCCGTCCCCGGCGGCTGCTGCTGGCGGGGCACCTCGACACCGTCCCTCCCAACGGCAACAGCGAGCCGGTTCTCAGCGACGACCGCGTCACCGGTCTGGGCGCGGCCGACATGAAGGGCGGGCTGGCGGTCATGATGGCGCTCGCCGCGGCGCACGCCGGCCCCGCCACCGATGTGACCTACGTGTGGTACGCCGCCGAGGAGATCGCCCGGGAGCACAGCGGCCTGCTGGAGGTGGCCGCGGCGCGCCCCGACCTGCTGGAAGCCGACGCGGCGGTGCTCGGGGAGCCGACCGGAGCGGTGCCCGAGGCGGGTTGCCAGGGCACGATGCACCTCCGGGTCACGCTGCGCGGTGAGCGGGCGCACACGGCCCGGCCCTGGATGGGGCGCAACGCCATCCATCGCCTGGCGGACCTACTGGCGCTCGTGCGGGCGTACGAGCCCCGCCGCCCCGTTATCCACGGCTGTACCTACTCCGAGGCTTTGCAGGCGACCGCGGTGTCCGGTGGGGTGGCGGGCAACGTCGTGCCCGACGAGGCGGTGCTGACCCTCAACCATCGCTTCGCCCCGGATCGCACGCCCCGGGAGGCCGGCGAGTCCGTCGGGGCGATGTTGGCGGCGCATCTGGGCGACGGTGACAGCCTGGAGGTGACCGAGGAGGCCCCGGCCGCGGCGCCGCATCTCGACCATCCGCTGCTGGCGGCGATCATCGACGCCACCGGCGGGCCGGAGGCGGTGCGCGCCAAGCTCGGGTGGACCGATGCGGCGTTCTTCGCGGCGCGCGGCGTCCCGGCGTTGAACTTCGGGCCGGGACGCAGCGAGTTGGCCCATACGGCGGGGGAGTACGTGAGCCGCGACTCCCTGGAGGCGGTCTACGGCGCGCTGGCCGCCGTCATCGGCGCGGACCGCTAGGGCTCAGAGGGTGCGCAGTACCGAGACGGCCCGGCCGTAGATGCGCAGGTCTTTCGCCGGATAGCGCCGCGGCGGGTAGTCGGGGTTGGAGGAGACCAGCACCACCTCGTCGCCGTCGCGGCGGAACCGCTTGACGGCGGCCTCGTCGCCGGGCAGGCCGGCCACGACGATGTCGCCCTCCCCGGCGAGGTGCTGCATCCGCACCACCAGCAGATCGCCGTCGAAGATGCCGTCGCCGATCATCGAGTCGCCGCGCACGCGCAGAACGAAGGCGTCCTGGTGGCCGACGAACTCCGTCGGCAGGGGGAGGGTCTCCTCGATGTTCTCGTGTGCCAGGACGCCCGCGCCGGCCGCCACATCGCCCACGAGCGGCACGTAGCTCACCGGGTGGCGATCCACGGCGTGGCCCGAGACCGGGTCGTAGTGCACCTCGAGCGCTCGGGGCTTGGTGGGGTCGCGTCGCAGGAAACCCTGCTGCTCCAGGATCACCAGATGGCGCTGGACCGACGCCGGGGAGATGAGCCCCACGGCCTTGCAGATCTCGCGCACCGAAGGCGGGTAGCCGCGCTCGCGGGTGTACTCGGCCACGAACTGGATGATCGCCTGCCGGCGCTCGGAGAGCTTGGCCACCGTCGCGGGCTGCGGCTCGGCGTCCTCGGTCGTGTAGGTCGGTGTCTCGCTGCTCATGGTGCCCTTCCTTGCGCGATCGGATCGGGAGATCCGGACTTGATATGTACAGGTGTTTCGAGTTACAATGTTGTCATGCACCGCGGAGCAGTTGCCGGAAGCACGACAGGATCGCCCGATCGAACATATTCGTGTACGTCTGCTGCAGGCTCATACATAGACGGTACGCATGTTGTCAGATCGAGGCACGCATGTCAAGGATCTTTCCCGCGCCGCTGGTTGCCGCCCGCCGACCTTGCTGTGTCACACCCTCCGATCAGGCTGTCGGGTATGGAATACGCAACAGCTCTCGCGCCGTCGTCCCATGCCGGCACCCTGTCGCCGGCGATCCCGATCGTCGCCGGCAGGCGCCGCCCGGGCTGGGTCTACCTGTGGCGGCGCGCCATCGTGCTGGCTGCGCTGGTGTGCCTCGTCTGGGGGGCACTGTGGGGAGTCTTCCAGCTCGGAGACTTCGTCGGTACGCGCCTGGTGGCCCCGGCACTGGGGACGGCGCCGGTCCCCGTCGTCGACGCGGCTCAGGCCGATTTGTGAGGATCGCGGCGTCGCAGGTAGCGGGCGAACGTCATGCCGTCGGCGACCAGCAGGCGATCCAGTTGAACGCCACGCCCGGCCCCCGGCGCGGCGCCTTCGATCATGCCGGGCCCGCCGGGAGCCACCGGGTGATGCAGAACTCGTCGATCAGGTCGGCGGCGGCGAAGGCGGCGTTCAGGCGCGGCCCGCCCTCCAGCAGGATGAGAGAGCGACCCCCGGCGGCGAGGTCGGCGATGATGGCGGCCGCCTCGGCCGCCTCGGCCGTCCGGTCACCTGCGGTGCGCACGTCGGCCACCCCGGCGAGGGACTCCCGCCGGCTCGCCGGCGCGGCCGCGGCCAGGTAGAGCCGCACGCGTTCGGGACCCGCGAACAGCCGGGCCGCAGGGTCCAGGTCGCCCCGGCCGCTCACGACGGCCAGCAGCGGCACTGCCTCCTGGCCCCGCGCCAGCCGGCGCTCGCGAACCTCGGCCGTCACCGACGGCGGCCCGTAGTCCTCGCTGCGGGCGGTACCGGCGCCCACCACGATGGCATCGGCGCAGCCGCGCAGGGCGCTGAGTACCGCCCAGTCCACCGGCCCGCCCAGCGGGCCCGAGCGGCCCTGCACGCTCACCGAGCCGTCCACGCTGGTGATCATGCAGAGCATCACCCACGGTCGTTCGGGCGAGTGCGGGCGCGACGCCTGCTCGTAGACCTCGAAGTGATCCACCGCCGGGACGAACCGGGGCCAGACCTGTTGCATCGCGACCATGGGTCCTCCGGCGCCGTCGGCGGTGCTTGCGTCGTCTCTCCACAAGGTATCCACAGAACGGCTGCGGATGGCTCTGGGGGAAATCTCTGCCTTGGCCGTGGAAACGTCCGTCGGCCGAAGGGATATGTCCGGGAATTGCCCGACTGCCCGGCGGGATGCCGCGGCCGGCAGCGGCCGATGAGTAGCTTCAGCCCACTCCGATCTAGAGTTGAGGCGACGAGGCTGCTGCTGCGAGCCTCGGTAGCGCGCCGAAAGGCGAGGTGAGCACGTGACCGTTCTGTCCGAGCAGACCCGCATTGGCATCCAGCGCCGGTTCACCGTCGAGGGCGTGCATCCGTACGACACGGTGGAGTGGAGCAGGCGGCGCGCCCTCATCACCGATGCCGGCGGCGAAGTCGTCTTCGAACAGGACGGCGTGGAGTTCCCGGCCTCCTGGTCGCAGAACGCCGTCAACATCGTCTCCCAGAAGTACTTCCGCGGCCGGCTCGGCGGCGAGGATCGCGAGTGGTCGCTGCGCCAGGTGATCGACCGGGTGGCCGGAACGATCGGCCGCTGGGGCGCCGAGGACGGCTACTTCTGCGACACCGGCGAGGCGGCCGCCTTCGGCGACGAGTTGACCCATCTGCTGGTCACCCAGAGGGCCTCGTTCAACTCGCCGGTGTGGTTCAACATCGGCGTTCCGGGCGCCCTGCCGCAGTCCTCGGCCTGCTTCATCCTGGCCGTCGAGGACTCCATGGAGTCGATCCTCAACTGGTACACCGAGGAGGGACTCATCTTCAAACGCGGCTCGGGGGCCGGCGTGAACCTCAGCCGCCTCCGCTCGGCGTCGGAGCACCTCTCCGGCGGTGGCCGCCCCAGCGGGCCGGTCAGCTTCATGCGGGGTGCCGACGCCTCCGCCGGGGCGATCCGCTCGGGAGGCACCACCCGGCGCGCCGCCAAGATGGTGGTGCTGGACGCCGACCACCCCGACATCGTGGAGTTCGTGTGGTGCAAGGAACGCGAGGAGCGCAAGGCGCGGGCGCTGAGTGAGGCCGGGTTCGACCTGAGCTTCGACGGGATCGACAGCACGTCGCTGCTGTACCAGAACGCCAACAACTCCGTCCGGGTCAGCGACGAGTTCATGGAGGCCGCACTGAAGGGTCGCAAGTGGGAGCTCACGGCGCGCACCACCGGCGAGGTCCTGGAGACCATCGACGCCGCCGAACTGCTCGACCAGATGGCCGAGGCGGCGTGGCAGTGCGCCGATCCGGGTCTGCAGTTCGACACCACCATCAACCGCTGGCACACCACGCCGGCGGCCGGCCGCATCACCGCCTCCAATCCCTGTTCGGAGTACCTGCACCTCGACAACTCGGCCTGCAACCTTGCCAGCCTGAACCTGCTGGCGTTCCTGGACGCCGACGGGCGCTTCGACGTGGCGGGCTTCCGGGCGGCGGTCCGCGTGGTGTTCTGCGCGCAGGAGATCCTGGTGGGCCGCTCGCACTATCCCACGCCGGCGATCGGCCGCAACGCCCTCGCCTTCCGGCAGCTCGGTCTGGGTTACGCCAACCTCGGTGCCCTGCTGATGACCATGGGTCTGCCGTACGACTCGCCCGCCGGGCGGGCGGTGGCCGCGGCGGTCACCGCGGTGATGTGCGGCGAGGCATACCGCACCTCGGCGCACATCGCGGCACGCATGGGGCCCTTCGAGGAGTACGCCGCCAACCGCGCCGACGTGCTGCGGGTGCTGAAGATGCATCGCCGCGCTGTCGACGGCATCGAAGTCGGCCGCGTGCCGGAGGAACTGGCCACCGCGGCCGAGGTCTGGGACGAGGCCTGCGAACTGGCGGAGGCCACCGGCGTGCGCAACGCCCAGGCCACGGTGCTGGCGCCGACCGGAACCATCAGCTTCATGATGGATTGCGACACCACCGGCATCGAGCCCGACCTGGCCCTGCGCAAGTCGAAATCGCTGGTCGGTGGGGGCTCACTGGTGCTCGTGAACCGTTCGGTGCCGGCGGCCCTGGAGCGGCTGGGCTACGGCGCCGCCGAGATCCCCGGAATCGTGGCGCACGTGGAGCGTCATGGCTCGATTCTGGGTGCCCCCGGCCTGGCGCGCGAGCACTACCCGGTGTTCGCCTGCTCTATCGGTGACAACACCGTGAGACCCGACGGCCACGTGCAGATGATGGCGGCGGTGCAGCCCTTCCTCAGCGGGGGAATCTCGAAGACGGTCAACCTGGGCGCCGACGCCACCGCCGCCGAGGTGCGCGATCTGTTCGTGTCGGCCTGGCGCAGCGGCGTCAAGGCCCTGGCCGTCTACCGCGACAACTCGAAGTGGCAGCAACCGCTGGCGGCGGGCGGCGGTGCCGCCGAGGCCGCCGGCGCGGAGGTCGCGCCGCCTGTGCCCGAGCCGGTGCGCCGCCGGCTGCCGCGCCACCGCACCTCGCGCACCATGGAGTTCCGGGTGGCAGATTGCAAGGGGTTCGTGACCGTCGGCGAGTACGACGACGGTCGGCCCGGGGAGATCTTCGTCCGGGTCTCCAAGCAG
Organism: Acidimicrobiia bacterium; assembly: GCA_021296415.1. Lineage (GTDB taxonomy): Bacteria > Actinomycetota > Acidimicrobiia > Acidimicrobiales > CATQHL01 > VXNF01. The sequence goes on along the minus strand of JAGWAL010000028.1, from coordinate 21,130 downwards.
GGTTCGACCCTTGCGGGGATCATGGACGCCTTCGCGGTGGCGGTCTCGCACGGGCTCCAGTACGGCGTCCCGCTGCGCGCCTACGTGGATGCCTATTGCGGTATGCGATTCGAGCCCGCCGGTGTGACCGACGATCCCGACATACGGATCGCAACCAGCCTCATGGACTACCTGTTCCGGCGGCTGGCGCTCACGTACCTGTCGCCGGAGGAACGGGCCGAGATGAGCATCTTCGCAACCTCCGAGCGACTCGAGCCGACGCTGCCGGGCGTCGCCGAGGCGGCCGTCGGCGCAACCCAGGGAATCGACGTCGCTCCGGATCCGCCTTCGGTGCTGCGTCGATCCGATGCCGGGACGCCCGACGAGCCCGCCGGCGGCGGTGCGCACGGCGGCTTCACGGACTCCGCCTCGCCGCTGTGCATGTCGTGCGGGACGCGCATGGTGCGAGCCGGGTCGTGCTACGCGTGCGCGACGTGCGGCGCCACCAGCGGCTGCAGTTGATCCCTGCCGGCGGCGACCCCCCGCCGCCAGCCCCCTGCTGAGCGGCCGGCGCACGGCGGGCCCCACGATGAGTGCGACCATGGCGGCGGCCGTGTTCCGCACCGGCTCGAGCCGCCTGAGCGTCGAGGACGTCGCGATCGATGCGCCCGATCCACAGGAGGTCCTCGTGAGGACGGTCGCCACGGGCCTGTGCCACAGCGACCTCCACTTCATCGACGGTTCCTGGCCGGTTCCGACCCCCTGCGTCCTGGGGCACGAGGCGGCGGGCGTGGTCGAGGCCGTCGGTGGCGAGGTGCGGGAGTTCGCACCGGGCGATCACGTGGTGACGTGCCTCTCGGTCGGCTGCGGGGAGTGCAACATCTGCCTCGGGGGTCGCTCCTATCTTTGCGCCGACGGTCGGGCCTCCCGCATCCGACCCGCGGGGCAGCCGCCGCGGCTCGCCCTCGACGGCGACGAGTTGCACCAGTTCGTCGGCCTGGCGACGTTCGCCGAGAGGATGCTCGTGCATCGGCGGGCGCTGGTCGGGATCCGTTCCGAGATGCCTCTCGACCGGGCGGCCCTGCTGGGCTGTGGTGTGCTGACCGGAACCGGGGCGGTCTTCCGCACGGCCGGCGTCCGGCCGGGGTCGTCGGTTGCGGTCGTGGGATGCGGTGGTGTCGGCATGGCCGCGGTCCAAGCGGCTCGCATCGCCGGTGCCACCGTCGTGATCGCTGTGGACACGGAGCCCCGGAAGCTCGCCTGGGCTCGGGAACTCGGCGCCACGCACACCGTGGATCCGGCCGACGGCGATCCCGTCGAGCAGGTGCGGGCGCTCACCGGCGGCGGCGCCGAATTCACGTTCGAGGCGATCGGCTCGCCGCGCACGGTCGAGCAGAGCTTCGCCATGGCCGGTCGGGGAGGCATCGCCACCGTCGTCGGGATGCTGCCGCAGGGATCGCGCGTGGAGATCGACGGGCCCGATCTGTTCATGCAGGAGAAGCGACTACAGGGATCGCTCATGGGATCGAACGTCTTCCGGCGCGACCTGCCGCAGCTGGTGGATCTCTCCCTCGACGGCAGGCTGCGCCTCGACGAGATGATCTCGCTGCGCCTGGACCTCGACCGGATCAACGAGGGCTATGAGGCGATGCTCGCCGGTGAGGTCGTCCGCTCGATCGTCGAGTTCGCCTGAGCTGCGGCCGGTCCCCTAGGAGGACGGCGGCGCGCCGAAATCGCTGAGCGGGGGACGCTCGCGCAACGACACGGTGCGCGGTTCGGTGCCGGGAGCCCGCAGTTCGGCGCTCCAGCCGGTGCCGGACGGCGGGGGTTGCACGCCGGCGCGCTGCAGCACCGTCTGCAGGATCGCCAGCGCCTGCGGGGACAACTCCTGGGGTGTGCGGTTCCGGTGCCGGCGAATCCGCAGGTCGGCCTCGGCGATGCGGTCCGCCCCGAAGCGCCGCGAGAGGTCGATCAGCAGACCGACCTCCACCCCCCAGCCCTGGACGAACGGAACCTGCACGGCGGCGTCGCGCCGCACCGCGTACTCGCCGCCGAGCGGCTGGCGGAGGTGTGCCAGCTCGGGGAAGAACTGTGCCAGCAGGGGGCGCGCCATCAGCTCGGTGGTGCGACCTCCCCCGGGCCGCCCGTGCAGGAGTCGTTCGTAGTACCCCTTGACGAGGACGATCCGCTCGTCGGTCAGCAACGGCTCCAGCAGAGCGGTGACATAGTTGGCCTCGAAGCTCTCGAGGTCGGCATCGCACCACACGATCAGGTCGGCGTCGGTGGCGGCGAGGCTCTTCCACAGGGCGTTTCCCTTGCCGAAGCCGGCTCCTGCCTCGGGCAGCACCTCCTCGGTGCCCACGACCCGAGCACCCGCGGCCTCGGCCACCGCACGGGTCCGGTCCGTGGATCTGTCGTCGAGCACCAGGAGGTCGTCCACGAGCCCGGCGGCGGGAGCCATCAGTGTCCGGCGCACCTCGGCGCAGATCCCCCCGACGGTCGCGTCCTCGTTCAGGGCGGGGAGGCAGACGGCGACGGTCCGACGCCCCTTGAGGTCGGCGAGCCGGTCGGCCGTGGTGCCCGGGGACACCGCGCAGACGATAATCGTGCCCGGTGGCGCAGCGGCGCGCCGCTAAACTGAGTCGAGGCGGTGAGCATTCCTGGCGGGACCCCGCCGCCTCAGAGTCCTGCTCGGAGTCCTGCATCGGAGAGTCCCAGTTGATTGCTTCCATACCCAGCCCCGACGTGGGCACGCTCTCCCTGGGGCCACTGAACCTTCGCCTCTACGGGCTCATGGTCGCGCTCGGCGTGATTGCCGGCGCCTATGCGGCCGCGCGCCTGCTGCAGCGTCGCGGGCTCAATCCGGAATGGGCCGTGCAGGTGTGCACCGTCGGCGTCCCGCTGGCCCTCATCGGCGCCCGCGGCTATCACGTGCTGACCGACTGGAAGAACTACCAGGGCCGCTGGGTGGACGTCGTCAAGATCTGGGAAGGTGGCCTCGGCATCCCGGGAGGGATCGTGGGGGGAGTGGTCGGCGGTCTCATCGTCATCCGGCTGCGCCGGTTGCCGCTGCGTTCCATGCTGGACACCGTCGCCGTGGGATTCCCGGCCGGGCAGTTCGTCGGGCGCCTCGGCAACTGGTTCAACCAGGAACTCTTCGGTCGGCCGACCGACCTGCCCTGGGGCCTCGAGATCGACCCCGAACACCGCCCACGGGAACACCTCGACGCGGAGGTCTTCCATCCCACGTTCGCCTACGAGATGGTGTGGAGCATGCTCGTGTTCGCACTCGTGTGGCGGACCGAGCGGCGAGACAGGCTGCCACGGGGTCATCTGCTGGTTCTCTACCTGTTCCTGTACAGCGCGGGTCGCCTGTGGATCGAAGCCCTGCGGGTCGATCCTGCGAGCCTGCTCCTCGGCGTCCGGGTGAACATCTGGGTGATGGGTGGCGTCCTCGTGCTGTCGGGGCTGTTCCTGCTGCTGGTGACGCCGCGGCGCCGGCGCGCCGAGGCGGCGCTGGCCGAGGAGTCCGAGCCGGCCGATGGGATCGGCTCACATGCCGAGGAGACCGGCGAGGCTCCGGATTCCCCGGACCTCGATGAGCAAAGGCCGAGCAGCGCAGACGAGTCGACCGCCGGAAGCCATCCGGCTTGATCCCGTGGGCGATTCGACACTCGTGGCGGACATCAGCCCCGCGCGGGTGGAGCGAGGCTTCGCCTTCGTGGACCTCTGCAACTTCACGCGTTACACCGACGATCACGGCGACCGCAACGCGGTGGCGCTCCTCGTCGAGTTCCGCGCCGGTGTGCGTGCGGTCGTTGCGAGCCACGGCGTTCGGATCGCCAAGTGGCTCGGCGACGGTGCCATGCTCGTCGGCGTCGAGAACGAGCCGCTCGTGGAAGCCGTCGTGCATCTCAAGAAGGTCGTGGTGGCCCAGGGGGTCCTCCCGCTGCGGGCGGGAATCGCCGCCGGGCCGGTCATCCTCTTCGAGGGGGACGACTACATCGGCAATGCGGTGAACCTGGCCGCGCATCTCTGCGATCTGGCGCAGGCGGGACAGTTGCTGGCCCCAGCGGAGTTTCTCTCGGACCTGATGGTGAACACCAGGGCCGATTCGGTGGGACTTCTGGAGATTCCCGGGTTCACTGATCGGGTGGACGTGGTGCTGCTGCGCGAGGCTGAACCGGAGTCGTGGGCTGATGTCTGAGGATCGCGCCGCGCCGCGCCCGCCGCGCCTGGCGGCCGGACTGCCCGTCTCGGGGGCCTGGCAGGAAGGCGACCCGCCGGAGGATCGACGCTTCTTCACCCTGCGGACGAGCCGGCCGTTCGTCCTGGAGAGCGGCGACTCGCTCGACAGCGTGACGGTGGCCTACGAGACATGGGGGACCCTGGACGACGACGGCTCCAACGCCGTCCTGATCTGTCATGCGCTGACCGGCGATGCCCACGCCTATGACCCCCACCAATCCAAGCGCGGCTGGTGGCAGGGCGTCGTGGGCCCCGGCGAGGCCATCGACGTGAGGCGCTACTTCGTGGTGTGCGCCAACGTGCTGGGAGGGTGTCAGGGAACCACGGGTCCGGCCTCGCCGAATCCGGCGACCGGACGCCGCTGGGCGGCGACGTTCCCCCCTGTCACGATCAGGGACATGGTGCGGGTGCAGGCGCGCCTGGCGGACCATCTGGAGGTGAAGCAGTGGCTCTGCGTGGTCGGCGGCTCCATGGGGGGGATGCAGGCGCTCGAGTGGGGCGCGATGTACCCGGCGCGGGTGCGATCCATCGCTCCCCTCGCCGTGGGGTGCACGGCGAGCCCGTGGCAGATCGGCTGGAGTGCCGTGGGTCGCGCTGCCATCGCTCTGGATCCCCGCTGGCGCGGCGGCGAGTACTACGAAGCACCGCCGGGCGAGGGGCCCCACGAGGGCCTGGCGCTCGCCCGGGCCGTGGCGCAGATCACCTACCGCAGCGACGAGCTCTTCGCCGAGCGCTTCGGTCGCTCGCTCGTCCGTCCCAACGAGCAGTTCGGGCTGTGGGATCGCTTCGGGGTCGAGGGCTACCTCGACTACCACGGTGAGAAGCTGGTGCGGCGCTTCGACGCCAACTCGTACCTCCTCCTGAACAAGTCCATGGACACCCACGACCTCGGCCGCGGTCGAGGCGGCCTGCAGCGGGCGGTGGCGCGGATCGCCGTCCCCGTGCTGACCCTGTCGATCAGTTCGGACGCGCTCTACCCGCCGCGCCAGCAGACCGAGCTGCGCGATCTCGTCGTGGCGGCGGACGGGGACTGCCGGTACGTGCTGGTGGAGAGTCCCCACGGCCACGACGGTTTCCTCGTCGAGACCGAGGCCACCTCGGCCGTCCTGGCGGAATTCCTCGAGGACGTGGAGAAGGCCCGTTCGCCCGCGACGCTCGGATGATCCAGATGGCGCCCGGCTACACTGTCCCCGTAGCTCAGTTGGTAGAGCGCCACCTTGCCAAGGTGAAGGTCGCCGGTTCGAGCCCGGTCGCCCGCTCGCAGGCTCGCGGAGGCAGGGCGGGCAAACCTCGTACCGCAGCACGTGCCTCCGAAGCCACAATCTGCATCGGTGCCCGAGCGGACGAAGGGAGCGGCCTGCAAAGCCGTCTTATCGCGGGTTCGAATCCCGCCCGATGCTCACAAGCCTCCCGGCGACGAGTCGACGAGCCGTGGCGGCACCGCGATAGTCTGCCGGCGGGGCCGTTAGCTCAGTTGGCAAGAGCACTTGCATGACGCGCAAGGGGTCGGGGGTTCAAGTCCCTCACGGCCCACCCGAAACGACGCAGGGGGCAAACGATGCAGGAAGGCGGTGGCATTTGGCTACTGCTCGCCTTTGCAATATCCTGCCAGGCCGGGGCCGCTCCAGTATGCTCCGAAAAGCTCCGAATGGATTCTGACTAGCCACCATGCCACGAGTGCGTAACAACATCAGCAGCGCCGTCGGCCGGGGTATCGCGGTGGATCTGGGGACCGCCACGACGATCGTGTACGTCCGTGGCGAGGGCGTCGTGCTGGAGGAACCCAGCGTTGCCGCCCTCGACGCGCGCACGGATCGGCTCCTGGCGGTCGGTCGCAATGCCAAGGAGATGATCGGCCGGACGCCCGCCAACATCCGCACCGTGCGCCCGCTGAAGGAAGGCGTCATCGCCGACTTCGGTGTCTGCGAGAAGATGCTGCGCTACTTCATCCAGCAGGTGCACAGCAACCGCTTCGCCAAGCCGCGGATGGTCATCTGCGTGCCCTCCGGGATCACCCCGGTGGAGCAGCGGGCGGTCCAGGAGGTCGCCGAATTCGCCGGGGCGCGCCGGCCGGTCTTCATCATCGAGGAGCCCATGGCGGCGGCGATCGGCGCCGGTGTCGCCGTGCAGGAACCCTCCGGGAGCATGATCGTGGACGTCGGCGGGGGGACGACCGAAGTCGCCGTCATCTCGCTCGGCGGCATCGTCGTGAGCCGCTCGGTGCGGGTCGCCGGTGACGACTTCGATCAGACCATCAGCGACTACATCCGTAAGGAGTACAGCCTCGGCGTGGGCGAGCAGACCACCGAGCAGATCAAGGTGAAGTACACCTCGGCATGGCCCCTGGCCGAGGAGATGCTCATTCAGATCCCCGGGCGGGATCTGGTGACCGGGCTGCCCAAGAGTGTCAGCATCAACACGATCGAACTGCGCGAGGCCGTGGACGAGCCGCTCAACGAGGTCATCGCAGGGGTCCAGGCGACTCTCGACGCCGCACCGCCGGAGCTGACGGCCGACATCATGGAGAGCGGGATACACCTCGCCGGTGGCGGCTCCCGTCTGCTCGGCCTCGCAGAACGTTTGGCGGCGGAGACCGCAATCAAGGTCAACCGCGTGAAGAACCCTCAGTACGTCGTGGCGTACGGGTCGGGGTATTCCACTGAGAGGCGTGCTGCATTCGCCGGTCGCTGAGTAGCCGGCCGATCGCATAGGGGAGCGGTCCCCGCAGTCGTGGCCAGCCGCACAGGCCGCTCCCGCCTGACGCTCGTCATCCTCGTCCTCGTCACGGTCACACTCGTCACCCTCGACGTCCGCAACGTCGGCCCGTTCGAGCGGGTGAAGAGCGCCGCCGAAGCCGCCCTGGACCCCGTGGTGTCGGGCGCGCGGCGGGCCGGAGGTCCGCTGGGTGACGCCTGGGACTCCGTAACGGGATACGACGACCTCAAGCGCGAGAACGAGCGGCTGCGTACAGAGCTGGAGATCGAACGCGGCCGGGACCTCGCCAACGCCAACGCCACCGTGGTCCTGCAGGAGTATCTGGCCCAAGCCCAGATTCAGTACGTGACCGACATTCCCTCGACGGCGGCGCGGGTCGTTCGCCAGCTCGGCAACTTTCCCGGGTTCACGGTGGATGTCGACAAGGGCTCCTCGGCGGGGGTGAAGGTGGGCATGCCCGCCGTCACCAGTGCCGGACTCGTGGGCCGTGTCGTCGATGTCGCCCCGGGCCGCTCACGCATCCGGTTGATCAGCGATCCGGAGTTCGAGTTGGGGGTCCGCCTGGTGGGGGGCGAGGCGGTGGCCATCGCCCGGGGGACGGGTCGCGGCCAGCCGCTGGTGGTCAGCGAGGGTATCGACATCACGACGCCGGTCGCCGTCGGGATGCTCATGACGACCAGTGGGATCGACCGCAGCGTCTATCCCCCCGACATACCGGTCGGCCTCGTGGCCGAGGTGGAGGTGGATCCGGGGCTCAATCAGGTCCTCTCCGTGCAGCCGGCGGCGTCGCTGGAGTCGCTGACCTTCGTGACGATCCTGCTCTACGACAATGCCCTGTGACGATGCGCGGTGACGGTGGGGGTTCGCGGTGACGGCCCGGACGGTGCGTTCGGCCTTCCGGTCGGCTCTGGCGCTGTTCTCCGTGTTCGTCCTGCAGGTGGGGATCCTCGACGGTCTGCGGATCTACGATCGAGCCTCGGAGCCGCTGCTGGTGCTGGCAGTGGCCGGCGGTCTGGTGGGAGGCTGGTGGCGGGGCCTGCAACTCGGCTTCGCGGCCGGCCTGCTCTACGACCTCGTCGCCGGCACCCCGGTCGGTCTCGCCGCCTTCGCCTACGCCCTCGTGGCTGCGGCGTCCGGGCTCCTGCAGGGCTACATGGTCAGGATGTGGTGGCTGGTGCCACCGTTCAGCGCCCTGGGTCTGTGCCTCTACGTTCTCGCCGGTGAAGTGGTCGGCCAGGATCATCTCTTCAACGATCGGTTCTGGCTGACCCTCGGTGTCGTCGAACTCTGGGCGGTCATCCTGGCGCCATTGACGCTGCGACTCGTGCGATGGGCCTGGGGCGAGACGGTGACGGCGCTGCCGGCGCTGCCTCCGCCGCGAGCCATGGAAGCCGAAGCGGGTCGATGAGCACCTTCCCGCCCGGCGCCGGCGGTCCCTCCTTCGGGCGCGGCGACTCGGACCGGGAGGAGCCCCGCAGCAGGCGGGGACGCTTCAGCCGTGCCGACTCGCGCCCGCTGCGGCTCAGCATCATGGGCGTCATCGCCATAGCCCTGCTCACCACGCTGGTGGTGCGCCTCTGGTACCTGCAGGTGGTGGCGTCGGAGCAATTCGTGGCACAGGCGGTGGGGAACGTCATCCGCACTGTCCCCGAGCCCGCACCCCGCGGCCGCATCTTCGACGTGTGGGGAAGGGAACTGGTCGGCAACCGCACCGTCAACGTGGTGACCATGGACGCCTTCGTCCTGCGGGATCAGATCGGCCGGTCTCAGCGGGAGCGCCTGGCGCTCGAGTTGGCGCGGCAGCTCTCCCGCTCGGGTGTGCTCACCAAGTCCCTGCAATTGACCGAGGCCATGGCCGACCCCAGCTACGGTCCGTTCGACCGGATCCCCCTCGCCGTCGGCGTCTCCGACGCCATCAAGGTCTTCCTGGCGGAGCGGAACGAGGAGTTCCCCGGGGTCGAGGTCGTGCAGCGGACGCAGCGGGTCTATCCCTACGGTGACCTGGCGTCCCACGTACTGGGCTACATCGACACCATCACCGCCGAGGAGCTCGAGGCGCGCCCGAACCATCCGAAGCGGTACAGCACGGTGGACGAGATCGGCAAGTCGGGTGTGGAGTTGGCGTTCGAGGACATCCTGCGCGGCAGTCCCGGATGGCGGGAGATCGAGGTCGACAACGTCGGCAACGTGGTTCGCGAGCGCGGCTACAGGCCACCCCAGCCAGGCACCGACGTGGTGCTCACGATCGATGCGGACCTGCAGAGACTCCTGGAGGACGAACTCCTGCGGGGGCTCCGAGCGGCACGCCAACGCCAGGACGAGTCGGTAGAGGAGTCATTCACGACCTTCTCGGCACCTGCGGGCGCCGCGGTCGTGCTGGACCCGCGCACCGGCAACGTCCTGGCCCTGGCCAGCTACCCGACGTACGACCCCCGCGTCTTCATCGGCGGCATCAGCGAGGACGAGTTCGCCGCGTTCCTGCACCCGGCGAGCCACGCACCGCTCAACAACCGGGCCATCCAGGGCGTCTACTCGCCCGGATCGACCATGAAGCCCATCACCTCCTACGCCGCCCTGTCCACGGGCCTGATCGGGCCCAGCGGGTTCCTCGGGGTCAACCAGACCACGCAGGACCCGGGTTTCCACGTCCTGGCGGACTGCGTCGGAGAGTGCGAGTTCGAGAATCCCGACCGCGCGCCCAATGGCGACGTCGACCTTCGCATGGCGATCACGGTCTCCAGCGACGTGTACTTCTACAAGCTGGCCGAGCAGTTCGCGCACCGCCTCGGCTACCCCGACGACCAGATCCAGCACACTGCTCGGGACTTCGGCTTCGGCCAGACGACCGGTGTCGCCCTGCCGTTCGAGCACGCCGGCATCGTGCCGGACGCCGAGATCAAACGCGCCCGCCACGAGAGCAATCCGGAGGCCTTCCCCGACCCCGGTTGGCGGACCGGTGACACCATCAACGTGTCCATCGGCCAGGGCGACCTGGGTGTGACGCCGCTGCAACTGGCGAACTCGTTCACACCGTTCGCCAACGGCGGCCGGCTCTACCTGCCCAACATCGCGGTCGCGACGATCGATCCCATCAGCGGCGAGGTGGTCAACGAGATCGCACCGCGGGAGTCCTCCCGGATCTATGCGCCGCCGGATGTGCTGGCGCCGATCCTGGACGGTATGCGGGGGGCCACGACGCTTCGCTCCAACGAGCGCCTCGGCACCGCCTACAACGCATTCGAGGGCTTCCCCCACAATCAGTGGCCGGTGGCGGGCAAGACCGGCACGGCCGAGGTGCTGGGCAAGTCGGACTCGGCGGTGTTCGTGGGGTTCGGGCCCCTTCCCCAGGCGGAGTACGTGGTGGCGGTCCTGCTCGAGGAGGCCGGTTTCGGCGGCGAGTCGGCGGCACCGGTGGTTCGTCGAGTGCTCGAGGCCGTCGCCCTGGATCGGGTGCCGGAGGCGCCTACGGAAATCCCGCGCCAGGACCTCCGCGCCGTGTTCCCGCCCGAGACGCTGTGAGCGTCGCAGACGGCGCACGACCCAAGCGGCGCCTGCTCCCGCGGGTCGCTCCGCTGGCCTCGTGGGTTCACGTCGACGTGATCCTGCTGGCGGCGACGGCAGCACTGACGCTGTGTGGGATCGCGCTGATCTACAGCGCCACGCGGGGCATCGATCCGGCCGCCTTCAGCCGCTTCCACCTGGAGCGCCAGGCGCTGTTCGCCGTCGTCGGTGCGTTGCTGGGAACGGTCGCCGCCGTCGTCGACTACCGGCGGCTGCGACCACTGGTCTGGCCCCTCTACGGGATCACACTGCTTGCCCTCGCTCTCGTCCTGACGCCGCTCGGCTCGGTGCGCCAGGGAGCGCGCGCCTGGTTCGTGTTCGGCGGCTACCAGGTGCAGCCGTCGGAGTTCGCCAAGCTCGCGATCATCGTGGTGCTTGCCCACTACGCGGCACGCTGCGGGGGGCGGATGAGCCTGCGCCAATTCCTGACGGCCCTGGTGCTGGTGGCCGGCCCCGCGTTGCTGATCCTCGCCGAGCCGGACGCCGGGACCGCCGTGGTGTTCGCGATCATCGCGATGGGAGTCCTGCTGGTGGCCGGGGCCCAGGTGCGCCACATTCTGCTGGCGACCGCCCTCGGGCTGATCGGTCTGGGGTTCGTCCTCAGTTCGGACCTGGTGCAGGAATACCAGCGGGAGCGCATCGAGTCGATCGTGAACCCGGGCGGCGACCCTGGCGACACGTTCAATCTCGAGCAGGCCCAGATCGCCATCGGGAACGGGGGTCTGACGGGCCAGGGGTACGGTCAGGGGACGCAGACCCGCAGCGGGCTGGTGCCGGCACAGGAGACCGACTTCATCTTCACCGTCCTGGGCGAGGAGCTGGGTTTCCTGGGCAGCGTGGTGATTCTCGGGCTCCTGGCCGTGCTGCTCTGGCGGATCTGGCGATCGGCCCGCGTCGCCGGCGACCTCTTCGGCTCACTCCTGTCCACTGGGGTGCTCTGTATGATCCTGTTCCAGATTTTCCAGACGGTGGGAATGGCCGCCGGCATCATGCCGGTGATCGGCATCCCGCTGCCGCTGCTGTCCTACGGCGGCTCCTCGCTGCTCACCACGATGATGTCGCTGGGCATCGTGCTGAACGTCTCGATGCGGCGCCACCTCGTGCGCGCCACCTGAGCGGTCGACATCGGCCATGGGCCGGGCCGGTAGCCTGCACGTCGTGGATTCGCTGTGGCCTTCTTTGGAGCCTCTCCTGGATCAGGTCCAGCGTCCGGCGCGTTACATCGGCGGCGAGGAGGGTGCCCGGCCGGCGGAGCGCGGCCCCGGGAAAGTGGCGTGGCTGCTGTGCTACCCGGACAGCTACGAGGTCGGTCTGCCCAACCAGGGCCTGCAGATCCTGTACGAGATCCTCAACGAGCGTCCCGACGCCGTGGCCGAGCGGGCCTATGCCCCCTGGATGGACCTCGAAGCGCTGATGCGCCGGGATGGCCTGCCGCTGTTCTCGGTCGACACGCATCGGGCGGCCGGCGACTTCGACGTGCTGGCGTTCAACCTGTCCTCCGAGCTGGTGTACACGAACGTGCTGAACCTGATCGACCTGGCAGGTGTCGCCGTGCGTGCCGCCGACCGCACGGGGGACGACCTGCTCGTCGGCGCCGGAGGGCACTGCGCCTTCAACCCCGAGCCGCTCGCCGACTTCGTGGACTTCTTCGTGCTGGGTGACGGTGAGGAGGTGGTCGGCGAGATCACCGAGGCCGTGGCGGGCCATCGCGCCGGGGGGCGCCGGGAGGTGCTCGGGGCCCTTGCAGGCGTCGACGGGGTGTACGTGCCGGCTGCCTACGCGGTGACCCATCACGGGCCGTCGACGAGGGTCACGCCCCGCTGGCCGGAGGCGCCCGAGACTGTCGAGAAGCGGACGATCGCCTCGCTCGGCGACTGGCCGTATCCCAAACGGCAGCTGGTCCCGCTCACGGAGGTGGTGCACGACCGGCTCAACGTGGAGGTGTTCCGCGGCTGCACGCGGGGCTGCCGCTTCTGCCAGGCCGGCATGATCACCCGACCCGTGCGCGAGCGCCCGGCGGCACAGGTCAGGACGATGATCGCCGATGGCCTGCAGCGCACCGGCTACGACGAGGTCGCCCTCACGTCGCTGTCGACCGCAGACTTCAGCGGCATCGAGGAACTCGTGGCGGACACCGTGGGACCCGCCGACGGCGCCGGCGGCGCCGGCTGCCCGGCCGTCACGGTGTCGTTGCCGAGCCTGCGCGTGGATGCCTTCACCGTGGGGCTCGCCGCCCAGTTGCAGCGCGCCCGGCGGACGGGGCTGACCTTCGCTCCCGAGGCCGGTTCGTGGCGCCTGCGCCAGGTGATCAACAAGCTCATCAGCAGCGACGATCTCGAGGCGGCGGTCGAGGGTGCGTACTCCCAGGGATGGCGCCGGGTCAAGCTGTACTTCCTGGTCGGTCTCCCGACCGAGACCGACGAGGACGTCCTGGGCATCGCCGCCCTGGCGCGGCGCTGTGTCGAGTTGGGCCGCCGCCACGTGCGGGGCGCATCGGTGACGGTCTCGGTCGGTGGCTTCGTCCCCAAACCGCAGACGCCGTTCCAGTGGTTCGGCCAGAACACTGTCGCCGAGTTGCGCCGCAAGCTGGCGCTGCTGGCCGACGACCTGCGCCGCGACCGGAACGTCAAGCTGAAGTGGCACGACCCCGAGGCCACCCTCGTGGAGGGTCTCGCCAGTCGCGGCGACCGCCGGCTCGGCACCGTCATCGAGGAGGTCTGGCGGGCCGGCGGAACCTTCCAGGAGTGGTCGGAGCACTTCGACTACGACCTCTGGCTGGACGCCATGGGGCGCCACGGGCTGTCGGTCGAGGACTACGCCTACCGGCATCGCGACGCCGGCGAGACGCTTCCGTGGGACCACCTCTCGGCAGGTCTGCACAAGGACTTCCTCTGGCAGGACTGGCAGGATGCCCTCGCCGAGTCGGGTCTGGAGGACTGCCGCTGGACGCCGTGCTACGACTGCGGGGCCTGCACGGGTTACGGCATCGAGCACATCGTGGCGTCGGCGGTACCGCCCGCCGGCGGTTCTCAGGGCACCGGCCAGGGTGTGTTGCAGCCGGGGCCCGTGCCCGTGCGTCTGCGGGCCGCCGCTCCGCTGGCGGGTGTGTCGTGAGAGTGCGCCTGCGCTGGACCAAGCAGGGGAGGATCCGCTTCTGCGGTCATCGCGACTCGGCTCGAATCTGGGAACGGGCCGTGCGGCGCGCCGAGCTCCCCGTGTCCTACTCGCAGGGCTTCACCCCGCGGCCGCGGATCTCCTTCGGACTGGCGCTGGCGACCGGGCAGGAGTCGGACGCCGAGTACCTCGATGTGGACCTGCGGTTGTCGCCCGAGGAGACTGCCGGTCTGGTCCCCGACCTGCCCGCGCGGCTCACGGCCGCGCTGCCCGACGGCATGGCCGTCACGGCTGCGAGGCCGCTGGTCTCCGGGGCCGCCTCGCTGCAGGAGGCGGTCACGAGTTGCACCTGGGAATTCGCGCTGGCCGGCGCGGATCGTGGCTTGGCCGCCGACTGGGTTGAACGGGTGCGCGCTGCGGAGAGTCTCCCGCTGCAGCGCGAGCGCAAGGGCCGAAGCATCACCTCCGATGTGCGACCGGCCGTCGGGGGCCTCCGACTGACCGACGCCTCCTCCGAGAGCGTCCTCGTTGCCGAACTCGGCACGAAACCCCGGGCGGTGAGGCCCGCAGAGTTCCTGCGCCTGACCGCCCCCCCGCTGCCTGCCGGACGGGTCCGGCGGCTGCACCAATGGATCATGCGGGACGGCGAACGGTACGAGCCGCTTGCTCCCCAAGCCGGCGTTCTGGAGCCGGCCGGCGGAGCACCTGTCGCGGCCGGCTGCCGGGCCGCTCCCGCTGCGCAGCCTGAGGTCTGCGCGCGATGAGAAGGGAATCACTTCATGTCCTCGTCCCCCAAGACGGACGCCGAGTCCTCCAAACGCCGTACTGAGTCACCGAAATCGGGGAAGGGTCGATCGGCCACCCCCGATCCCCCCGCCGGCGGAGACAAGGTCGGCGCTCCGGCGGATGCCAACACTGCACCCGCTCGCAAGCCCCGTATCGGCGACAGCCGCCCGGCGCCCGCGGCGCAGAGCGAGCGGAAGCCGGGCTCGGGATCCCAGGGCTCCAGCCGTGACGGCGGCAACCGGAGCGGGTCGCGGTCCGGTCGTCGTCGCCGCCGCGGTGGCCGCGGTTCGGGGTCGCGCGGCGGGCAGAAGCACAAGCCTGTCGAGGCCCTCACGGCCGGTGATCCGGTGGAGCTCGACGCCGAGACGCTCGCCAAGCGGCGCGGGCGGGCTCGCAAGGGTCGCCCGGTCGGCCGCTACCTCATGGCCATCCACGTCACCGCCGACGCCACCCACGTGGCGGTCCTGGAGGGTCGGGCGCTGGTGGAGTACTACGTGTCCCGCCCCGCCAACGACACCACGGAGATCTACGGGAACATCTACCTCGGTCGAGTCCAGAACGTGCTGCCCGGCATGGAGGCGGCGTTCGTCGACATCGGGACGCCCAAGAACGCCATCATGTACCGCGGCGACGTCCAGTTCGACGCCGAGGATCTGGAACGCTCCAGCCGGCCCCAGATCTCCCAGGCCCTGAAGGTCGGCCAGCGGGTCCTCTGCCAGGTCACCAAGAACCCGATCGCCCACAAGGGCGCCCGGCTCACGCAGCAGGTGTCCCTGGCGGGCCGCTATGTCGTCCTCGTCCCCAACAGCGACGCCTACGGCATCTCCAAACGCCTCGCCGACAAGGAGCGGAGACGCCTCCGGCGCATCCTGGACAACATCAAGCCCGCCGAGCACGGCGTGATCGTGCGGACCGCCGCCGACGGGGTCACCTCCGCCGAGATCCGCCAGGACGTCCTGCGGCTGGTGTCGCAGTGGGACCAGATCGACTCGCTCGCCAAGCGATCCAAGGCGCCGTCGCTGCTGTACCGCGAGCCCGACGTGGCGCTGCGGGTCATCCGCGAGGAGTTCACCACCGACTACCGGAGCGTGCTCATCGACGACGCCGAACTCTACGGGTCGGTCTCGAGGTACGTCGAGGGTGTCGCCCCCGCGCTGGCCGAGCGCGTCTCCTTCTACGACCGCTCGGAGGAGAACCTCGACCTGTTCGAGCGGCATCACGTGTACAGCCAGCTCCGCAAGGCCGTGGACCGCACCGTGTGGCTGCCGTCCGGTGGCTCTCTGGTGATCGAGCACACCGAGGCGATGACCGTCATCGACGTGAATACCGGCCGCAACGTGGGTTCAACAAGCCTCGAGCAGACCATTCTGGAGAACAACCTGGAGGCGGCTGCGGAGATTCCCCGCCAACTGCGGCTGCGGGACATCGGCGGAATCATCGTCGTGGACTTCGTCGACATGGAGAGCAAGGCCAATCGCCAGAAGGTCATGGGTGCGCTGCGCGACGCTCTGGGCCAGAGCAAGACGCACACACGCGTCAGCGACATCTCCAATCTGGGGCTGGTGGAGATGAGCCGGAAGCGGATCGGCGAGGGCCTGCTGGAGTCCCTGTCCGGCACGTGCGAGGTGTGTAGCGGCTGGGGGCTGGAGCTCGACGAGTCGCTGTTGGGCGGCTCAGGCCGCGGCGATAGCGTGTAGAGGCTATGTACGCAGTCGTGGCGACCGGTGGGAAGCAGTACCGCGTCAGCGAGGGCGAGGTGATCACCACCGAGTTGCTCGGCGAGACCGGCTCGGTGGTGGAGTTGCGCCCCGTCCTGTACGTGGAGGGCGACCGCGTGCTGGCCACACCCGCGGAGTTGTCGGCGGTCGCCGTCAAGGGCCGGATCATCGACGAGACCAAGGGCCCCAAGATCAGGGGCTTCACCTACAAGTCGAAGAGCAACCAGCGGCGCCGCTGGGGGCACCGCCAGCGGCACTCGCTGGTCGAGATTACCGAGATCGGGATGGCTTAGTCATGTCCAAGACCAAGGGCGGGGGATCCACCCGCAACGGCAGGGATTCCCACGCCAAGCGGCTCGGCGTGAAGGTGTACGACGGCACCTGGATCACGGCCGGCTCCATCATCGTGCGCCAGCGCGGCACCAAGTTCCATCCGGGCCACAACGTCGGTCGTGGTGGGGACGACACGCTGTTCGCCACGGCGGACGGCCGGGTGTCGTTCGGCTCCCGCGGCCGCCGGCGACTGGTGGACGTTCTCACCGACTGACGTCCTCCAACCTGTCGGGCACCGATGCCCCGTTGGGGCATCGTCCTATCCTTGGCTCGTGTCGGAGTTCGTCGACGAGTGCTCGCTGTGTGCGCGCGGCGGTGACGGTGGTGCCGGGTGCGTGTCCTTCCGGCGCGAAGCCCACGTGGATCGCGGGGGACCCGACGGGGGTGACGGCGGCCGGGGTGGAGACGTCTGGCTCGTGGCCGACCGCAACATGGCCTCGCTTCTGGCGTTCCGCGATCACCCGCATCGCCGCGCCGCCGCCGGAACGCACGGATCCGGTAAGGGGCGTCACGGCGCCTCGGGCGCCGACCTGCTGGTGAAGGTGCCCGAGGGCACGGTCGTGCTGTCCGCCGACGGTGAGCGCCTGGCCGATCTCGCCGCTCACGGCGAGCGGTGGCTGGCGGCGCCGGGGGGTGCCGGCGGGCGGGGCAACGCCCGCTTCGGTTCCAACAGGCGCCGTGCGCCGCGCTTCGCCGAGCAGGGGGAATCGATGGAGGAGCGCTGGTTGCGCCTGGAGTTGAAGCTGCTGGCCGATGTGGCGCTCGTCGGCTTCCCGAACGTGGGCAAGAGCACGCTGATCTCCCGGCTCTCGGCCGCCAAGCCGAAGATCGCCGACTACCCCTTCACCACCCTCGTCCCGAACCTCGGTGTCGTGGTCACCGATGACGGCGAGGAATTCGTGGTCGCGGACGTTCCCGGCCTGATCGAGGGAGCCAGCGAGGGACGGGGTCTCGGTCACCGCTTCCTGCGTCACATCGAGCGTGCCCGCGCCCTGGTGTTGCTGATCGATCTCGGGCCGGGTGCCGAGGCGGCGCCTGCGTCGCAGTTGCGGATCCTGATGGAGGAATTGGGCGCCTACCGACCCGAGCTGCTCGACCGCCGGCGCCTCGTCATCGGGTCGAAGGCAGACGTGGCGACCGCCGACCTTCCCGAGGCGGACATGGTCGTCTCGTCGGTGACCGGGGTCGGCATTCCCCGGCTCTCCGGCCGGCTGGCGGACCTCGTGCGGGAGGCACGGCGGGACGACACCCCGCCCGCCGCAGATCGGGCACCGGTGGTGCACCGCCCCGCGGCCGGCCGTGGAGCCGACGCGGTCAGCGTGCGCCGCGAGGGCAGTGCCTGGCGTGTGCTCGGGCGCCCCGCCGCGCGGGCGGTTGCCCTCTCCGACCTCACAGATCCGCAGGCGCAGGACTACGTGGCCGAGCGGCTTCGGGCGCTGGGCGTCGACCGGGCGCTGGCGCGCGCCGGCGCTCGCGCCGGCGACGAGGTGCGCATCGGGGCGCTGATCTTCGACTACGAGCCCGACGAGGCGGGCGTGGCGCGCCGCGCCGCCCGGTACTAGCGGGTCATGATCGTCGTCGTCAAGATCGGCACGTCGTCCCTGACCGACGACTCGGGTCACGTCGACACCGCGGAGATCGGGCGACTCTGCGGGCTGCTGGCCGAGTTGCGGGCCGACGGGCACCAGGTGCTCCTGGTCACCTCGGCCGCCATCACCGCGGGTCGCTGGCTGCTCGGGTTCGACACGCGCCCCAGCGATCCGGTGCTCCTGCAGGCCGCCTCGGCGGTCGGCCAGGGACACCTCATGGCGATCTACAACGACACCTTCGCGGCGCGTGGCCTCGTGGCGGGTCAGATTCTGCTGACGCCCCTGGACTTCTTCGAGCGGACCCGCTACCTGCGCGTCCGCGACACGCTGCAGCGCCTGCTGTCGCTGGGCGTGATCCCGGTCATCAACGAGAACGACGCGGTCGCCGACGACGAGATCCAGTTCGGCGACAACGACCGGATCGCCGCGCTGGTGGCGCAACTGGTGAAGGCCGACCTGCTGGTGATCCTCACCGACACCGAGGGGCTGCACACGGCGGACCCGCGTATCTCCGCCGAGGCGTCGCTCATCGCAGAGATCCGCGAGATCGACCGCGAGCTGGAGGCTGCAGCGGGCGGTATCGGCAACGAGGACGCCCGCGGCGGCATGGCGTCGAAACTGTCGGCCGCCAAGATCGCCAGCTGGGCCGGGGTCCCAACCGTCATCGCCTCATCCCGCCGTCCGGGCGTGCTGCGCGGGGCGGTGGCTGGGGAGAACGTGGGCACCGTGGCTCGCCCGCGAGCGCAGCGGCTGGGTGCCCGCAAGCTCTGGATCGCCTTCGCCGTCCGCTCCGTCGGGACGCTCGGGGTGGACGAGGGGGCGCGCCGCGCCCTGGTGCACCGGGGGAAGTCCCTGCTGGCGGTGGGTGTGCGATCGGTGAGCGGCGAGTTCGTGGCGGGCGACGCGGTGGAGGTTGCCGGGCCCGACGGGGAGGTGTTCGCCAAGGGCCTGGTACGGCTGCCGTCCGCACGTCTCGACGCCGTCATCGGCCGCCGCACCGACGAACACGAGGCCGGAACACCCGAGGAGTTGATCCACCGCGACGACATGGTGCTGCTGGCGCCGTGACGGACCCTTGCCGGTGAGTCGCCCAGGATCGCGCCCTCCGGCGAGAGGAAGTGGCTGAGGATGGCAATCGACGTCGTGCTGGCTCTCGCCGGGTTGTTGCTGCTGCTGATCGGATCCGACTGGCTGGTTGCCGGGGGTTCGCGGCTGGCGGCGCGCCGGGGGATCCCCCCGGTCGTGGTGGGCGCGGTGATTCTGGGGTTCGGAACGAGCCTGCCGGAGTTGGTCGTGGGTCTCGCTGCCGCCGCCGGGGGCGACTCATCCCTCGGCCTGGGCGGCATCGTGGGGTCCAACGCCGCCAACATGGGTCTCGTCCTCGGCGTGGCCGCCCTCGCCGTCCCCATCGCCGCCGACCGGGCCGCCTGGCGCCGGGTCCCGCTCGCCATCGGCGCGGTCGCGCTGCTGGCGGCGTTCCTCGTCACCGGGGGTGGCGTCATCGAGCGCTGGGAGGGCGGTGTGCTCCTGGCGGCGATGGTGGGGGCAACGTGGTGGCTGTTGCGCGACCCGCACGCAGGCGAGGGGCAGCACGGTGACGCCCACGGCTCGGACGTTCCCGAACCGAACAGGATGGACCGGCGGATCGATGACGCGGTGCGGCGACTGTCCCCCCGCAGCCGCGGTGAGTTCTGGCGGCTGCTGCTGGGTCTGGTGGCCATCGTGGCGGGTGCGCAACTCACCGTCGACGGCTTCACGGGCATCGCCGCGCGCATCGGGCTCGCCACCGGCCTCGTCGGCCTCAGCCTCGTGGCGATCGGTACCTCGCTTCCCGAACTCGCCACCGCGCTCGCCGGGATCCGCCGGCGCCAGCCCCTGTTGACGCTCGGCAACCTGCTGGGCAGCAACATCTTCAACAGCCTGGCCATCGGGGGCGTCATCGCGCTGGTCCGCCCGGGCGGGCTCGGCGGCGAGGGTGTGCCCTGGGTCGCCGCAGCCGCCATGTTCGGCATGATCCTGCTGGCAATGGTGTTGCTGGCCACCAACCGCCGCAAGCGGCGCCTGGAACGCTGGGAGGGCGGTGTCCTGCTCGTGGCCTACGCCACGGCGCTGCCGCTCATTCTCGTCTCCTGACGAACCGGGGCCAGCCCGGAATCCAGTCTGCTCGGTCCGGTCGGGGCCGGGGTGCCGTTTGCTCCTTCGGCGCGGGCGCAAGGCGTCGCAAAGCGGCCCCCCGGCCCCCTCCCTCGGTTGTTCGTAGTCCGGCCGGCGCCGCCGGCGGACCATCCGGCAGAGCCCTACTGGTCGCCGTCGGCGTCCTCGGTGTCGGTCTCGATGGTGTCCGCCAGCCTGCGGAGACTCTCCGGCGTGGCTGTGGCGTCCATCTCGCCGAGGTAGGCGGGGAGCTTCACGCCCACCTGGCCGGCCAGGTCCTGCAGCGGGGGCAGGGCGCCGATGAGGCCGGAGAGGAAGTTGGCGGTGCTACCGCCGTTGCCCCCGTTCCCGCCGCCGGAGTCCCACACCGTGACCTGGTCGATCTTCAGGTTGGAGATGGCCTTGACCTGCTCGGCCACCAGCGCCGGGAGTTGCTCGGCGATGAGCATAAGGGCGGCCAGCTGCGCCTCGCCCCCGGTGCGGTCCACCAACTCACCCAGACCCTCGGCGCGGCGTGTCAGCAGGGCCAGCAGACCCATCGCCTCGGCCTCCATGCGGAGGCGCTGCCCGTCGGCCTCGCCGCCCTGGACCAGGCGGATGCGGTCGGCCTCTGCCTCGGCGAGGACGCGCACCCGTTCGCGCTCCACCTCGGCGGGGACAACGATGTCGGCTTGCTGGGAGGCCTTCTCCCGCTCGGCGCGGGCGACCTCGGCGGCGGCCTCGGCGGCGAAGGACTCTTGCTCGGCGCGCGCCTGGGTGACCCGCTCGGATGCGCTGGCCGCACGCTCGGCCTCGGCTTCCTTCTGACGCCGCTCGCTGTCGGAGCGGGCCACGGTGACCTTGGCCTCGTTCTCACCCTCGGTGGCTGTGGCGTTGGCCGACGCCACCCGGATGCGCTGCTCCCGGTTCGCCTCGGCGGCGCCGATGTCACCG
>JAGWAL010000027.1:15513-15850 GCA_021296415.1 Acidimicrobiia bacterium | reverse complement strand
GGGGAGCAGATCCGCAAGGGGGACAGGCTCCGCTACAGCTCCAACGGCGGCGGGGGGTTCGGTCCGCCACGCCGGCGGGCGCCTGAGGCGGTGGCGCACGACGTGTCGGAGGGGTACTTCGGCCCCGATCTGGCCGCCGAGGTCTACGGCGTGGTGCTGACCGAGACCGAGTCCGGCTATGCGGTCGACCAGGCGGCCACCGCCGAGTTGCGGGCGAACGGCCTGGAGGATCCGCCGGAGGGATACGGCCCGGGCCAGGTGCATCCGATGGGCCGCAACGTGGTGCCGCACCCCGCCTAGCGGACCGCGGAGCAACCCCGGAATCCCAGCCCGTCAT
>JAGWAL010000027.1:0-15469 GCA_021296415.1 Acidimicrobiia bacterium | reverse complement strand
GCCGGAACCTCCCCCGTCATCCCGGCGGAGAGCCTGCCCCGGACCTGATCCGGGGCCGGAATCCACTATGCGGCGGGTCCGGCGGGCCGATCCCCGAAGGCTCCGCCGCCGAGGGCGCCCCGCTGCCAGCGGTCGGGCGTGAGCACGAGGGCCCGGGGGTAGTCCTCGAAGAGCCAGCGGGCGAAGTTGCGCCGCGTCCACGGCGTGGCCCCCGAGATCCGCACGGCCGTGTCGCATCCCCGGGGGCTGCGCAGAGCCCGCCCCAGCATTTTGGTGAAGCGGAAGTCCCGCTGCAGGTGGCGCTCCACGCCCGATCGGTAGAGGTGCCGGGCGGCCTCGTCGTCGAAGGGTCCCGCCGCCGCCAGTGCCTCGGCGGCCAGCAGCCCGCTCAGCAGCGCCTGGCCGATTCCCTCGCCGGTCATGGGGTCGCCCACACCGGCGGCGTCGCCGCAGAACAGCACGCGTCCCGACGTCAGCGGGAGGTCGCCGAGCCTCGTCGGGATGGGCCAGGCCCGCGGCCGGTCGGCCGGGGTGGCGTCGGGGCCCAGAACGGCGGCGATGTGGGGGCGGTTGCGCAACTCCTCCCAGAGCCGGCCGAGGCTGCCGGTGCGGTGCGTGGCGCGCGACACGCCGAAGCCGATGTTGGCCGCGTCGCCCGGCAGCGGGAACGACCAGACGTAGCCGGGAAGGATCTCGGGTTCGAACCAAACCCGCAGCGCGGCGGCGGCTTCGGGCCCGACTCCCTCGAAGTACTGGCGGAAGGCGTGCCAGTCGCCCCGGTACGAGGGCAGGGAGAGCCCCAGCATCCGGCGCAATGGCGACCACATGCCGTCGGCGGCGACGGCGTAGCGGGCGTGCAGCCGACCGGCGCCGGCCGTGGTGAGCACCACCCGGTCCCGCTCGGCGGCGATGCCCTTGCAGGCGCAGCCGTCGCCGCCCCGGCGTGCCAGGTCCACGAGGGCGGCGTCGAGGTCGTGGCGCTGGGCGGTCGCCGCGTACTGGCCGCGCCGGGGGAATGGGTAGGCCACCTCCCGGCCCGTCGGCGCCCGGATCACCAGGCTCGAGGCCGCCTGCCACGACGACACTGCCGCCGGGTCGAGTCCCAGATGCTCCAGCAGGCGAAGCGCCCCGGTGGTGAGCCCGTCGCCGCAGTACTTGTCGCGGGGGAAGCGGGTCTTGTCCAGCACCGTGACCCGGCGCCCGGCCCGGGCCAGGCCGATGGCCGCGGCGATGCCGGCCGGACCGGCGCCCACCACCGCCACGTCGGCGGCGAGCGGCTTCACGCTCCGCTGTCGCCCGTCCGGGACTCCGCCGGTGCCTCGGTCTCGAGCGGGATGGCCTCGTCGGCACCCTCGGCTCCCTCGGTCGCCGGTGCTCCGGTGCCTCCTGCTTCGGCGGTGATCCGGGGGATGTCCTCGGGCCGGGCGCACGAGCCCGGCGAGGCGTCGGCGTCGTCGGGGCCGCAGATGGGGATGCAGGGCGCCGCCTCGTCCGTGGCATCGGAATCGGGTTCGTCCACGCACACGGGGATGCAACTGCCGTCGGGCACGGTCGTGGATGTCGTGGTCGCGCCGGCCTCGCCGGGGGACTCGGACACCGGGCACAGCGCCCGGCAGGACTCCACCCAGCCGTCGTTGTCGGTGTCCACGGCTCCCTCGCCGGGCGCGCAGTCCGGCGGTTGCACGAAGGGTTCGCCCTGGCAATTCAGGCCCTCGGCCGGTTGGTAGATGGCCCGGACGGTGTCCGTCGTGAACGTCCCGTCGGCGAACGTGCGGGTGCGCTCGGTGAACACCTTCGTGCACTGATCCTCGGGCTCCTCCCACTGGTCGCTCTGGACCACGGTCATGTGCAGCGTGCTGTAGATGTGCACGGTCACCGAGTCCTCCGTGGAGGTGGGCCACAGCAGCATGGTGTAGGGGGTGTTGTTGACGAGCTGCAGATCGGGATGCGGGTAGGAGATGGTGGCCTCGCGCCCGTACGGGTAGCGGCTGATGTAGATGGAGTGCGCCTGGTACTCGCCGAAGTCCAGACCGGCGAAGAAGGCCGCGTTGAACAGCGTGGTGGCGAACTGCGAGACCCCGCCCCCCACGTCCTCCTGGAACTTGCCCAGGTAGATCACGCCGGCGGGCACGAACCCCTTCGCCTCGGTGCGCCGTCCCACGTAGTCGTTGACCGACCACGTCTCACCCGGGGCGATGAGAGCGCCCCGCACCAGCTCGGCGATGCGCCGGATGTTCATCACCCGGTCCTGTCCGGCCGTGAAGTGCGTGGTGAACTCGCCCACGAGCTCGCGGACGCCGGTCTCGGCGATGAGGTCGCCCTCGCTGCCCGGCACGTCGGTGAGATGCAGTCGGATCTCGAAGTGGCCGGCCTGCAGCGCGGCAAGCACCGTCTCGCCCGCGTTCGGCGCGCAGCAGCGCCGGCCGGGCCGGGCGTCGACCGCCACGAGCACGCCGTCGACGATGTCGAACCTGCCCGGGTCACCGGGCACCGCGATGTTCGCCAGGCGGGACTCGATCACCTCGGTCACATAGGCCGTGTCCAGGTCGATGGCGGGCGGGTTTGCGGGCGTCACCGCCAGCCAGCTGCGCACCTCGGCGGGCAGGAAGTCCCGGATGGTGTCCTCGACGTAGACGGTCACGCCCCGTGCCGTGCGGGCGTTGACGTCGTCGGCGGTGGCCTGCAGGTCGAAGGCGGTGACCGGTGGAGGGAAGGAGGAGGGCTCGACCACGATGACGTCCGGTAGGGTGCGCGCCGCCGCAGTCTGCCGTACCGCTGCCCGGATGTCGGCCGGCGTGACCCGCAGACCCGTGACACCGGGGTCCACCACGAAGGCGCCGTCCCGCAACTCCAGGCGGGCCGGCTCGGCCCCGCGGACCAGCACCGCCTGAACGCCGTCGCCGAACTGCTGGGCCACCAGCTCGTCCCAGGTCACGATGGCGTTGAGGTTGTTCTCGCCGAAGAACGAGGAGGCCCAGGCCACCGGCGAGGCGCCCGTCTGCCCGGCGGCCAGGGCGGCGCTCACGTTGGCCTCCACGTCGAGGCTGAACCCCAGTTCCGCGGCGGTGGCGGCGATGGTGCCGGCCGGTGTGAGCAGCGGCAGGCTCCGGTTGCCGTACTCGGCGGCCAGCTTCCGGACCTCGTTGCGAATCTCGTCCTCGGAGAGCCCGCCCACGTCGACGCCTTCGATCTGCACGTTCTGCACGGACCGGCCCGAACGGACCACCACGTCGGCGATGTAAACCCCCAGGAATCCCATCGCCAGGGCGCCCAGCAGGATCGCCAGCAAACGCCCGTAGCGCGGGCGCCGATGCCCACGCTCGTTTCCGCCCGAAGGCCCCCGGCCAGGCTGCGGGAACTCAGGTGTGACTATGCCTTCAGGGTACCGGTGCCCACACCGTTCAAAGGGGCGGAAATGTCCTCCGGCGCCGGACGATCCCGCCGGGGATGTCCGCCCGGCTCCTGGCTAGAAGAGCCGCAGGTCCTCGGGTCTGTCGCCGCGGAGCACGGCGTAGTCCACCACCTTGCAGCGGATCCCGCGGGCGTCGGCCAGCACCCGCGCCTGCGGCTTGATCTCCTCGGCCACGAACAGGCCCTGCACCGGTTGCAGCGCCGGATCGTTGTTCAGGAACTCCAGGTAGCGGCTGAGCTGTTCCACCCCCTGGGTCTCGCCGCGCCGCTTGATCTCCACCGCCACCGCCGCGCCGGCGGCATCCCGGCAGAGCATGTCCACCGGGCCGACGGCGGTGGGGTACTCGCGCCGCACCAGCCGGAAGCCGTCCTCGAGCACCGACGGGTCGGCCGCCAGCAGCTCTTGCAGGTGGGCCTCCACACCGTCCTTGCGCAGCCCCGGGTCGCTTCCCAGGTCGTGGGTGACGTCGGAGAGCACCTCCAGCAGCTCGATGACCAGCTGCTCGCCGCGGGTGTTGGTGACCGTCCAGCGCTCGGGGGTCTCGGTGAGGTTGTTGGGCGGGTTCATCCAGTTGAGCGGCTTGTAGGCGCCGCCGTCGGCGTGGATGGCGATGCTGCCGTCGGCCTTGACCATGATGAGGCGCACTGCCTCGGCCAGGTGCGCGGCCAACCGCCCCTCGTAGTCGACGGTGCAGCGGGCGACGAGGATGCGCATGGCTGTTCAGCTCGCCGGTGCCCCGAGGGAGGCGGCGGCCGCGGCGAGCGCGGCTTCGGCGAGTGCGGGCCGGCAGATCAGCAGGTCCGGGAGTTCCACGTCGGGCCGGTTGTAGCGCAGCGGCCGGCCGTCGAGGCGGGAGGCGTGCAGGCCGCAGGCGAGCGCAACGGCGACCGGGGCCGCCGAGTCCCACTCCGACTGGCCGCCGGAGTGCACGTAGGCGTCCGCTTCACCGCGGATCACCGCCGCAACCTTGGCGCCGACCGAGCCCAGCGTGATGAGTTCGGCCCCGAGCGCCGCGGCCACGAACCGGGCGTCGGAGCCGGGGCGGCTCCGGCTGGTGATCACCCGCCGGGGCCTGCCGGCTTGACCGCCGCCGGCTGGAAGGCTCGGGGGATCGGCGGTGCTCAGCGTGACGCCCTCGCCGGGGAGAGCCACGGCGCCGGCCACCGGCGCCCCGTCGACGGCGAGTGCCACGTGGACGCCCCAGTCGGTGCGCGGCGGCTCGCCGTACTGGCGGGTGCCGTCGAGCGGGTCGATGATCCACACCCGCCGGTGGCCCAGCCGCCGCCGGTCGTCGGGCGCCTCCTCGGAGAGCACGGCGTCGCCGGGGCGGGCCTCGGCGAGGGCGCCGGCCAGGAACTCATGCGCCAGCCGGTCGCCGGCGTCGCGCAGGTCGTCGAGGTGGTCGCGGGCAGAGCCAACGTCGAGCCGGTACTGCTCCTGCAGGGTCAGCAGCAGCGCCCCGGTCTGTGTCGCCAACTCGGCTGCCAGCATGTGGTCGGCGGCATCGGCCCGGACGCGGTCGGCGGGCGAACTGGAGTCTGCGGACACACCTTCACCCTAACTATGACGCCGCTGCTTGGATGGCGGTGCCATGACGCCGCCGTGGCACAGGCGGGTTGGTGACGGGCGTGGATCCCGGCACCGGACTCGATACCAGTATGAATGTCATTCCGGCGGGGGATCCGACCCTTCGTCTGTGATTCCGGTGAAGTCCGGAAGTCACGCGTGATCGTTGAGGGTCGACAGCACCGGCAGGACATCCTCCACCGACCGCCGACTTTCCCGATATCCACCCCGTGCCGCGGACGGCGGCGTCAGCGGCGGGGGTTGTTGGCTCGGGCCACGGCGGCGCGGTGGGCGGCCTGCTCCAGCCGGTCGTCGAGCGGCTCGAAGTCGAATGACCGCCCGTAGCGGTGCTCCAGCGCCCAGCCCAGCAGCAGGTCGGCGAGCCACGGGTTCTTCGGCAGCAGGGGACCGTGCAGGTAGGTGCCGATCGTGCGGCCGGCCAGCGCGCCCTCGGTGCCGTCGTCGCCGTTGTTGCCGTGGCCCTTCACGACCCGGCCCAGCGCTCCGGCCCCGTCGCCCAGCCTGGTGCGCCCGGCGTGGTTCTCGTAGCCGACGAGTTGGCCGGGTGCCGGCCCCAGCCGGCTCCGCAGCACAATGTCGCCAATCAGGCGATCCTCGCCGGCGGAGGTCTCCACGTCCAGGACGCCGAGCCCCGCCACCGTCTCGCCGCCGGCGGTGCGGTAGCTGTGCCCGGCCAGCTGGTAGCCGCCGCAGACGAACAGACCGGCGGCACCACTGTCCAGCAACCCGCGCACCTCGGCGGCCTTCGTGGTGGCGAGGTCGGCGGCGACGGCCAGTTGGTCGCGATCCTGCCCGCCTCCGAGGTACAGCAGGTCCACACCGCCCGCAGGAATCGGCTGCCCGGGCCCCGACTCGTGAAGAGTCAGGTCCAGCCCGCGCCGGCGCAGCCGCCCGGCGAGCACCGCGATGTTGCCCCGGTCGGCGTAGATGTTCATCTCCCGGGGGTACAGGTGACAGAGCCGGACGGCGGGCGCGCTCATCGGTGACTCGGGGTGGCATCGGGCCGTTCGGTGGCGTTGGGCCGTTCGGTGGCGTTGGGCCGTTCGGTGGCGTCGGTCATTCCCGTGGTGTCGGTCCTTCCCGTGGTGTCGGGCCGTTCGGTCGTGTCGGGGCGTCCGGTGGCATCGGGTCGGCGGGCTGACCCGGTTGCTCCGGCGGTGCGGCGATCCCAGGTCGTGCCGGGCGGGAGGCACTGGCGCCGGCGCAAGGTCGGTGCGCTCATGATTCCTGCCAGAAGTCATGCGTGGCGCCGCGGCGCACCAGCTCGGTCCGCAGGTCAAGCAGGGCGGTGTAGGTGGGCAGCGCGTACAGCACGCCGCCCGGCGGGGTGGCGGCGACGGCCGCATCGAGCGCGTCCGCCGGATTCTCCCGGACGTCGAAGCGCTCGGGATCCAGCCCGCCGTAGGAGAACCGGAGGGCCAGTTCCCAGCAGCGGTCCCCGGCGAGGGTCACGCTGCCGGCGCGGTCCCACAGGGGTTCGTAGTCCACGTCCCAGATCCACGACGGATCGCGCCCGTCGGCGGTGCGGTCGTTCAGCACCACCAGCAGGTGCAGCGGTGCAGGCTCGGCCAGCAGGCAGCGGATGTTCTCGTTGGCCCCGGTGGGGTTCTTGGCAAGCAGCAGCCGCAGGGAGCGCCCGTCGAGGTTCACCTGCTCGGCCCGCCCGAAGGCCGCCTGCACCCCGGCGATGCCCGAGCGCACGGTCTCGGCGGGTACCCCCAGGGCGAGCGCGGCCGCCACCGCCGCGGTCACGTTGTAGGCGTTGTGAAGTCCCCCGATGCCCGCGGTCACCTCGATCTCGATTCCGGCACCGCCGGCGTCGCGCGCCTCGCCGACCTCGTGCGGCCCCCCGGACTCATCGACCTCCACCGCCCTGTCGGTCCCATCGACCTCGCTTGTCTCGTCGGCGCGGTCGGCTGTGTCGGTGCGGTCGGCTGTGTCGGCGCGGTCGGCCCGGTCAGCCTGGTCGACCCCATCGATCCCGTTGGCTCGGTCGAGCCCGCTGATGGTCAGAGTCAGACGGTCGAGTCCGTCGAGGTGCACCCGCCGGGCACGGATGTGAGGCTCGGGCCGACGCAGCCCGCAGCCCTCGCAACGCCAATGCCCCAGATGCCCCACCGTCACCAGATCGTGGCTCAGCGGGTGACCGCAGTTGCCGCAGCGCACCGTGTCGGCGGCATGCGGCAGGTCGGGGCGCCCGATGCCCGGATCGTCGATGCCGAACAGCACCACGTTCAGCGGGTCGGCGCCGATGCGTTCCTGCGCCGGCGGCCGGAATGGCTGCGCCGCCGCCGAGCCGGCAGGGTCCGCGCCCAGGGCTTCGGGCGCATCCTCGGGCCAGGACGGCTCGAACATGGGCTCGCGGGTCCGCAGGGTGCCGAGGTGGGCCAGCGCCGGGTCGTCGGCGTTGAGCAGCATGATCGTGGCCGGGCCCAGGGTGCGGGCAAGATCGCCCCAGCGCTCGGCGATTGTCTCCAGCTCGCCGTAGCGGTCGAGCTGGTCCCGGAACAGGTTCATGAGCACCACGGCCCGGGGTTGCAGTACCCCGGCGACCTGACCGAGAGCGCCCTCGTCCACCTCGAAGACGCCGATGCCCCCGCAGCGCGGCGGCTCCTCACGCGAGCCACGGCGCCCGAGCCGGGTTCCGGTGCTCCAGGGGGTTCCGGCGGACCGGCGGTTCCCGATGCTCCAGCGGGTTCCGGAGTGCGGGCGGGTGGCGGTGCTCCTGTGGGATGCGATCCTCATGGGACTGCCGATGCCGCGGCTGCCCCACCGGCTGCCGCGCCGCTCGGCCCGCCGCCTGCGCTCTCGCGCCAGCAGCGCCGCCGTGATCCCGCTCGCCAGGTTGGCGCCCGCGGCGTTGGCCGTCACGTCCCGGCCGTCGGCGCGCAGGCAGGCGCTCAGCAGTCGGGCCGTGGTGGTCTTGCCGTTGGTCGCCGAGATGTAGACCGCGCCGCCGCCGAGCCCGCCGCCCAGCCGGCGGAGCGCACCCGGGTCCAGCCTGTTGAGCACCATGCCCGGCAGGCTGGTGCCGCCGCCCCGCCCGGTGGCGCGGGAGAGGGCGCCGGCCGAGGCGGCGATGAACTCGGCAAGGCGACCCACGCTCCGCATCGTACCGACGACCCGACGCCGGCCCCGGGCTCCGCTCCGCCGCCGGGCTCCCGACGCCGGGCTCGCCTCGCCGGCAACCCGGCCTGCGTCCCGCCGCCCGCGGGTTCCACTCCGCCGGCAAACCGGGCTGCGTCCCGCCGCCCGCGGGTTCCGCTCCGTCGGCAACCCGGCCTGCGTCTCCCGGCTGATTCGGCTTGGATCCGATGGCCGGGCCGGCCTGCGGCCGGTGGACGGGGCTGCACTACCCTGAGCCGATGCCCGCGTCGACCCTCATCGGTCCTCCCGACCTGGCCCCCGGCACCTTGCCGGACGGCGACGAGGCCGTCGAGGCGGCCCTCCGCCCGCCGGCGTTCACGACCGATCCGTACCCCACCTACGCCCGTCTGCGGGACGAGGCCCCCGTCTACTGGAGCCCCTACTTCCGGCAGTGGCTCGTGACCCGGGGGGAGCTCGTGGTCGAGATCGCCCGCACCTGGGAGATCTTCTCCAGCGTCGGTTGGGACAGCTTCTTCCTGAGCCAGCTGCCGGAGGATCTGCGACCCGAGATCCCCACGGTCATCGATCACTTCCGCACCGTGAACATCTCCACGCAGGATCCGCCGGTGCACACCCGCCTGCGCCGGCTGCTGTCGAAGGCGTTCACCCCCCGGCGCATCGGCGCGCTGGAGGGCCGCATACGCGACCGCGCCGAGCACCTGCTGGACGACCTGGGTGACGGGGGCGGCAATGGTGCAGGCCCCGGCGGCGCGGTGGAGTTCGACCTGATCGAGACCCTCGCCTACCCGCTGCCGGTGGCGGTGATCGGCGAACTCTACGGCGTCGGCGACAGCGACCACGCCGACCTAAAGCGCTGGTCGAAGGCGGTCGTGGCCTACACCGGGTCGTCGGTCGCCCATCCGCACCTGGCGAGGGAACTCGATGTGGCGCTGGCGGAGTTCCGGGCATACCTCCGCGGCCTGGTCGGCGAGCGCCGGCGCCGGCCCCGCGACGACCTGCTGAGCGACCTGGTGATGGCGGTGGACGAGGGTGACCGGCTCACTGAGGACGAGCTGGTGGCCACGTCCATCAACCTGCTCTTCGCCGGCCACGAGACGACGACGAACCTCATCGGCAACGGCACGCTGTCCCTGCTGCGCCATCTGGATCAGCTGGACCTGCTGCGCCACCGGCCCGAACTGCTGCCGGGCGCGGTGGAGGAGTTGCTTCGCTACGACAGCCCCGTGCAGCGGGTGCGCCGCATCACCACTCGCGATATCACCATCGGAGGCCGGGACATCTCCCAGGGCACGCCGGTGACGGCGTTCCTGGGATCGGCCAACCGGGACCCGGAGCAGTGGGACCGGCCCGACGAGTTGGACGTGACCCGCCCCGACGTGTTCCCGCTGAGCTTCGGCGGCGGCCCCCACTACTGCATCGGGGCCGCCCTCGCCCGCCTCGAGGGGCGCATCGCCTTCGAGACCCTCCTGGACCGCTTCGAGGATCTGGAACTGGCCGACGGCTTCGAGAACCGCTGGCACCCCAACGTGGCGTTCCGCGGCCTGGTCGAGCTGCCGCTGCGAGGTGTCCCGGCGGGTCGCTGACCTCGACCCCTGGGCTCGCTGAGCCGCCGGTGGTGCCGGCCGCTCAGCCGGTCAGCATGTCGATTGCGTCCAGCGAGGCGAAGGTTGCGTTGAGGAGTTGCGCCTGCTCCTGCAGGTGGATGTGGCGCGAGCCCGTCGCCGGACTGGCCGACTCGGGGCGGCTCACGCAGAGCACCCGGCGGCCGTCGAGCGCCATCTCCAGATGGCTGCGAGCGAAGTTCCAGCCTCCCATGTTGCGCGGCTCGTCCTGGAGCCAGACGACCTCGCCGGCGTCGGCGTAGCGGGCCAGGACTTCGGCGATCTCGGCGGCCGGCCACGGATACAGCTGCTCCACGCGCACCACGGCCACGGTCGCCGCCAGCGAGTCCCGCTTCGCCAGGGCCTCGTGACCCACCTTCCCGGAGCAGAGCACGATGCGGTCGACCCTCGACGGTGGCGACGGGTCGTCCAGCACCGCCCGGAACGACCCCGCGGCGAAGTCCGCCAGCGGTGAGCGGGCCGGCCGGGCTCGCAGCAGCGACTTCGGGCTGAACACCACCAGCGGCCGCCCCAGGTCCCACAGCGCCTGGCGCCGCAGCAGGTGGAAGTACTGGGCCGCCGTGGTGGGCTGGGCGAGGGTCAGGTTGTCCTCGGCCGCCAGGATCAGGAAGCGCTCGATGCGTGCCGAGGAGTGCTCGGGCCCCTGGCCCTCGAGGCCGTGGGGCAGCAGCAGCACCAGCCCGCTGCCCTGGCGCCACTTGTCCCCGGCCGCCACCAGGAACTGGTCGATGATGATCTGTGCCCCGTTGGCGAAGTCACCGAACTGGGCCTCCCAGAGCGTCAGCACCCTGGGGTTGGCCAGCGAGTAGCCGTACTCGAACCCCAGCGCGGCGTACTCCGACAGCAGCGAGTCGTAGATCCACAGGCGGGTGCGGGGTGCGCACAGCGCCGCCAGCGGCGTGTGCTCGGCGCCGGTGACGTTGTCCACGAACGTGCTGTGGCGCTGGGAGAAGGTGCCCCGGCGCGAGTCCTGGCCCGAGAGGCGCACCGAGATCCCCTGCCGCAGCAGCGACCCGAACGCCAGCGTCTCGGCGAGTGCCCAGTCCGTCTCGGAGCTCCCGAACATGCGGTCACGGGCGTGCAGGTGCTTCGCCACCCGGGGATGCATCGAGAAGCCCTCCGGCAGCGTGCCGAGCACCTGGTAGATGTCCCGCAACTCGTCGAGGGCGACGGTGGTGTCGACGTCCGGCAGCGCCCCCGACGGGGGCTTGGGCGGGAGCGCCATGGACTGCCCCTCCGGGAGCTGCGCCCGGGTGACGTCCAGCGCCTCGGCCAGCATGGACTCGAAGCCGTCCAGCGCCTCGGTCGCGGTGGCCATGTCGATCTCGTCCTGCAGCATCAGCCGCTCGACGTAGCCCTTGCGCACGGGCCGGTGCTCGGCGATCCGGTTGTACATGAGCGGCTGGGTGATGCTGGGGTCGTCGCCCTCGTTGTGGCCGTGGCGGCGGTAGCACCACAGGTCGATCACCACGTCCTTGCCCCACCTCTGGCGGTAGCGGAACGCCAGCCGCCCGGCGCGCACGCAGGCCTCGGGGTCGTCGCCGTTGACGTGGAAGATCGGCGCCTGGACCATGCGGGCCACGTCGGTGGGGTAGGGACTGGAGCGGCCCTCGCTCGCCGTGGCGGTGAAGCCCACCTGGTTGTTGATGATCAGGTGGATCGTGCCGCCCACCGAGTAGCCGTCGAGCTGCGACATGTGCAGGGTTTCGGTGACGACGCCCTGGCCGGCGAAGGCGGCGTCACCGTGCAGGATCAGTGGCAGCACGCTGGTGCCGGCCTGTCCGGCGGATCCGGTGGCCATGGTCTCCTCGCTGTCGCCGGTGCTGCCGGCGGCGCTCTCGCCGCCTGCGCCGCCCGGCGTGTCGCTCGCCGAGCCGAACCCGGAACCGACGGCGGCGGCCTCGACCGCCAGGGCGTCCATGCGTGCCTTGGCCATGCCCACCACCACGGGCCCGACGGCCTCGAGGTGCGAGGGGTTGGCCGCCAGGTCCACCCGCAGCGGGTTGCCGGCGGGGCTGGTGAGCTTGCCGCTCATCCCCAGGTGGTACTTGACGTCGCCGGAGCCCTGCACTGCGTCGGGATCGATGGCGCCCTCGAACTCCCGGAAGAGCTGGCCGTAGGACTTGCCCACGATGTTGACCAGCACGTTGAGGCGGCCCCGGTGGGCCATGCCAATGATCGCCGAGTGCATGCCGTCGTCGGCTGCCTCGCTCAGGATGGCGTCGATGGTGGGGATGACGCTCTCGGCGCCCTCGAGGCCGAAGCGCTTCTGGCCCACATAGCGGGTGCCGAGGAACGTCTCGAGGGCCTCGGCGGCGTTCAGCCGGTCGAGGATGCGCAGCTTCTCGTCACGGCCGAGGACCGGCTGGGGGCCCTCGATCTGGTCGCGGATCCAGCGCTTCTCCGCAGGGTCCAGGATGTGCGTGTAGTCCACGCCGAGGGTGCGGCAGTAGGCGTCGCGCAGCAGGCCCAGGATCTCCCGCAGCGGCAGGCGGTCGCGGCCCCCGGCGGCGGCTTCGAGGCCGTTGGATTCGCTCACCTCGAACTCCCGGTCGAGGTCCCAGATGGTGAGCCCGTGGCCCGCGGGGTCGAGATCCTGGTGCAGGTCGGGCTCGTTCAGGGCCAGGGGGTCCAGGTCGGCGATGAGGTGGCCCCGGTCGCGGTGGGCGGCGATGAGGGCGTCGACCTGCGACTGCTTGCCGGCCATCGCCGTCGCCGTATCGGCGCCCATGACGT
This sequence comes from Acidimicrobiia bacterium, assembly GCA_021296415.1. Lineage (GTDB taxonomy): Bacteria > Actinomycetota > Acidimicrobiia > Acidimicrobiales > CATQHL01 > VXNF01. The sequence continues at coordinate 3,004 of JAGWAL010000027.1, read as the reverse complement.
CCCGGCGCCACTCCACCTCCTTGTAGGGGACGCCGAGGTCCCTGAAGATGTCGTGGTAGAAGTCGTGCTCGCCGACGAGCAGGTCGTGGACCGCGGTCAGGAAGTCGCCCGACTGGGCTCCCTGGATGATGCGGTGGTCGTAGGTGGACGACAGGACGACGACCTTGGAGACGCCCCAGCCGGCCAGAGTGTGGGGGTCGGCGCCCTGGAAGGCCGCCGGGTAGTCGATGGCCCCCACGCCCACGATGAGCCCCTGGCCCGCCATGAGGCGGGGGACCGACCAGCGGGTTCCCAGCATCCCCGGGTTGGTGAGGGTGACCGTGGTGCCCGCGAAGTCGTCGGCGGTGAGGCGGTTGCCCCGGGTACGCATCAACAACTCGTCGTAGGCCTCGGCGAACTCGCGGAACCCCAACTCCTCGGCGTGGCGCAGGCAGGGCACCAGCAGCGTCCGGGTGCCGTCGGAGCGCTCGTGGTCGACGGCCAGGCCCAGTCCCACGTGGTGGTGGCGCACGATCCGGGGGACCCCGTCGGCGCCCGAGACGAACGAGGCGTTCATCTCCGGCGTGTGGTCGGCGATGGCGCGCACGATGGCGTAGGCGATGAGGTGGGTGTAGCTGACCCTGCCGCCCCGCGTGCGCCGTAGGTGGCCGTTGATGACCAGGCGGTTGACGTCGAGCAGCTTGGCCGGGATCTCCCGGTAGCTGGTGGCCACGGGCACCGCCAGGCTGGCCTCCATGTTGGCGGCCAGGCGGGCGCCGGGCCCCCGCAGCGGCTGACCCTCGGGGGCCAACTCGACGACCGGGGCGAGGTCACTGCGGGCCGGGACGGCGGCGGGCCCGGCGGGGGGCGCCGGAACCTCTTCCTGCTCGGGCGGCGCCGCCTCGGGGATGTGCGAGCGGTAGTCGGCGAAGAAGTTTCGCCATCCGGCGCTGACCGAGTCCGGGTCGGCCTGGTACCGGCTGAACATCTCCTCGATCAGCCAGGCGTTCTGGCCGCTCGGGAACTCCTCGGGTGGGTTCGGGCCGGACGCCACGAGTCGAGTCTACGAGAGTGTTCTGTTCGGCGGCGAGTCGGCTGCAGCGCTGCTCACGGGGATTCCGGGCCGCTTGTCCGTGGTTGGCCGGGCGGGCCCCCCGGGGTGCCGTTCTGCTCCTCGGGCGCACGGGCGAGGAGTCGTCGCAGCCCGACCCCCCGGCGCCCCCGCCCTCGCTTGGTACCCCGGCAGGGGTGGCGGTGGCGCTGCGGCGGCCTGGGAATGGTTCGCCTGCGCCGGCCCCCGCCACCCCCGGCCTCGTCCAGTTGTTTCGCGCGGTCGGCTGGCCTGTCGGAGACAGTGCCGCGGCTAGCCTGCCGACGTGCGGCTGGCGACGTGGAACGTGAACTCGCTGCGGGCGCGCATGGAGCGGGTGGAGCCCTGGCTGGCGGCCGTGGAGCCCGACGTGGTGTGCCTGCAGGAGACCAAGCTGGCCGACGAGGACTTCCCGCATCTGGCCTTCGAGGCGCTGGGCTACGAGTGCGCCCATCACGGCGAGGGCCGCTGGAACGGGGTGGCGATCTGCAGCCGGCTGGGGCTGGAGGAAGTGGCCGCCGGATTCGCCGACGGGGGAGGGGCCGATCCCGACGCCCGGGTGGTGTGGGCAACCTGCGGGGGCGTGCGGGTGGCCAGCGTCTACGTGCCCAACGGCCGGGAGGTCGGCCACGACCACTACCACTACAAGCTGGACTGGTTCGGGCGCCTGCGCGCCCACCTGGAGGCGGTCTGCGACCCCGCCGGCGAGGTGGTGGTGGCGGGGGACTTCAATGTGGCGCCCGAGGATCGGGACGTCTGGGACATCGAGGTCTTCTCGGAGTCCACCCATGTCACCGAGCCCGAGCGGGCCGCCTGGCTGGCGGTGTGCGATTGGGGTCTGGTGGACGTGTTCCGCCGGCGCTACCCGGACGTGGACGGGCTGTACACGTTCTGGGACTACCAGGCGGGCCGCTTCCACAAGCGCCAGGGCATGCGCATCGACCACGTGCTGACCACCGAGACGCTGGCCGGGCGCGCCGGCGGCATCGTCGTGGACCGCAACGCCCGCAAGGGGACGAAGCCGTCGGACCACGCCCCCCTCGTGGTGGACTTCGACCTCGAGCGCCGTGATCAGTGATGTTCGCCGCAACCGCTGATCTGGCGCACGCCGAGTACGACCTGCTGGTCTTCTGGGTGCAACTCCTGGCGCTGGTGGTCGGCGCCCGCACGCTCGGCTGGGTGATGGTGCAGCTGGGTCTGCCGAGGGTGATCGGCGAGTTGGGTGCGGGCGTGATGCTGGGCCCGTCGCTGTTCGGGCATTACTGGCCCGAGCAGTTCGCCTGGTTCCTGCCGGCGGGCGGCGAGCAGGCGGCGGCGCTGCTGACCGTGAGTTGGATCGGCGTGGCGCTGCTGCTGGTGCTGGCGGGCTTCGAGACCGACTTGGGCCTCATCGCCAAGCTGGGCCGCCCGGCGGTGCTGGTGGCGGTCGGCAGCATGCTGGTGCCGGCCGGCGCGGGCAGCGTCGTGGGCTGGCTGATCCCGGGGGAGTTCCTGGGCCCCGAGGCCACGCGCAGCACCTTCCTGCTGTTCGTGGCCCTGGCCGTCAGCGTCTCGGCGCTGGCGGTGGTGGGGCTCATGCGGCGCGACTTCGGCCAGATCACCGTGGCGGTGGGCATGGCCAACGACGTGGTGGGCTGGGTGCTGCTGGGTGTGCTGACCAGCGTGGTGGCCGCCGGCGGCGTTTCCGCGACCGACATCCTGATCTCGGTCGGCGGCCTGCTGCTGTTCATGGTGTTGGCCCTTACCGTGGGCCAGTGGCTGGTGGACCGCTGGCTGCGCCGCACGCGCCGCAGCAGCGACACCCTGGGTGCGGCGGTCACCGTTGCGGTGGTCACGATGCTGGGCTTCGGGGTCGTGACCCAGGGCCTGGGGGTGGAGGCCGTGGTGGGGGCGTTCGTGGCCGGCGTGGTGCTGCACCGCTCCCGCTTCGTGGAC
>JAGWAL010000026.1 GCA_021296415.1 Acidimicrobiia bacterium | reverse complement strand
GGCTCTTCGGATTTGAGCGGGGAGTGGGTCCGCGATCGGTGAGGTGGGGGCCTCCAGAATCGAGGTTGTCAGACACCGATCCGATGGAGGCCCCCGGTGGAGGAGAACCCTACGCGTATCTGCGAGTTGATCGTCGGTCTGGGCGATGTGGAGGTCCTCGGCGTGGAGGATGCGCCGGCTGGGCCGCTGGAGTTGCATGTTCGGACCAAGGGCCGGCCGGTCTGTGGGGGCTGCGGCGGGGCGGTGTGGTCCAAGGGCGCGAGCGCGGTGCGGTTGGTGGATCTGCCGGCGTTCGGCCGTCCGGTGCGCCTCATCTGGCACAAGTGGCGGTGGTGTTGCCCTGCGGCGGGCTGCGGGGTCGGGTCGTTCACCGAGGTTGCCGAGGAGATCGCGCCAGCGCGAGCGGCGTTGACGGCCCGGGCGGGGCGTTGGGCGACGTTGCAGGTCGGCCGCGACGCGCGCCCGGTGTCTGATGTGGCTTCGGAGTTGGGGTGTGACTGGCACACGGCGAACCGGGCGGTGCTCTCGTGGGGCCGGGCGCTGCTGGCCACTGACTGCGACCGGGTCGGCGCCGTGGAGGCGTTGGGGCTTGATGAGACCCTGTTCGGCCGCCAGGGCGCCTGGCGGACCCGCCGGTGGTGCACCTCGATCGTGGACGTGACCGGGGGCCAGTTGCTCGACATTGTGCCTGGTCGCGACGCCCAAGCGCCGATCGGCTGGCTGTTGAACCAGCCCCGGTGGTGGCGTGACGGCATCAACTGGGGTGTGTTGGACCTCTCGGGGGCGTATCGGCGCAGCTTCGAGGTGGCGCTGCCTCACGTCGGCCAGGTCGCCGATCCGTTCCACGTGATCCGCTTGGCGAACAACAGCATCGACGAGGTGCGCCGCCGCACCCAGAACGACACCCTCGGCCACCGCGGCCGCAAGGACGACCCCCTCTATCGGTCGCGACGGCTGCTCATCTCGGCGCACGAACGGCTCAGCGAGCGCGGCGACGCCAAGCTCCGCGGCCTGCTCACCGCCGGCGATCCCCGCGGCGAGGTGCGCCTGGCGTGGCACGCCAAAGAAACCCTCCGCGGCCTCTATGACATCGACTGCCCGCAACTCGCCGGCGCGTACCTCGGCGAACTCGCCGACGACCTGCAAGACACTGACAGCCCGCCCGAGCTGCGCCGCCTGGGCCGCACCCTCGGCCGCTGGCACACCCCCATCGTGAACTGGCACCACGCCCGCGTTTCGAACGGCCCCACCGAGGCGATCAACAATCTCATCAAGCGCGTCAAGCGCGCCGCCTTCGGGTTCCGCCGCTATCCGGGCGCTGCTCTACGCCGGCAGACCGAACTGGGCGCTACTCGCCACCGTCACTCCCCGCTGATTTCCGAAGCGCCGGGAATGGGAGGACCACCACCGCCAGACACACCAACTAGACCAGGCCGCATAAGCCACGTGTCAACCCAACAGGCGGAAGCTCAGCTTGTCTGCGGGTCGTGGGCGCGCACGTGGCTATTTGGATCGCCACCGGCCGCGACGAGAGCCGATGATGCCATGAGGCTCGATGGCAAGGTCTGCGTCATCACCGGCGCCGGCTCCGGTCAGGGGCGGAGCGGCCCTGTTCGTGCGGACCGACGTCAGCAGCGAAGAGGACTGGCGCCGGGTCATCGGCCAGGCCGTCGAGCGCTTCGGCGGCGTGGATGTGCTCTACAACAACGCCGCGGTCGCCCCCGTCGAGGACGGGTCGGTGGTCGACGTGCCGCTGGAGGTCTGGGACCGCATCCTGGCGGTGAACCTCACCGGTCCAATGCTCGGGTGCCGCCATGCCATCCCGCAGATGCTGCGCCGCGGCGGCGGCTCGATCATCAACACGTCCTCGATCCGGGCGTTCGTGGGCGGCAGCCAGCCCATCGACGCCTACACGGCCAGCAAGGGAGCGCTCGTCTCGCTCACCCGGTCGCTGGCGGTGGTCTACGGGCCGCAGGGGATCCGCGCCAATATCATCGCCCCCGGCACCATCCGCACCCCGATGGCCCAGGTGCACGACGCCCACGGCGACCCGGGGAGTCAGATGCGGCTGGCCCGCTACCCGGTCGGCCGCTTCGGTGAACCCGAAGAGATCGCCGACCTGGCGCTCTACCTGGCGTCGGACGAGTCGCGCTGGACCAACGGCGCGGTGATGGTGATCGACGGCGGGGCAATGATCAACTACGTCTGAGCGCTACGAGCTCAGCCAAACGATTGGGGACAGAAGATGCGGACAGCGGAAGGCTACGAAAAGAGTCCCTACAGGTCGGAGCGTCAGCGCCGACACCTGCTGGGCTACACCGACCCGCTGGTCGTCCATCCGGGCGACGAGGTGCGGGTCATGGTGAGCAGCGAGTTCGACTCCTACGAGTCCCAGGTCGTTCGGCTGATCCACGGTGACACCTCGCCGGCGGGGCCCGGTTTCAAGGCCGAGCCGGTGGCGACATCGGCCGACGGCACCCACCCCGGGCGGATCCATGAGACTCACGCCGGTTCTTACGTGGAGGTGCCCGACGCCCCCGGGATCGCCGGCAGCTTCACGGTCGCCGCCTGGATCTGGCCGACCATCCCCGAAGAGGGCCCGCAGACCATCGTGGCGCACCGCAGCCGCTCGGGCGGCTACAGCCTCGGATTCGGCGTCCCGAGGGGAATGCCGACCGGGCCGGATGTGGACAGTGCCGGATGCACGATTCCCCCGGCGGGAACCGACGACGGGCTCACGCTGCGTGTCGGCAGCATGGAGTTCTCCCTGGGAGCCTGGCCGACCGCGAAGCGCTGGCACTTCGTGGCGGGCACCTGGGACGCCGCCACGGGCGAGGCGCGCCTGTTGCAGAGGATCCACGAGCGTGGCCCGGAGCCCTCGCTCGTTGCCACCGAGAACCTCGGGACGCTGGACGATGACTGGGCCGATCCCACCCCCGGCGAAGCCGGCACACCGCTGCTGCTGGCGGCCGGCTCGCGGATCGACGGCACCGAGGTGGGCGCCTACCACTGCTTCAACGGCAAGATCGAGCGTCCCTGCCTGTTCGAACGAGCCCTCAGTGTCGAGGAGTTGGAGGCGCTCCTTGGCGATGGACGGCGTGGCCGCGGTGTGGGACTTCGCCGCCACGGACGCCTCGGGCGTCGACATCGCCGATGTCACCGGCTCGGGCCACCACGGCACCGTCCTCAACTACGCCATGCGCGGCCTCACCGGCCACAACTGGGACGCCACCGCCTTCACCCGCTCCGAGGCGCCGGAGCAGTACGGCGCCATCCACTTCCACGACGATGACTTCGACGACAGCCGCTGGGAGGAGGACTTCCGGTTCACCGTCCCCGACGACGCCCGCAGCGGCTACTACGCCGTGCACCTACGGGCTTCCGACGAGACCGGCGGCGAGGAGGACAACATCCCGTTCTTCGTGACGCCCGCGCCGGGCGCACCCCGGGCCCGCGCCGCCTACCTCGCGCCGACCTGCAGCTACCTGGCCTACGCCAACGAGCGGGTGCTGTTCAGCGGCGGCCACGATTTCAGCGACCTCACCAACATCCCCATCGTGGTGGACCCCTACGACGATTACCTGGGCGCCCGTGTGGAGCTCGGCGGCTCGGTCTACGACGTGCACACCGACGGCAGCGGGGTGTGCCACTCCACCACCCGCCGCCCGCTCCTTTCGATGCGCGCCACCGCCCGCCACTGGGTGACCAATGCCCCGCGGGGCTACGCCTTCGATCTCTACCTGGTGGACTGGCTGGAGAACCAGGGCGCCGACTATGACGTGATCACCGACGAGGACCTGCACTTCGAAGGCCTCGACTGCCTGGCCGACTACAAGGTCATCATGACCGGGTGCCACCCCGAGTATTGGACCGGCCCCATGCTCGACGCCCTGGAGGCGTACCTGGACGGCGGCGGGCGGCTCATGTACCTCGGCGGCAACGGCTTCTACTGGGCCACCACCTATGACCCCGGGCGTCGCCACGTCGTCGAGATCCGCCGCGGCTTCGCCGGCAGCCGGGCCTGGGAGTCGCACCCCGGCGAGACGCAGTTCGCCTCCACCGGCGCGCAGTGCGGCATCTGGCGGCACCAGGGCCGCCCGCCGAACGCCATTGTCGGCACGGGATTCTCCTGCCAGGGCTGGGACGCCAACACGCCCGGCTACCGGCGCCTGCCGGGCAGCTTCGACCCGCGGGCGGCGTTCATTTTCTCCGGCGTCGGCGACGACGAGATCATCGGCGATTTCGGCCTGGTCATGAACGGCTGTGCCGGCGACGAGCTGGACCGGGTGGACCACAACCTCGGCACGCCCTCACACACGCTGGTGCTCGCCACCTCGGCGGGAGAGCACTCGGCCTACTACCTGATATGCCACGAGGACATCTTCGTGATGCACGCCAACATCGACGCCACCCGCAACGACGACGCCCGCGCCGACATGGTGTTCTTCGAGACCGCCAATGGGGGCGCCGTGTTCTCGGTCAGCTCCATCAACTGGTTCTCGGGCCTGTCGCACAACGACTACGAGAACAACGTCTCCCGCATCACGTCCAACGTGCTCAACAATTTCCTGGCCTAGCCTGAGCCGCCGCCCGGGCCGTCCCGAAGGAGAAAACGATGGCGAAGCAGCCGATCACCAGCACGTCCGCACCCCAGCCCTCGGGGGCCTACTCGCAGGGCATCGCCGCCGGGGGGTTCGTGTTCCTCTCCGGCCAGGGGCCGTTCACGCCCGACGGCGAGATACCCGCGGGCGGCTTCGGCGCCCAGGCTCGGCAGGTCTTCGCCAACCTGGCGGCTGTGGCCGAGGCCGCCGGGGGTTCCCTGGCCGACGCCGTGCGGGTGGGTGTCTACCTGCACGACATGGCTGACTTCGGTGAGATGAACGCCATCTACCGCGAGACGTTTCCCGAGCCGCTCCCGGCGCGCACGACCATCGAGACGCCGCTACCGGGCTTCCTCATCGAGGTGGACGTCGTCCTGCACCTCGGCGACTGAGCCTGGGGCCGCGCGGCGGGCGCGGCGCGCTCAGTTGAACTCGGCGAGCAGTTCCTCGGCGATCTGCACGGCGTTGAGCGCGGCGCCCTTGCGCAGGTTGTCGCCCACGACGAACAGCGCCAGCCCGTTCGGAACCGTGGGGTCGCGCCGGATGCGCCCCACCAGGGTCTCGTCGATGCCGGTGGCCCCCAGTGGTGTGGGCAGATCGTCAAGCGCCACGCCCGGGGCGCCGTCCAGGAGTTCGGTGGCTTGCGCCGGGCTGATCGGCTCGGCGAACTCAGCGTTGATGGACAGGGAGTGTCCGGTGAAGGCCGGGACCCGTACGCAGGTGGCAGAGACGGCCAGGTCCGGGATGTCCAGGATCTTGCGGCTCTCGTTGCGCAGCTTCTGCTCCTCGTCGGTCTCGCCGCTGCCGTCGGAGGTCGCGCCGCCGCAGACCGGGAGAACGTTGAAGGCCAGCGGCCCGCCGAAAGGTCCGTCGCCGGGTACCTCGGCGGCCTGAGGGTCGAAGGCCAGGCCCGCCCGAGCCTCGCCGGGCGCGGCGATCTGTGCCGCCAGGGCGCTGACGCCGGCCCGCCCGGCGCCGGAGGCGGCCTGGTAACTGCTGATCACCAGGCGCCGCAGCCGGGCGGCCTCGTGCAGGGGCCGCAGCACCGGCATCGCCACCATGGTCGTGCAGTTGGGGTTGGCGATGATGCCCTTGGGGCGGTGCGCCAGGGCCGCGGCGTTCACCTCGGGCACCACCAGCGGCACGTCGGGGTCCATCCGCCAGGCCGAGGAGTTGTCGATCACAGTCGCCCCGGCCTGTGCCACCACCGGTGCCAAGGCCCGCGATGTGGTCTTGCCCGCCGAGAACAGGGCGATGTCGGTCGTCGAGTAGTCGGCGCTCTCCGCGTCCTCGACGGTGACCTCGGTGCCGTTGAACGCCAGGCTCCGCCCCGCCGAGCGGGCCGAGGCCATGAACCGCACCCGCTCGGTCGGGAAGGCGCGCTCGGCGAGCAGGGCACGCATCACCCCGCCCACCTGCCCGGTGGCGCCGACGACGGCTACTTCCATGCCGTCAGGCTACCGGCGGCTGTTCGGGCGATTCGCCGGGCTCGGGATCCGGCGCGTCGCGCAGTGCCCAGCCCATGAGGTGCAGCATTGCCCGCGCCGTGGGGCGCACCAGACTGCGGCGCAGGGGCCCGCACCGCAGGTCGTGAAGAGCCTGTGCCCATGGCGGCAGGCTGTCGAATGCCGCCCAGAACAGCACCCTGTAGGCCAGACGCGCCACGGGCGGCAGGGGGAACGCTCGGAGGAAGTAGGCGGCCTGGCGGCTGAGTTCTGTGGCGGCGACGGTTGGACCGAAACCGTCGATGGTTGCCGTGAGCTCGGCGGCGCTGCGCGGCGGCTCTTCGATCCCCAGCCGCTTCGCCACCGTTGCCATCTCGGCCACGTAGCGATCGGGCAGTTCGGCCGGTTGAATCCCGGTGGAGCCTGGAGCCTGCTCGCTTCCACTCCGGTGATCACCGCCGCCGGTTGCGCCCGCGCCGTTGCCGTTGCCCGACGGCAGGTTGGGGGCAAGGACCGTGCTCCTGCGCTGTGGCCGGCGGCCGTAGCGCAGGAAGGCCTCCAGGAAGCTGTCGACCTCGGTGGCGTGCACCCACGCCAGGAGATCCGGATCGTCGGCGCTGTACTGGCGCCCCTCCGGTGTCACGCCGGACACGCTCAGGTGGACCCGCCGGACCGCAGCGATCGCCGCTTCGGCCTCCGGCAGGGAGCAGTACGTCGTGGTGCCCAGGAAGAACACGGTGCGCCGCAGCCGCCCCAATGGATCGTCACGGAAGTCGGAGTGCTCGCCGACCCCCTGCATGGCGACGGGATGGAGGGACTGCAGCAGCAGCGCCCGGATGCCGCCGACCATCATCGAGGCCTCGGCATGCACCAGCCACGCGGCACCACCGGTGGGAAGCAGCGTGGGCGCTCCGGGCGTCGGGGCGAACTTCCGGGTGCCGCTACCGGAAAGCACCGTCCGGATCGACCACGCCAAGCGGTTCCGCAGAGCCTCGCCGAGGCTCATGGCTCGCGTTCGGGAACCGCCGGCCGCTCGACTCGGAGCCGGAGGTGAGTCGGGCAGGCGGGATTTGAACCCACGACCTCTTCGTCCCGAACGAAGCGCGCTACCAAGCTGCGCCACTGCCCGTTCAGGGCCGAGGATACCAAGGCCACACGGCGGCGCCGGGCGGATCAGCCGGCGCTCTCGTGGAAGGTTCCACCCTCGGCGAGTGCGGCGCGCCCCCTGCGCAGACGGAAGGCGTCGAGAGGTTTGATCAGCCAGCCGTCGGCGCCAGCCCGACGGGCCAGGAACACGTCCGCGGACCGGTCCAGCAGCATCAACACCTTCTGGGGCGGCAGCCGGCCGGCGTCGCTCTCCGCCCGCAGCTCCAGGCACGAGGCCATACCGCCCATGCTGCCGATCTGCAGGTCGAGGATCACCAACTCCGGCTGCAACTCCTCGGTCACGGCCAGCAGATCCCGCCCCGAACGGACGCGGCTGACGCGGGTCTCGTCGTCGATGAGGGCGCCGGCAACTTCGTCGAAGGTCCAATCGGCGTCGGTCGCCAGCAGCACGTCGGCCATAGCGTGAGGCTACCGGGGCGGTAGCATCCCGGGCGAGACGGGAGGTTGCGGAGTGTTCGAAGTTCAGGTCGAGGTGGCGGAGGACCACACCGTCTGCCGCCCGATCGGTGAGTTGGATGCCTACACCGTCGGCGACTTCCGCGAGGCCCTCAACGGCGTCGACGAGACGTCGCGCCTCGTCGTGGACCTGTGCGGCGTTCCGTTCATGGACTCCGCAGGCCTCGGCGCCCTGATCGGTGGGATCCGGCGCGTGCGCGACGGCGGCGGCAGCATCTCCGTGCTCTGCGATCGTCCCCCTATCACCCGGCTCCTGCACACGACCGGTTTCGACCGGATCGTCCCCATGGTCGAGACCATGGAGGCGGCTCTCGAGGCGCTCGGTCCCGTCGACGAATCCTGATCGTTCGATGCTCCGGAGCCGCTCCCGCCGTGTCGGCGCGCGCCGCCCCGCCGCGACGCGACGGATCCTTCTCGGCCTGGTCGTCGCCGGATCGGGCTGGCTGGTGGGGCTGTCGGGCCCCGCCGCGGCGCAGGCGCAGGACTGCCCCGAGGGCGCGGCCGCCGCAACCGTGGCACCGACGGCGGTTGTCGCGGGTGACGTGGTGCTGGTCCTCGAAGTGGTCGGCCTGATGGACCCGGTGCTCGCCGACTTCGTCGTCGATCGGATTCGCGCCGCCTCGGCGCCGGGCAGCGACGTGCTGGCCGTGGTCCTCCGGGTTGACAGCAGGCGGGCCGTCGTCGGCTCGACGGAACTGGCGGCCGTGGCGCGGGCCATTGTCGACTCATCCGTGCCCGTCGCCGCCTGGGTCGGCCCCTCGGGCGCCCGGGCTACCGGGGAGGTGGCCCAGCTGCTGGCACTCACACACCGCGTGGGCGTGGCGCCGGGCGCGCGGTTGGGCGAGACCGGCGCGCAGGCACTGGACTGCGCCGAGTTCGGGCGGCTGTGGGGATCGCATGCGTCCCTGCTGGCCGATCGGACCGTCAACCACAGCGAAGCCGTCGGCTCGGGCGTGGCGTCGGCACCGGCGCCGACGCTCGGCGAGTTCCTGTTCACCCTGGATGACCTGGGGTTCCGGATCGTCGAGGTCCTCGACGAGGAGACGGGCGAGATGCGCCTCGAGCCGCAGACGTCGGTGCGGTTCGTGAGCCTCCCCTTCGTCGGGGGGATCATGCACACCGTGGCGAGCCCCCCGATGGCGTACCTGCTGTTGCTCGTGTCGCTCGCCCTAATCCTGCTCGAGCTCTACACCGCCGGTGTCGGCATCGCCGGCGTGGTGGGCGCGGCCTGCGGCCTCCTGGCGCTGTACGGCTTGGCGGTGCTGCCGACCAATGCGTACGCCATCGCCCTCATCGTCTTCGCCTTCTTCGCTTTCGCCATCGACGTGCAGACCGGCGTCCCGCGCACGTGGACCGTCATCGGCACCGCCAGCGTCGTTGCCGGCACGCTGACGCTCTACGAGGGCGTGTCGATGTCGTGGGTTCCCATGCTGGGAGGACTGGTCGGCCTGATGCTCGGTGTCCTGGGCGGCCTGCCCCCGCTCGTGCGCAGCCGCTTCTCCACGCCCACGATCGGTCGCGAATGGATGATCGGGATGGAAGGCGAGGCCGTCGAGGCGGTTCAGCCGCTCGGCGTGGTGCGCATCGCCGATTCTCTCTGGCGGGCTCGCACGTTCCGCGCCTCGCCCATCGCGCCGGGCGAGGCGGTACGCGTCACCGGCATCGACGGGCTCATGCTGGAGGTGGCGCCCGTGGATATTGGCGGCGAGGCCGAAGGCGATGACGGCGACGCCGCGGACGGCACCGCAGCGACACCGGCGAGCTCGGAGGCCGACGGAGACCCCGCCTAGCGGTCGTCCGGCACCCCTGCCGAAAGAATCCTCGAATCTCGTCTTGTGCTGGCTTGAATGCCGTCCTATGGTCGCCGTCGTGACAGGGGATTGTGGTGAGCGCGGTCGCTGACGGCGTCGAGTGGCAGATGCGGGCGGCCTGCCGGGGCCCGCAGTCGGTCGTCTTCTTCCCGCCGACCGTGGCGGAGGGCAAGGACGAGCGATCCGAGCGCGAGCGCCGCGCCAAGGCCATCTGCGCCCAGTGCACGGTGATCACCGATTGCCTCGAGTACGCGCTGCGGATCCGCGAGCCGCACGGCATCTGGGGCGGTCTCAACGAGCAGGAGCGCCGCCGGCTGTTCTGAGTCGGTCCGGCGGCCGGCGTTGCTCAGCCGGCGCCGGCGGTCGGCGAGGCGGGAGCACCCAGGCGGCGACCGGCGATCCGAACGTCGCCGCGTCGGCGGGTCATGCCGTTGCCGTCCAGCGCAGCCAGCAGCGGCAGGGCGTACTTGCGGGTCGTGCCGACCTCGTCGCGGAACTCCGCCACCGTGAACCCCTCGGTCCGGCGTGCGAGGAGGTCGGCGACGGCTTCGGCGGCCCGGCTGAGGGCGGTGGCCGGAAAGATGATCCCGTCGAGGGAGACGACCAGGCCCCGCCGCAGCAGCTCGCGCAGCTGCTCGGCTTCGACCGGTGGGGTTCCCGGCGCGGAGGGCTCGGGTGGGGAGAACGGTTGCTCCTCGAGCGCGGCGAGGAACGGGTGCTCGGCCAGCGTGTCGACCCGGCGCCCGGGATGCACCCTCCCCGCCTCGACGACGATGCCGTCGAGGTGCTCGGCGACCACCCGTTCCCGCTCGCTGAGAGCCGCCATGTCGAGTCCCAGATCGGACGCCTCGGCGATCCGAGCCCGGAGTTCCGTCTCGGTGGCTCGCAGCGCCGCCGGATCCACCACCCAGCCGCCCAGGGTCGGCTCCCGTCGCTCGCCGGTGAGTCGCCAGAGATCCTCGGGCCGAACCCAGCCGCGCTCGGCGACGACCCTGTCGACGGAGCGATCGGGTTGGGCCACCGCGGCCGGAAGGCGCGGTTCCACGTCGAGGATCTCGCCCCCGCCGATCGTCTCGGCGCGCCCGCTCTCCCGCAGCACGAAACGGTCACCCGGTAGCAACGGCAGCCTGCACGGCAGATGGAGGCGCACGAATCCCTGCGCTCCCGGCTGCAGCGATTCCGTGCCCAGGATGCGCAGGCGCACGCTGAACTCGCCGGCTCCGAGGTAGGCGACGTAGGCGCCCCGGCGGGAGACCTCGTGGTCGAGCGAGGGGAGAACGCCGAGCGAGGCGTCGACGGTCCGGCTCAGGTGCCACTGGTCCGGGCGTACCACCACGTGGCCGCGCCCCACGTCACCGTGGTTGACGCCGGCCAGGTTGAGGGCGGCGCGATGCCCCGTGGCGACACTGGGCTGTGCCGCGTACAGGCTCTGGATGGCGCGCACCCGCACCCGCCGCCTGCCGGGCCGGACGGCCAACTCGTCGCCGACGCGCACGGCACCTCCCGTGAGGGTGCCGGTGACGACGGTTCCGGCGCCCGGTGCCACGAATGCCCGATCCACCCACAGGCGCGGCCGCCCGACGTCGGCGGCAACGGGCGTGCGGGCCAGCAGCCGGTCCAGGGCCGCGGCGAAAGCGCTCATGCCGGTCCCCGAGAGGCTGTCGGTGGCCACGATCTCGGCACCCTCCAGGAAGGTGCCCGCCAAGTGGTCCGAGATGTCGAGGTGGGCGATCTCGGCGTGTTCCTCGTCGACGAGGTCGATCTTGGTCAGCACCACCAGTCCGCTGCCGATGCCCAGCAACTCCAGGATCCGGAGGTGCTCCTCCGATTGGGGCTTCCAGCCCTCGGTGGCGGCAACGACGAAGATGCAGGCGTCGACGGCACCGACGCCGGCGAGCATGTTCCTGATGAACCTGATGTGGCCGGGGACGTCCACGATGGCGCAGCGTCTCCCGCTCGGCAGCGTGGCCGAGGCGAACCCCAGGTCGATCGTCAGGCCGCGGCGGCGTTCCTCCTCGAAGCGATCGGGGTCGGTGCCCGTCAAGGCCTTCACCAGCGTCGACTTGCCGTGGTCGACGTGACCCGCGGTGGCGACGACGTGCACGGGACCTCGCCGGGGGACGCCGCGGCCTAACGGTCCCCGGGGGCGGCGGAGGCCCGGCGGGCGGCGTCGGCCAGGGCGTCGTCGTCGGCCGGGTCGACGGTGCGCAGATCGAGGTAGGTGCGCTGCCCGGCGACCCCCGCCCCCCGCCCCCCCCCCGCGGCCCGGGCGCCGTCCAGCGCGATGCCTGCCGACGGGATCTCCACACCCGGAAGGGTCCCGCCGCCGGTCGTGGCCGACAGCGAGCACACCTCGCCGACACCGAGCGCCTCGGCGCGGTGGCGCAACTCGGCCACGGTGCGGGTGGCCATGCGCCAGAACGGGATGTCGTCTCCACGCCGGTGCAGGTAGGTGAGTGCAACCGACTGCAGCGCCGCCAGGACCATCCCTCCCGCCCGGAACGCCCGGGCCAGGGGGTGGCGGGCGCACCGAGCCACCAGTTCGGCTCTCCCGGCGATGATCCCCGCCTGCGGTCCGCCCAGCAGCTTGTCGCCGGAGAACGTCACCAGGCCGGCGCCGGCGGCGAGCGTCTGGCGAGCGGCGGGCTCGCCCCGCAACCACGCCGGGGGCCCGCCGGCCAGCCACTGGCAGGCCTCGTCGAGGAGCCCCGAGCCGATGTCGGCGACCAGCGGCACGCCGACGGTGGCGAGATCGCGGACGCTCGGCGCCTCTGTGAACCCCACGATGCGGTAGTTGGACTGGTGCACCCGCAGGCACAGCGCCACGTCGGCCGTCTCGACGGCGCGCGCGTAGTCCTCGCGCCGGGTGCGGTTCGTTGTGCCGACCTCCACCAGGCGAGCACCGGACTGCGCCACGATCTCCGGCACGCGGAAGCCGCCACCGATCTCCACGAGTTCGCCGCGGCTGACCGCCACCCCGCGCCCGGCCGCCAGCGCCCCCAGCACCAGCGTCACCGCCGCCGCGCAGTTGTTGACCACGAGGGCGGCCTCGGCGCCGCACAGCCGCGCCAGGAGGGTCCCGGCGTGGGCGTGGCGATCGCCCCGGATGCCTCCCTCGGTATCGAACTCCAGATTGCTGTAGCGGGCCGGCGCATCGGGCGGTCCGGTCGGGGCGATGCCCAGCGGGGCCCGACCCAGGTTCGTGTGCAGCAGGACGCCGGTGGCGTTGATGACCGGGCGGAGCAGGGACCGCTGAAGGGCCTCGGCGCGCCCGGCGGCGCCTGCTGGATCGCCCGCGGCGATGGCGGCGCGGGCGGCGTCCACCAGGAGCGCGTGCGGCAGGCCGCTCCCGGCGAGGGACTGCGCCAGCGAGTCGACGCTCGGCGGCCGGTCGCTCACGAGGTCATGCCCCGTTACAGCGCCCGCGGCAGGCCGCAGGACTCGGCGATGAGGCTGCGAGCCATCTCGTTGTTGATCGGCGCGATGCGGTAGATGCGCGTGTCCCGCCAGTAGCGCTGCATGTGCGTCTCCATGGCGTAACCCATTCCCCCGAGCATCTGGATGCCCAGGTCGGCCGCCGCGACGGCGTACTCCGAGGCCAGAACCTTGGCCATCGTGGCCTCCGTCCCGCACGGCTCGCCGACCGTCTGCAGCCAGGCGGCCTCGTAGGTGACCAGCTCGGCCTGGCGCTGCCACATCCTGATGTCGGCCACGTTGTGCTGCAGGGCCTGGAACTCGCCGAGCCGTCGACCGAACGCCTCCCGCTCGACGAGGTGCGCCACCGCCTCCTCCAGCACGCCCTCCAGCACACCGCAGCACAGCGCGGCCACCAGGATCCGCTCGTTGTTCAGCGAGGCCAGCAACTGGTGCCAACCGCCCCCCGGCTCACCGAGCACCAACTCGTCGGGCACGAAGACCTCGTCCAGGTGGACCTCGTAGGAGGGAACGGCGCGCATGCCCAGCTTCGGGATCGACGTGAGTTCGAGACCGTCGCTGGGCTGGGGAACCAGGAACACGGTGGTGCCCAGGCTCTTGCGCGGTGGGTCGGGGTCCGAGCGGGCGAGCAGCAGCAGGTAGTCCGACTGTGCCGCCGCCGTGCACCAGATCTTGCGCCCAAAAATGCGCCAACCCCCGTCGCAACGTGCCGCCGTGGTGCGCAGGGCTCCCAGCAGGTCGGTGCCGCCGCCGGGCTCGGTGACGGAGATGGCGAAGCGCAGCCTGCCCTCGGCCAGGTCGGGCAGGAAGCGCTCCTTCTGGGCCTCGCTGCCGAAGGCCGTGAGCGATTTCGCCCCGGCGAACGAGGAGATTCCCCAGATCCAGGTCAGCCCGGCGAGCGACCGGCCCAGTTCCTGGCACAGCAGGGTCTGATCGATGACCGTCCCGCCCTGGCCGCCGTAGGCGGGATCGATGCCGATGGCGTGGAATCCCGCCTCGGTCATGCTGTCCCAGAGTTCGAACGGGTACCGGCCCTCGGCGCTCTCGAGCTCGCGGGCCACCGACTTGGGGCACTCCCGCTCCACCCAGTCACGCAGCATCCGGCGGAACGCCAGCTGCTCGTCGCTGAAGCGGAAGTTCACGAACCGCGTCGTTGCAAGCTGACGGGAGTCCCGGCCAGGTGCGCGCTGCAGCCGGCGAGCTCACCCGCCGGTACCAGCTCGTCGACGAGCCGTTCGGCGATGCCGCGGATGGCTTCGGCGGCGGCTCCCTCGCCGAGCACGAACGGCTCACCCGCGTCGCTGGCGGGTGAGACCAAGGGGTCGATCGGCACCTTGCCCAGCAACGGCGCCCCGATCTCTGCGGCCAGCGCCTCGCCGCCGCCCTCGCCGAACATCGCATGCCGCGTGCCGTCGGGGGCCACGAAAGCCGTCATGTTCTCGATGACGCCGGCGATGCGCAGGTAGTTGTTGCGGCCCATGTTGGCGGCGCGGGCCGCCACGTTCTGCACGCTGCGCGACGGGGTCGTGACGATGATCATCTCCGCCCGGGGCAGCAGCTTGGCGATACCCATCTGGACGTCGCCGGTTCCCGGGGGCATGTCCACAACCAGGAAGTCCATGGGGCCCCACAGCACGTCCTCCAAGAAGTGGCGCACGGCACGGTTCAGGATGAGGCCGCGCCACATCAGCGCCGTCTGCTCGTCGTCCACCAGCAGCCCCATCGAGACGACCTTGAGCGCGCCCTCACCGATCTCCCGCACCTGCGGGAGGATCTTGCGCTCGGTCTCGGCACCCTCCAGCCGGCCGGTCAGGTCCAGCATGCGGGGCACCGAGTAGCCCCAGATGTCGGCGTCCAGCAGCCCCACGGTGTGGCCCTCGGTGGCCAGTGCGATGGCGAGGTTCACCGAGATCGAGGACTTACCGACGCCCCCCTTGCCCGATGCGATCAGCAGCACCTTGGTGGTGTTCGGGATCTCGGTCTCCGGCGCGTTCTCGGCAACGTTGCGCCGGGCGATGGACATGGCCTTGGACTTGCCCTCGGCGGAGAGCTCGGTCCAGGAGATGTCGACGCCGCTGACGCCCGGCAGCGTCGCCACCCGGTTGCGCACGTCGCGCTGGATCTGCGCCCGCAGGGGACAGCCCATGGTGGTGAGGGCGACGGTGACCGTGACCAGGCCGCCGGCGTCCACCGCGGTGCCCTTCACCATGCCCAACTCGACGATGTTGCTGCCGAGTTCGGGATCGATGACGTCCCTCAGCAGCGCCAGGACGGCATCCGCGCTCGGCGGTGGAGCGCTCGGCGGTGGAGCGCTCGGCGGATTCGCCTCTGGGGGGCCGCCGGGCGGCTCCCGATCTCGGGTGACGGAGACGGCCACGCAGCGGAGTCTACGGGCGCGGTTCGCGCCGACGGCCCCTGCGGGCGGGGGGACGACCGCGGATAGACTGTCCGGAGCGGTCCGCCGCCGAGGTTGTCGGCGACCTTCCTTGCCGGAACTACCGGCCGGGGAACGACCGGGCCCGGCGACCGGCCGGGCCACGAAGACGATCAAGGAGTGCCCCATGATCACGCTCACTCCCACCGCAGCGAGCAAGGTCGGCGAGTTGCTCGCACAGGAGGGCGAAGAGGCTCTGGCACTGCGTGTCGCGGTCCGCCCCGGCGGTTGCTCGGGTTTCAGCTACGAGATGTACTTCGACACCGAGGTCAACGACAGCGACCAGAGCGCCAACTTCGAGGGCGTCGACGTCATCGTGGATCCGTCGAGCGCAATGCTGCTGCAGGGCGCAGCCTGCAGAACGCCGGCTTCTCCATCGACAACCCCAACGCCCAGCGCACCTGCGGCTGCGGGCAGTCCTTCAGCTGACGTCCCTGCCGGCGCCGGCCGGCGACCACATCAGCCTCACCGTCGACGGCCGCCCCGCCGTCGCGCCCACCGGCGACTATTCACTGCTGACGCTCCTGCGCGAGCACCTCGGCATCTCCGGGGTGAAGGACGGCTGCAGCCCCCAGGGGCAGTGCGGGGCGTGCACGGTGCTGGTGGACGGAGCGGCCCGGGTTTCCTGCGTCACCCCGGCTCGCCGCGTGGCGGGTCGCCAGGTCACGACGCTGGCGGGGCTCGATCCGCTCCGCCGGCAGGCCTGGGCCGAGGCGTTCTGCGCCACCGGGGCCAGCCAGTGCGGGTTCTGCACGCCGGGAATCATCCTGCGCCTCGAGGGCCTCGCCCGCCGCTCGCCGGGCGCCGGACCCGCCGGCGCGCTCGCCGCCCACCTCTGCCGCTGCACCGGCTGGCAGACCATCCTGGAGGCCGCCCGGCTGGTCACCGGGGAGAGCGGTGCCGCGGCGCAGCCGCCCCGGGACTATGCCGCCGCGGCCCGCCGGGCGGCCCTCGAGGGCGGGTGCCCGCAGGCCGTCGGCCCCCACGTGGCCTGCGGAGAGGGCGGCTTCGCGGACGACACCGCGCCGGCCGATGCGCTCGTGGCGGTCCCGGCGCCCGGTGGGGGCTGGGCACTGGGAGAGACGCCCGCCGAGGCGCGCCGCGCCGCGGGCTCCGTCGAGGGACGTCGCAGCACGCTGCGCGCCGAGGCGCCCTTGCGGGTCCCGCCGGGCGACTGGGACTGCACGCTGCGTACGTGCTGGAGCGAGCCCGGCTACCTGGAGCTCGACGCCTCGTGGTGCCTCCCGGGAGGGGAACCGGCCGACCCGCTGGCCAACGGCGGCGCCTTAGGCGCCAAGACCCGCTCGGCGGCGGCCGCCGCCGCCCGCCGGCTGGCCGACGAGACGGGTCGGGCGGTGCGGATCCTGTACTCGCGCCCCGACGCCACTCGCCTGGGGCCCAAGCGCCCACCCGTCGCCGGCGGTGCCAACGCCGACGGGACGGGGCGGCTCGCCGTGGCCCGGACACCGGGTGTCGTCGAGGCCATCGCCGCGGTGGCGCCCGGGCTGGAGGTCGTCGAGGTCGACGTCGCCGGACCACCCACCTCGGCGGACATCCGCGCCGCCGGTGCCCTCGAGGCGCTTGCCCTGCTGGCCGGTGCCCGCGGCGCCGCGGGCCCGATCCGGCTTCCCGGCGGCGGTGAGGCGGCCGCGCAGGTGGCGGAGAAGATCACCGTCGAGGTCTCCTGCGGGCGCCCCCTCGACGAGGTGGTGCTGCGCTCCTACTGCATCGGTGCGGCGCACATGGCCTACAGCCTCGTGACCTCCGAGGCGATCGCCACGGACGCCGACGGGACGGTCGTGGACCTGACGGTGCGATCCTTCGGCGTCGTGCCGGCGGCGCGCACGCCGCCGGTGGAGGTGACGATCGTGCCGAGTGACGCCGAGCCCACCAACGGTTCGGACTCGGTGTTCGTGGCGGTGGCGGCCGCGACCTGGCTGGCACGCGGCTGCCTGCCGGTCTGGCCCACCGACCGCCGATCCTGACCCAGCGGGCAGCCTTCGGGGATCTTTGCTGGGATTTTGTTGTACTCGAGGGGAGATCGAGGTTTGTTGCGCGCCCGGGTCGCGCGAAGTCGCTCGTAGACTTTCGCCGTCTCCAGCCAATGCCGTCGGGGACATCGCGGGGCTGACGGCTACGGCGCCGTACCGTCGCCCCTCGAATGCGTCTCCAGTCAAAGACGCCGGGGGACGTGGCACCAGCAATCTCCGATCTGCCTGGAGGTGTCCCCATGACGACCCCCGCCGAAGTCGTCGCGCGACTCGCCGACGAGGACATCGAGTTCGTCGAGTTCCGTTTCACCGACGTGCCCGGTCTCCAGCATCACTACACGCTCCCCTCCCACGAGCTCAACGAAGGAGTCTTCGCGGAGGGTCTTGGATTCGACGGTTCGTCGATTCGTGGCTTCCAGACAATCGACCGCTCGGACATGCTGCTGGTCCCCGACGTCGAGGCCGGGTTCATCGATCCGTTCTACAAGCACAAGACGCTCATCCTGCATTGCACCGTCTACGACCCGGTCACCGGCTACGAGTACTTCAAGGACCCGCGTGTGATCGCCAAGAAGGCGGTGCGCTACCTGCGAGGAACGGGGCTGGCCGACACCTGCTACATCGGGCCCGAGGCCGAGTTCTTCATCTTCGACGGCGTCAACTACCACAACGAGCCCTACGGCGCCGCCTTCGAGGTGCGATCCGTGGAGGGCGTCTGGACCAGCGGCGACACCCTCGATGCCCGCGACGATCCGAACCTGGGCCACAGGATTCGCTACAAGTCCGGCTACTTCCCCCTGCCGCCGCTGGACCGCCACCAGGATCTCCGCGCCGAGATGGTCTCGGTGCTGGAGTCCTGCGGCGTGCCGGTCGAACTCCACCACCACGAGGTCGGAACCGCCGGCCAGGCGGAGATCGACATGCGCTACGACGAGTTGGTGGCCATGGCCGACAAGGTCCAGCTCTACAAGTACGTGTGCAAGAACGTGGCCCACCAGGCCCAGAAGACGGTGACGTTCATGCCGAAACCCATCTACGGCGACAACGGGTCGGGTATGCACACCCACGTGTCGCTGTGGAAGGACGGCGAGACGCTGTTCTTCGACCGCAACGGCTACGCGGGCCTGTCGGAGATGGCCCGCTACTTCGCCGGCGGGCTGCTGGCGCACGCCGCATCCATTCTGGCCTTCGCGGCGCCGACGGTGAACTCCTACAAGCGCCTGGTTCCGGGCTACGAGGCGCCGGTGAACCTGGCCTACTCCGAACGCAACCGTTCCGCGGCCATCCGGGTGCCGATGGTGTCGGACAACCCGGCCGCCAAGCGCCTGGAGTTCCGTTGCCCGGACCCCTCGGCGAACCCGTACCTGGCCTTCGCGTCGATCCTGCTGGCGGGCCTCGACGGCATCCAGAACCAGATCGATCCCGGCGACCCGCTCGACGTGGACATCTACTCGCTGTCGGCCGACGAGGCCGCGGGTGTGCCCCAGGTACCGGGCTCGCTGGGCCGGGCACTCGATGCCCTGGAGGCCGACCACGACTTCCTGCGCGTGGGCGGCGTGTTCGGCGAGTCGTTGCTGGCGTCGTACATCGAGGCGAAGCGGGAGGAGATCGACACCGTCCGTCTGCGCCCGCACCCCATGGAGTTCGAGCTGTACTACTCGATCTGATGCCGGGCATGCCCCGGAATTGACCCCGGGGCGGTCTCGGTAGCCTGACGGGATGCTCCGCGTCGGCATCTGCCAGTTGAATCTGGTCGTTGGCGATCTCGACGGCAACGTCGAGCGGATGATCGCGGCGCTGGCGGAGGCGTCCGAGGGCGGCGCCGATGTGGCGATCTTCCCCGAGCTGGCGGTGAGCGGCTACCCGCCGGAGGACCTGCTGGCCAAGCCCCGGTTCGCGCAGGACTGCCTGGCGGCGCTCGAGAAGATCGCCGCGGCGTCCGGTCGCTGCGCGGCGGTCGTGGGACTCCCCGTCGCCGGCGAGGGCGGCGCGCTCTTCAATGCCGCCGCGGTCTGCGCCGACGGCGCCATCGCCGGCTTGGCGCGCAAGGCCCACCTGCCCAACTACGGCGTCTTCGACGAGAAACGCCACTTCACGCCGGGCACGCCCGAGGCCCTCTTCGAGATCGCCGGCGTGGCTGTCGGGATCTCCATCTGCGAGGACGTCTGGATCGACGGCGGGGCCGTCGAGCAGCTGGTTGCGGGCGGCGCCCAGTTGATCGTCAACGTGAACGCCTCGCCGTACAGCATCGGCAAGCTCGACGAGCGGCTGTCGGTCCTGCGCCGGCGCATCGCCAGGGTCGGGTGCCCGATCATCTACGTCAACCTGGTCGGCGGCCAGGACGAGTTGGTGTTCGACGGCCGTTCGCTGGTGCTGGACACCGGCGGTGCGGTCGTGGCGCAGGCCGGAGCGTTCACCGAGGAGATCCTGCTCGTCGACGTGGGGCCGGGGTGCGCCGGCACAGTCGCCGGCCGGGGGCCGGCTCTGGCCCGGATCCGCGTGAGCGATCCACCGGCGGTCGCCCCGCAGCCGCTGCCCGTCCCCACGCTGCCTGCGCCGCTGGAGACTCTCGACGAGGTCTATGCCGCCCTCGTGCTGGCCACCCGCGACTACGTCACGAAGAACGGCTTCACCGACGTCTGCGTGGGCCTCTCCGGGGGCGTGGACTCGTCCCTCGTCGCCACGGTGGCCGCCGACGCCCTCGGCCCCGACCGTGTGCACGGCGTGCTCATGCCGTCGCGTTACTCCTCGGACCATTCCGTGGCGGACGCCGAGGCGCTCTGCGCCAACCTGGGGATCGAAGGACGCCTCATCGGCATCGAGCCCGCGCACGACGCCTTCGAGGCGATGCTGGCCGCGGCGTTCGCGGGTCGGCCCCCCGGCCTCGCCGAGGAGAACGTGCAGCCGCGCATCCGAGCGGTCGTGCTCATGGCGCTGGCCAACAAGTTCGGCTGGCTGGTGCTGACCACCGGCAACAAGTCCGAGAGCGCGGTTGGCTATTCCACGCTCTACGGCGACTCGGCAGGTGCGTTCGCGGTCATCTCCGACATCTGGAAGCTGCAGGTCTACGAACTCGCCCGGCGGCGCAACGCCACCGCCGGCCGGGCGCTGATTCCCGAGCGTGTGCTCGCCAAGGAACCGTCCGCCGAGTTGCGGCCCGATCAGCTGGACTCCGACAGCCTGCCGCCGTACGAGCTACTGGACCCTGTGGCCCGCGCCTTCGTGGAGGGCGACAAGACCGTCGGCGAACTCATCGCGGGCGGCGCCGACACCGAACTGGTGCGACGGGTCGGGCGGCTCGTGGACGTGGCCGAGTACAAGCGCCGCCAGGCCCCTCCCGGGGTACGGGTGACGCCCAAGGCCTTCGGCAAGGACCGGCGGATGCCCATCACGAACCGCTACCGGGGCGAGGCCCGGGACTGAGCGGCAGGCCGCGTCCCTGCCCCGAAGCGGGGCACACCCCGGAGGAACGCCCATGATCATCGAAGACCTGAACGATGCGCTGGGAGGCTACGCCTGGCTCCAGCGGAACCTGGCGGATGCCCTGCACTCCTGGCGCGGCGCCGAGAGCGACGCCGAGGTGGCCACGTTCCTCCACAGCACGGCCCGCCGGTTCGAGCAGCACAGCGCCGGCTGGGAGGCACTGCTGGCCGACTCGCCGGCCCTGGCGGCCTCCGAGCGCGTGCGGCCGCCGTCGCCGGGATGGGAGCAGTTGTTCGATGGAGCCGCCACCGAGACGGCGGAGCGTCTCGTCGTCCTGATCCACGTGGTGCTGCCCCGGATGCTGACCTCGCTGGAGCGTTTCGCCGGCCACCTCGGCGAGGTGTCCGAAGCGGAGGAGCAGCGATTCTGTGCGGCCGTGACCACCGATCTCCGCGCACAGCAGTCGCGCGGAGTGGCGCTGCTGGACCAGCGGACACCGGCGCCGAGCCAGCGGCGGCTCTCGGCGGCGCTCGGCAGGCGACTGGCCGACCTGTCGTGCTGAGGAGTGGCGCCGTTGAACCGGCCACCGCGCTCGGTAGTGTGAACTCACGGCTCGGGGCCAACGGAGTCTCCGGTTACCGGTACTAGCCGCCTGCTGATTCTGGGAGACGTCGTCTGTGGCGCGAGAGCGGGTCGAGCGGGACGAGGAGGATCTCGTCCGCCTCTATCTGACCGATATCGGCCAGTACACGCTGCTCACCAAGGACGACGAGGTCGAGCTGGCCCAGAAGATCGAGGCCGGGATCGAGGCCCGCGAGGAGTTGGCGGTCGGCAAGTCGCTGCGCCCCAACCGGCGGGTCGAGTTGCGCCGGCTGGTCCGCGAGGGCGAGCAGGCCGAGCGGCAGTTCGTCCAGTCGAACCTGCGCCTCGTGGTCTCGATCGCGAAGAAATACCAGGCTTCGGGCCTGCCGCTCTTGGATCTGGTCCAGGAGGGGAATCTCGGCCTGATGCACGCCGTCGAGAAGTTCGACTGGCGCAAGGGGTTCAAGTTCTCGACGTATGCCACCTGGTGGATCCGCCAGGCCATCACCCGGGGCATCGCCAACACCGGCCGCACGATCCGGCTGCCGGTCCACGCCGGCGACACCCTCACCCGGTTGCAGAAGGCCCGTGCGCGGCTCGAGTTGCGCTATGGCCGGCCGGCCACGCTCAGCGAACTGGCCCGAGAGGTGGAGATGCCCGAGCAGAAGGTGACCGAGGCGCTGCGCTTCGCCGCCGAGCCGCTCTCGCTCTCCGAACCGCTGCGCGAGGACGGCGATGCGGAACTGGGCGACGTGGTGGAGGATCGGTCGGCCGAGTCGCCGTTCGAGGTGGCGGCCACCTCGCTGCTTCCCGAGGAGATCAGGCGTCTCCTGTCGCCGCTGGACGAGCGCGAGCGGGAGATCCTCACGCTGCGTTACGGGTTGGACCGCGGTGAGCCGCGCACCCTCGAGGAGGTCGGTGAGCACTTCAACCTGACCCGCGAGCGGATCCGCCAGATCGAGGCGCGGGCGATGTCGAAGCTGCGCCACCCCTCCTCGGACACCGGCGCCCGGGACCTGCTGGCCGTCTGAGCCACGTCGCCGGGCCGCGTAACCGTCCGGTCCCGCTAGGGTCGCCGTGGAGGTGTCGTGGGCTCCCCCGCCTTCAAAGCGGGTGGGACGGGCGATCCCCGTCCGGCGGGTTCGATTCCCGTCCACCTCCGCTGTTGCGCGGCCCCTGCTTGCCGCCGGGCGGCCCGCCGTCGGGCAGCGGGCGCCGTCGTGCGGTGGCCGCCGGGCAGGCACGGGATTCCCGTCCACCTCCGCGAACTCTGTCCACCTCCGCGAGCTTGCGGCCGGATATCGCGGTCGTATACTTCTGCGCGATGAAGAAGCTCTTCCTCTTCGTTTTGGTTGCGGTACTCGTGGCCTGGGTGGCCAAGAAGGTCCGCGAGGTCTGACTTTCTGATTCTCGAGGCCCGCAGCAGCCGGGTCTGAGCACTTTCACCGGCGCCACGGGCGCCACTCCGTCCTGCTTCCCCCGCAGCCGAGTTGACGGTCGCGCCCGCGCGGCGCGCCCACGAAGTGCCCAGGAGGGGAGGCAGCGATGTACGTTGCGTGCTGGTCGGTCAAGGGAGGTTCGGGAACATCGGTCGTTGCGGCCCTGGCGGCGCGCCGGTGGGCTGCGAACGCTGATGCTGGTGCCCTGCTCGTCGATCTTTGCGGGGATGGCGCTGGCTTGCTGGGGGTGCCGGAGCCGGCGACGCCGGGTGTCGCCGACTGGTTGAGCGTCGGCGACGAGGTGCAGATCGACGCGCTGCGCCGCCTGGAACGGGAGGTGGCTGCAGGACTCTTCCTGCTTCATCGGGGGGCAGGACCGCTCCAGCGGACCGATCGGGCCGACGTGATGGCGGGGGAATTGGCTGCCGAGCACCGCGTGGCGGTGGTGGACGGCGGCTGTCTGTGGCGGGCCGGTGGCGAGGAGGCCGGAGGGACCGCAGCGGGTGCGCCGGCCGACGACATCGATGTGCGGCGACGGATCGTGGCGGGCGCCGATCGGTCCTGGCTGGTGACCCGGGCCTGCTTCCTGTCGTTGCGCCGGGCGGCCCGGGCGCCGCTGCAGCCGAGCGGCGTGGTGCTGCTCGTCGAGCCCGGCCGACCCCTCACGGCCGGAGACGTGGAGGATGTGGTGGGCGCCCCGGTGGTTCTCCGCCTCGACGTCGACCCTTCGGTGGCGCGGGCCGTGGATGCCGGGCTGCTCACCAGCCGGGTTCCCGCGGCGCTCGACCGGGCCCTGGCACAGGCCGCTCCGGCGTGAGCGCCGCGCTACCCAATGCCGCGCCAGCCGATGTCGCCGCGCCACCGCGTCACGACCCGGACCCCGGCGGCGGTCCCGAGCCGCTCGCGGCCGTCGAGCAGGACCTGCACGAGCTCGTCGTGGAGGCTTGCCTCGCCGGCGAGCCCGCCGGGCGCGAGCAGATCGCCGAGTGGGTGCGCCAGCGGGCACCGCTGCTCAGTCCGGCACTCCAGGAACGGCTGGCGGAGCGTGTGGCCGCCCGCCTCGCCGGCCTGGGACCCCTCGAGACTCTCGTCACCGACGATGCGGTGAACGAGATCATGGTCAACGGCGCCGGCGCAGTCTGGGTGGAGCAGGACGGGATGCTACGGCAGACCGCCGTGGTGCTCGGCGAGTCCACCCTCCACCAGCTCATCGAGAGGGTCGTGGGACCTCTCGGTCTGCGGGCCGACCGGACATCGCCGCTGGTGGATGCGCGGCTTACCGACGGATCGCGGGTGAACGTCGTCATGCCTCCGGTGGCCGTCGACGGGCCGTACCTCGTCATCCGGCGGTTCCGCGCCTGCGACCTGCGTGTCGCGGACTTCGCCCCGCCACCGGTGGCGGCACTGCTGCGCTGGATGGTGGTGTCCCGGGCGAACATCGTCGTCAGCGGCGGGACGGGAGCCGGCAAGACCACGTTCCTCAACACCGTCGCGGGGCACATTCCGGCCGACCAGCGGATCGTCACCGTCGAGGACGCCGCCGAGTTGAACCTCAAGGCCGGCCACGTCGTTCGCCTGGAGTCGCGGCCATCCAGCGTGGAGGGGCTTGCTGCGGTCACGGTCCGTGACCTGGTGCGCAACGCCCTGCGCATGCGGCCCGACCGGATCCTCGTCGGCGAGGTCCGGGGAGCGGAGGCGTTCGACATGTTGCAGGCCATGAACACCGGACACGACGGGTGCCTGTCCACGTGCCACGCCAACAGCCCGCCCGACGCGCTCGACCGGCTCGAGACGATGGTTCTCATGGCGGGCGCCGGGCTGCCGCTGCAGGCCGTTCGCGATCAGATCAGCGCCGCGCTGGACTTCGTCGTGCACCTGGCGCGGGGTCCGGCGGGGGCGCGTCGCGTCGTGGGGGTTGCCGAGGTGCGTCGCGGCCCGGAGCGGCTCGCCGCGCTGGCGGATGCGTCCGGCTTGCGAGCACTGCCCACCAAGCCGCCGCGGGGCCACGGCGCGCCGTCGGTGGACCCGGCGTGGCTGGATCTCTGAGCGACATCCGACCCGCCCGAACCCAAGAGCCGGAACCAGGAGGACGACGACGTGAGCGATGCCTTCGGCTACACGGTGGCGATCGTGCTGGCGGCGATGGCGTTGCGCCGCATCCCCGTCGAGCTGTGCCGCTGGCGGGCGCGGCGCCGGAGCCGGCTGCTTCCTCAACGGACCGCGGGCCGGGAGCCTCGTGCGAAGGCGCCGCGTGCCGCGAGCGGAGGGCGCGCCGCCGCCGGACGCTTCCGCCGGCTGCTGCGACGCGCCCTCGACGACGCGGTGGTGCCGTGCAGCGAGCCGCAGGCGGTCGCCGTGTGGGTTGCGGCCGTCGTCGTGGGGACCGGGAGCGGGCTGTTGCTGGCGTCGGGGTTCGGCGCCGTGGCGGGTGCCGGAGCCGGCTTGCTGGTGCCTCCCGCCGTCCTGTGGGCGGCGCGGCGGCGCCGGGAGCGACTCGTCGTCGAAGCGCTGCCCGGCTTCCTGGAGCGTGTGGCCCGCTCGCTGCGCGCCGGCGTCTCGACGGTGGCGGCCATAGCGGAGGCGCTGCCGTCGGATGGCCCGCTGGCCACGGATCTCCGCGGCGTCATGGCGGACGTGAGGGTGGGTGGGTCGCTGCCGGCGGCGTTGGACCGCTGGCGGCAGCGGCACCCGCTTGCGGAGGTGAATCTGGCGGCGGCGGCGCTGTCCATCGGGACCACCGCCGGCGGCCGGCGGGCACCCGCTGTCGACGGCGTGGCGGCGACGCTGCGCGAGCACCGCACCGCCCAACGCGAGGTTGCCTCGCTGGCGCAGCAGGGACGCTTGTCGGGACTGCTCATCGCCCTGCTGCCGCTCTGCTTCCTCGCATTGTCGGCCATGATCGACGGGGGCTCTCTGGGCTTGCTGTACGGCAGCCCCATCGGGGTGTTCTGCCTCGTGGTGGGGCTTGCCCTGAACGCCGTGGCCTTCGTGTGGATGCACCGCATCACGCGGCTGCGATGACGGCGCTGCTGCTGGCCTGGTGGGCGGCCGTTCTGTGGGGTGCGCTGCTGTGGCGCCCGTCGCCGGCGGCGCGCCGGGAGCGTCTCGCCACTTTGCGGCCGCCGCGTCGGCGCCCCCCTCGCCGGCGCCTGCAGCCCGCCGCGTCGCTGGGGCGAGCGCTGCGCTCGGCTCTGGGGCGCCCGGCGGACGCGGCGGCGGACCGGTGCGCCGGGCTGGTGGCGCTGGTTCTCCTCGCCGGCATCGCAGTCGACGTCACGCTGGGGCTCGCCGCCGCCGCGGCGTGCTGGCTGGTGCTGCGCCGGCGCGTCACGCGGGAGCGCCGCGCGCGGGGCGCCGACATGCTGGCCGAACTGCCCGAAGCCCTGGACCTGTTGTCACTCGCCGCGAGTGCGGGCCTGAGTGTGCGATTGGCCGTCGATGCGGTGGCGCCGCGCCTCGCCGGACCCGTGGGCGGCGCGCTGCGCCGGGCCGCCGAGCAGATGCGGTTGGGGGTGGAGGTGGCGGAGGCTCTCGAGGCACTGGCGGCTGCTCCCGGGGCCGACCCGCTGCGGCTGCTGGTGCGCCCGCTGACCGATGCCCTGCGCTACGGCTCTCCGCTGGGGCCCGCATTGGAACGCGCCTCCGCCGTCGCCCGGACCGAGCGGCGCCGGGCGGCGGAGGCGGCGGCACGGCGGGTCCCGCTGCGGCTGCTGTTCCCGCTCACGGTCTGCGTCCTGCCGGCGTTCGTCCTGCTCACGATCGTGCCCACGGTGGCGCAGTCGCTGGATCTTCTTCAGTTCTGAGGAACTCACCAGGCGCTCGGCGACCCGCTGAGCAATGCCCTGGAGGTCATTCCGGCGAAGGCCGGAATCCATCGCCCGCCCGGCCCCGCCACCCGCGGCAACCAAGACCCCGAACAACCCCCAACGGAGAGACCAGGAGAAACGGACATGGCGCAAGTTGCAGGAATCCTTCAGCGGACCGACCGGACCACCCGAGCCGGCCGGACTCGCCGGACCGGCCCGCGGCGGCTGGTGCGGCGCGCCGCCGAGTCGGGCCAGGCCACCGCCGAGTACGCCCTCGTGCTGCTCGGCGTGGCCCTGATCGCCGTCCTTGTCCTCGACTGGGCACGGAACACGAACATGATCAGCCGGCTCCTCGACGCGGTGTTCCGCTCGATCAGCAAGCTCATCACGTGAGGCGTGCCGGCGGCGGGGGAGGTCGCCGGCGCGGACCGGGGGGTCAGGCGGCCGTCGAGTTGGCGCTGCTGTTGCCGCTGCTCATGCTGATGGCGCTGTTCCTCGCGCAGATGGCGCTCACGGCGCGCGATCAGATCATGGTGGTCCACAGTGCCCGTGAGGCGGCGCGCGCCGTGGCGGTGAGCAATGACGCGGCGCGGGCGCGTCCTGCGGCGCTGGCGGCGGCGCGCCTGGACCCCGCGCGCCTGCGGGTCCGCGTCGAGGAGTTCCCGGGGGCGGGCAACGTCTCGGTCCGGTTGGACTACCGCTCAGCCGTGCGCTTCGCCCCGCTGGCGGTCCTGCTGGACGATCTGACGCTGTCCGGCGAGGCGGTCATGCGAGCCGAGCGGTGAGGGGGAGCGTGACGAGTCGGGCCGACGATCCGTCCGGCCACCCCGCAGCGGTGCCGGTTGCCGAGCCGTTGCTTCCCACCACCGGCATCGGGCCGGGACGACCGTCGGCGTGCATCCCCGGCGTGGCGTCGCGCCGGCGGAACCACAGCGGGGGGGTGCCGTCCCGATACGGTGGAACGCTGAGAGACCTGCCCGCTCGTGTTGGGGACCCGTGCCGATGGCGCCTTCAGCGCATGACCGCGGCGACGCGGTGGAGATCCAGATCCCACCGCGGACCGAGTACCTGGCGATGGTGCGTGGTTTCGTGTCGGAGGTGGTCGCCGGGGAGGCGGGAGTGGATGCGCAGCGACTCGAGGACCTGCGGGTCGCCGTGTCCGAGGCCGTCACCAACGCCATCGCTGCCCATGCCGGACGCGGGATCGCCGATCCGGTCAGGATTCGCTGCGTTCCGAGCCCGGGCCGGGTGGAGATCCAGGTCCACGACCGGGGCGGCGGATTCGATCCGTCCCGAGTCCCCGAGCCTCCGGAGCCGGCCGATCCCCGCCGGTTGTACACCGAGAAGGGCATGGGTCTGTGGCTGATGCGGATCATGTCGGACGATCACGCCATTTCCACGTCGCGCCGGGGGACCGAGGTGCGCCTCGTGGTCCACACGTCGTCCTCGTAGCCGGCGGCTTGCGTTGCGGCAGTCCCGGGATTGCCGAGCCTGCGTGCGGTTGATCCGGGTACCCATCGGACACCGCGGCGTCACGGACGCGTGGTCGCGTCGGTCACCCCTGCTGGGTTGTGCAGGCAACGGAGCCGATAACGTTCCTGCGTCGTCGGGAGAGTCTGTCGGGATCGCTCATGTCGAATGACCGGAACAACGCAGGCGACGGGGACGCCGAACCAGCGGCTCCGACCCCCGAAGTCCGCGCGCAGGACGAGACCGAACCCTCCGGGGGAGCGCCTCCCGACAGCGGCCTGACCTTCATCGGTCGCGACAGCGCCTTGGCCCGCACGGTTGGCCGCCCGCTGTTGCACTTCCTGCATATCGAGACCTCAACGGGGATCCTCCTGCTGCTCGCCACGGTGGCCGCACTCATCTGGGTGAACTCACCGGTCGGCGACAGCTACACCGAGTTCTGGCACATCCCCATCGAGATCTCGGTGAGCGACTTCGTGGTCTTCGACGAGGATCTGCACGGCTTCGTGAACGACGCGCTGATGGCGTTGTTCTTCTTCGTGGTGGGTCTGGAGATCAAGCGCGAGCTGGTCACCGGCCGGCTGCGGCGGTTCCGCGACGCGCTGCTGCCGGCGGTCGCTGCGCTGGGCGGCATGGTGGTGCCGGCCCTCATCTACGTGGGATTCAATCTGGGCGGCGACAACCTCAACGGCTGGGGCGTGCCGATGGCCACCGACATCGCCTTCGCGGTCGGCGTGGTGTCGCTCGTCGGCAAGTGGGTGCCGGGCTGGCTCCGGCTGTTCCTGCTGACGCTGGCGATCGTGGACGACATCGGTGCGATCCTCGTGATCGCGGTCTTCTACAGCTCCGACATATCGCTGGGATGGCTCGGGCTGGCGGCGCTCCTGTGCGTTCTGATCGCCATCCTGACGCGGATCCGTGTGTGGCAGTGGCCCCTGTACATGCTCATCGGCATCTTCGTGTGGTGGGCCACCTTGAACTCCGGCGTCCACGCCACGATCGCCGGCGTCGCCGTTGGCCTGCTGACACCGGCCAAGCCGCTGCAGCGGGACTCCGACGCCCGTTCGATGGCCCGCTGGTTGCAGGAGAAGTCGACCATCTCGGTCACCGACATCCGCCGGGCCAACTTCGGCATCGCCGAGTCACGCTCGGTGGCCGAGCGCCTCGAGGTGGCGCTGCACCCGTACGTCAGCTACCTCATCGTGCCGGTCTTCGCCCTGGCGAACGCCGGCGTGGCGCTCAGCGGTGACTCACTGCGCGGCGCGGCGTCCTCGTCGGTCACCATCGGCGTGGCACTGGGGCTGCTGGTGGGCAAGACCGTCGGCGTGGCCGGGTTCACCCTGCTCGCCACGAGACTCGGTCTCAGTTCGCTGCCGGCGGGCGTCACCAGACTGCACGTCGTGGGCGTGTCGATCGTGGCGGGCGTCGGCTTCACCGTGGCACTGTTCGTGACGGCGCTGGCGTTCGACGAGGGCGTAGCGGGCGACGAGGCCAAGATCGGTGTCCTGGCCGCGTCCCTGGTGGCCGCAGTGCTCGGCCTGGTCGTGCTGCGGACGGCCGGTCGCCGCCTCGTCAGCGCGTTCGCGGCGCCCGGCAGCGCCTAGCCCGTATCTTGCAGCCCATGGCCACTGCCTCGCCCAAGCGGATCGTCATCGTCGAGTCACCCACCAAGGCCACGACGATCGCCCGCTTCCTCGACGACTCCTACACCGTGGAATCCTCCCGGGGCCATGTGCGCGATCTGCCCACCAAGGCCTCGGAGATCCCCAAGACCTTCCGCTCGGAGCCGTGGGCGCGCCTCGGCATCGACGTGGCCAACGACTTCAAGCCCCTCTACGTGCTGAACAGCGGCAAGCGGGACACGGTGCGCTCGCTCAAGAAGCTCGTGGCCGCGGCGGACGAGCTGTACCTGGCAACCGACGAGGATCGCGAGGGGGAGGCCATCGCCTGGCACCTGCTGGAGGTGCTCTCGCCCCCGCAACGGGTCACGGTGCGGCGGCTGGTGTTCCACGAGATCACGCCCGACGCCATCCGCGCCGCGCTGGCGAACCCGAGGGAGATCGATCGCCGGCTGGTGGACGCGCAGGAGGCCCGCCGGCTGCTCGACCGCCTCTACGGCTACGAGGTCTCGCCGGTGCTCTGGAAGAAGGTTGCCCCCCGCCTGTCCGCCGGGCGGGTGCAGAGTGTGGCGACGCGCATCGTCGTGGAGCGCGAGCGCCAGCGCATGGCGTTCGTGGCGGCCGGCTACTGGTCGCTGGACGTCAGCGCCGCCACACGCGCCGAGGAACAGTTCGGGATGGCCGTCGTCGCCCTCGACGGCGCCCGCCTGGCCAGCGGCCGGGACTTCGGTGCGGACGGTCAGCCGCGCGACGGCGTCGTCGTCCTCGACGCGGACACGGCACGACGGCTCGCCGCGGAGTTGGACGGCGAGACCGCCGCGGTGACCTCCGTGGCGGCCAAGCCCTACCGCCGGCGTCCCGCGCCGCCCTTCATCACCTCCACGCTGCAGCAGGAGGCGGCCCGGCGCCTGCGTCTCTCGGCGTCCGCGGTCATGCGCGTGGCGCAGTCGCTCTACGAGCAGGGCTTCATCACCTACATGCGGACCGACTCGGTGACCCTGGCCGACGTGGCACAGAAGGCGGCCCGCGCCGAGGTCGCCGACCGCTACGGCAAGGACTTCGTACCCCCCAAGGCGCGGCACTACCGCAGCAAGGTGCGCAACGCCCAGGAGGCGCACGAGGCCATCCGGCCCGCGGGTGAGACGTTCGCCTCCCCGAAGTCGCTGCGTGGGCGCCTGTCGCCAGTGGAGGCCGATCTCTACGAGTTGATCTGGCGACGCACGCTCGCCTCGCAGATGACCGATGTCACCGGTGAGACCGTCACCATCGAGGCGACGGCGCGGACTGCGAGTTCGGGGCAGGTGACCCTCGCCGCCTCGGGCACGGTGATCGCGCACGAGGGGTTCCGTCGCGCCTGGGACCCCCTGCCCGGCGCCGGGGGCAGCGGGGCGAACGGCGCCGAGGGCGACGAGGCGCAGCGGCGCCTGCCGCAGGTTGCCGTGGGCCAGGTGCTGGACCTGTCGGCGCCGGAGACCTCGAGTCACGAGACCCAGGCACCGGCACGGTTCACCGAGGCGACGCTGGTTCGCCGACTCGAGGAATTGGGCGTGGGCCGGCCCTCCACCTACGCCACGATCATGACGACGATCACCGACCGCGGCTACGTCCGCAAGAAGGGGACGGCCCTCGTCCCCACGTTCACGGCCTTCAGCGTGGTGACGCTGCTCGAGGGCCACTTCGCCGACTTCGTGGATTATGCCTTCACCGCCCGCATGGAGGACGATCTCGACGACATCGCCCGCGGCCGGCAGGAATACCTCCCCTGGTTGTCCCTGTTCTACTTCGGCGACGGCGGCCGTCCCGGCCTCAAGGCCCGTGTCGAGGACAATCTCGACGAGATCGACGTTCGCGCGGTCAACGCCGTCGCCATCGGCGCCCATCCCGACGGCCGGCCCATCGAGGTGCGCCTCGGGCGTTTCGGCCCCTACATCACGTGCGGCGACCAGCGGGCCCAGTTGCCCGAGGACACCTCACCCGACGAGGTGACTGTGGACTTCGCCCTGGAGTTGCTGGCCCGGCCCGCCACGGGGCGCACGCTCGGAGACGATCCCGACTCGGGCCTGCCGGTCGTCGCCCGCGAGGGCCGCTACGGGCCCTACGTCCAGCTCGGTCCGCCGGCGAGCGATCCCGACGCCAAGGCGGCCAAGTCCGCCTCGCTGTTCAGTTCCATGAGTCTCGAGGATGTCACGCTCTCCGATGCGCTGCGGCTGCTCAGCCTGCCCCGGACCGTCGGCACCGATCCGGCCGACGACACCGAGATCACGACCCAGGCCGGGCGGTTCGGGCCCTACCTCAAGAAGGGGTCCGAGACCCGCTCCCTGGAGACCGAGGAGCAGATCTTCACGATCAGCCTCGAGGAGTGCCTGGCCCTGCTGGCCCAGCCGCGCCGCCGGCGCGGTCAGGAGCCCAAGGCGCCGCTGCGGGAGTTGGGCGCGGACCCGGTCACCGGTCGCCCGCTCGTCGTCCGGGACGGTCGCTGGGGTCCGTATGTCACAGACGGAGAGGTCAACGCCTCGCTGCGCGCCGCGGACTCGCCCGAGACCCTCACGCCGCAGCGGGCCTCGGACCTGCTGGCGGCCCGCCGCGACGCCCCCGCCTCTGGGGCCCGGAAGGGAAGTTCCCGGCGCCGGAAGGGGTCGCCCACCCGTGACGGCTGAGGGGACGCCCGTCGAGCGTCGCCATACTTGGACCGGATTCCGGCAGCGGGTCTTCGGTACGCCGCAGTTCTTCCGGCTCTGGTCGGCGCAGGTTGTGACGTCCACGGGCGACTGGCTGGGATTCCTGGCCATCTCGGTGGTTGCGGCACGCCTCGGGTCCGGGACGCCGGAGGCGGCGATCGGCGTGGTGCTGGCCGCCCGGCTGGTGCCGGGCATCTTCTTCGCGCAGGTGGCCGGCGTGCTCGCCGACCGCTGGGACCGTCGCCGGCTGATGGTGGTCTGCGATCTGGCGCGGGCTGGAGTCCTGCTGGTCGTGCCCCTGGTCAACAGCGTCTGGCAGCTCGTGCTGGTCTCGCTGGCCCTGGAGGCGTTCACGCTCCTGTGGATCCCGGCCAAGGAGGCCTCCGTGCCGAACCTGCTGCCGTCGGGGCACCTGACGGCAGCCAACTCGTTGTCCATGTTCGCCACCTATGCCACATTCCCCGTGGCCTCGCTGATCTTCGCCCGGGTGGCGAGCCGGCTGGAGGACGCATCCCCGGACGGCTGGTTGGGCCTGCTCTACCTGGACAATCAGGGGCCCATCTTCTATCTCGACGCCTTGACGTTCGTGGTCTCGGCCGTGCTGGTGTTCTCTCTGCCGCTGCGGCACCGGCGCGATCCGAGCAGTCCGGCGCGCGCCTCGGTCCGGTGGGAGGGGATCTTCCGCGAGTACCGGGAGGGGTGGCGCTACATGGTCGTGAATCCCACGGTGCGCTCGGTCAACATCGGCCTGGCGACGGCCCTCATCGGCGGCGGAATGCTCATCCCTCTGGCACTCGTCTACGCCATCGAGGTGCTCCGGGTGGGCGAGCAGGGGTTCGCCGACATCGTGACCGGCCTGAGCGCTGGCGTCGGCGTCGGCGTGCTCGTGCTGTCGCTGCTGCAGCGCCGTGTCCACAAGCACCGCATGTTCGCCCGGTCGGTCACGGGCGCGGGTGTGTGCCTGCTGGTGGCCTCCTCGTTGGGCTCGCTGCCGTGGGTGGTGCTGGTGGCCGGCGCGGTGGGGGTCTGCGCCGGCGGGATGTACGTGCTGGGCTTCACCCTGCTGCACGAGCACACCGCCGACGAGGTCCGGGGGCGGGTCTTCGCGGGGCTCTACTCCGTCGTCCGGTTGTGTGTCGTGTTGGCGCTGGTGGTGGGGCCGCTGCTGGCGGCGGCCTTCGACCGCATCTCCGAGGTGCTGTGGGACCGTTCCCTGGACATCGGCTTCGTGGTGGAACTGCCGGGTGTGCGCCTCACGCTCTGGCTGGCGGGGCTGACCGTCGTCGTTGCGGGGCTGCTCGCCCGCCGCACGCAGCGGGCACAGGCGGCCACCGACGCCAACGGCACATCCGACTCCGCCGGCTCCAACGGTGCGGAGTCTCTGGAAGACTGCTGACCATGGGGGATGTTCCGGGGGTACGACCACTCCGTCATTCCGGCGAAGGCCGGAACCCGCGACCGAGCGATCCGCCACCGGCTGACAATGGTCCGGCCAACATTGTGCAATCCGTGGCCCGCCCAGGCGCCGGGGAGTCGGCGTGACCGAAGCTCCGGACGCGGCGACCCGGGGCCGCTTCGTGGTCTTCGAGGGCGGCGAGGCGGTGGGCAAGTCCACCCAGGCCGGCTGGCTGGCCATCAGCCGTGATGCCGAGCTGACCTTTGAGCCGGGGGCCACCCGTGTCGGCCGCGAGTTGCGGCGTCTGCTGCTCGAGGAGTATGCCGGGCGACTCGACGTGCTGACCGAAGCGCTGCTGATGGCCGCCGACCGGGCACAGCACGTTGCCGAGACCATCAGGCCGGCCCTGGAAGCCGGCCGCGACCTCGTCTGCGATCGCTACATCGGTTCCTCGCTGGCCTACCAGGGCTACGGGCGCGGCTTGAGCGTCGACACGGTCCGGAAGATGTCCGAAGCCGCCACCGGCGGGCTGTGGCCCGATCTGATCATCCTGCTTGACATGGATCCCCTGCGTGCCCGGGCACGCGGCGACGCCGGTACGGACGCCTTCGAAGCGCTGGGCATGGACTTCCACCGTCGGGTGCGGGACGGGTACCTGGAACTCGCCGCGGCCGATCCCGGACGCTGGACCG
Organism: Acidimicrobiia bacterium; assembly: GCA_021296415.1. Taxonomy (GTDB): domain Bacteria; phylum Actinomycetota; class Acidimicrobiia; order Acidimicrobiales; family CATQHL01; genus VXNF01. The sequence goes on along the minus strand of JAGWAL010000026.1, from coordinate 2,387 downwards.
TGATCGATGCCGATCGTCCCGCTTCGGTCGTGCGCGAGGACATCGCCGCGCTCGCGGCCGACCGGTTGGGCTGGATGTGACGGACCAGGGTCAGGGTCCGGGCCCGCTCGGCCCGCGCGGCGGGCCCGATTCAGCTGCCGACCGAGACCCCGGAGCCTCGCCGGCACACGCCGCCCGCCCGGAGTGGCCGCCGCTCGTGGGCGGGGAGGAACCGCTGCGACAACTCGAGGCGGCGCTGGCAGCGCCGCTCCATGCCTACCTGTTCACCGGGACGCCGGGCGGCGACAAGCGAGCGGTCGCACGGACCTTCGCCGCCGAGTTGCTGGCGGCGGCCGCGGCGGAGGAGACCCCGGAGGCGGCCGAGCGGCATCGCCGGAGGGCGCTGGCGGGCGTCCATCCCGATGCCGTGCTGGTCGAGCCGGAAGGCCGCGCCCTGCTGGCGGCGGATGCCACGTCCATCATCACCGAGGCGGCGCGCCGGCCGCTGGAGGCTGCCCGCAAGGTGATCGTCTGCGACCGGTTCGGTACCGCCACGCCGGAGGTGGCGGCGAGCCTGCTGAAGACGATCGAGGAACCGCCCCCGGCCACCATCATCGTGCTGCTCGCCGACGACGTCCCGCCGAGCCATGGCACCGTGGCGTCGCGCTGCGTGACCGTCCGGTTCCCGGCGCCGTCGGCGGAGGAGATGCGCGACTGGCTCGTCGCCTCGGGTGTGCCGGCCGGTCCGGCGCGGCAGGCGGCTCGCGCGGTCGCCGGAGACCCGGAGCGAGCCCGCGATCTGATCGCCGGAGGGAACCTGGCCGAGCGGCTGGAGGCGTGGTGGTCGGTTCCCGAGCGGCTCGACGGTACGGGCGCGCGCGCCGCGGCCGCCGTGGCCGAGTTGCGCGCGCTCATCGACTCGGTGGCGGCGGAGTCCCAGCCCAAGGCCGCCGATCCAGCCGATCCTGCCGATCGAGCCGAGGGGCAGAGGCGTGATCGTCGCCGGCGCCGGGCGCGCGACGCCGAGCTGCGGTTCGGCTTCGCCGTGCTGGCCGAGCGCTACCGCCGGGATCTGACCGGTGCCGCCGGCGGTGCCGGCTCGTCACCGGCGGTGGCCGCGCAGGCTGCTGAGGCGATCGACCGGTTGCGGAGCGCCACCGCGGCGCTGGTGCGCAACCCGGACGAGAAGTTGCTGCTGCAGAACCTGCTGCTGCACCTGCCGAGGCGGGGGACCTAGCCCGCGGCGAGACCCGCCGGCCGGCGACAACCTCAGCCTGTGGTGCGCCGCCGTAGCACCTCGAAGAGAGCGACCGCGGTGGCGGCGCTCACGTTGAGTGCGTCCAGCCGCCCGCTGACCGGGATGCGGGCGGTCACGTCGCAGCGCTTGCGCACCAGGCGGGAGAGGCCGCGACCCTCGGCGCCCAGCACCAGCGCAAGCGGCGCATCGGCGATGGGCAGGTCCCAGATCGTCTGATCGGCCGTCACGTCCAGGCCCACCGACCAGACGCCCAGCTCGGCGAGGGTCCCGAGCGCCGTCGGGATCCCGCTGACCGGCGCGAAGTGCAGATGCTCGATGGCGCCGGCGGCTCGCTTCGTCACCGTTGGGGTGATCCGTGCCGCCCGGTGGCGGGGCAGCACGATGCCGGTGACGCCGGCGCACTCCGCGGTGCGCAGGATCGCTCCGAGGTTGCCCGGATCGGTGACGCCGTCGACGACCAGCAGCAGCACCTGCTGGCTCTCGCCCGATCCTGTCGCGGGAGGCGGCGCTGCAGCGGCAAGTGCCGGTGGCGCGGACGCCTCGGCGTCCGGATCGCGGTCACCCTCCGGCGGCTCCCCGTCACTGTCCCCAGGACTCGTTGCGGGCGCCTCTGCCGCCGCCTCGCCGTGTTGGTCGTCCGTGGCGTCGTCCTCGAGCAGGGAACTCGGGGACGGTGGCTCGGCGCCGGACGATCGGTACAGGTTGTCCGCCCGAGCAGGGCTCCCGTCTGCCGGCACGCCCGCGATCAGCTCCTCCAGGGCGTATTCCCGCAGCGGGGCGGCGAATGCCACCACACCCTGCGGGGCATCCGTGGCGGCCATCTCATCAAATCGCCCGCGCTGCAACTCGCGGATGTCCACCCCTGCCTCGTCGGCCAGATCGATGATGTCGTCCAGAATCGGTGCGGGGTCCTGCTCAGCGGCGATGACGACCTGTCGAACGGTCCGTGTCCCGGCCAGGAGCAGTTCCTTGACGGCGTGCCGCCCCTCGACGCGATCGCCGCCCAGGCCGCGGGTCTCGCCGGACTCGCGGTCCCGTGAGCGGACTGGCGTGGTGCCGCGCGCGCCGCGCCCGCCGCCGGGTCCGCTTCGACCGCCGCGCCCGCCGTAGCCGCCGCCGCGCCCGCCGCCGGGTCCGCCTCGGTCTCCGC